>CAOJVE010000114.1 GCA_948444865.1 uncultured Lachnospiraceae bacterium
CAGACGCTCTATCCAGCTGAGCTACACGCACAAGCAAACATAACAAGTAATAGAACTTCTATGCTGCAACGAAATTTATTATAGAGCATGTACGAGGAATTGTCAAGGATATTTTTCAAGATTTTGAAAAAAAATCCTTCATCCCATACACTTTCGGGACATCGTCTTCCTGGTCGCTTTCGGATGCCTCCGCCTCATGAAAAGGCTTCGGGTCAGCGGCTGACTCCGCGCCTTCCTCCCCAGCGTCCTCAATAGCTTCTTCCTTTAAAACAGCCTCCGACTGGAGTTCCTTTGGCTGCGCCTCTTCCCCTTCATCGCCCAAAATGCCGTGCACTTCCTGGCCCACCGAGACGCTGGACTCCTCCATCACCTGGCGGACGGCTTCGTCCATCCGGCGCATCATCCGCTCTTCCTGGCGAATCTGCACATTTTCCACCATGCCGGCGATTTTGCGGCGGATGGGATTAAACATCCGGTAAATCTTTTTCTTAATGGGCATCAGCGACAGAAGCACGGAGCGCCAAAACCAGAATACAGGCAGCAAAAAGGGCGCGTCTTCTAAAATGGGAAAGATATTTTCCATATAACGCCTGTCCGGAAAGAGAAACTTCCGAAAACGGCGCACACGCTCTTCCCTGCGCTTTCTCGTCTGCCGGTCGCTCACTTCCTTCACCAGCTCCGTCAGCTTCATGCTGACCTCGCGGCCCTCGCTGCCTCTGGTGAAGATGTACAGCTCCATCGCCTGGTAAACGTCGATCTCCGCCTCGTACTGCGCGGAAAAGGCCTCGCTCTCGCCTCCAAACCAGATATTCACCAGGTTCTGCAGCCGGCGGGCGAAATCCAAAATGCCGGCGGCGGCCAGCTCCTTGTCGATATACTCCCAGTTCAGCTGTTCCTTGTATAATTTATAAAACTGCCAGTAATCCACCATATTGCCGATGTTGATCTCCGCGCAGGCGTACTGATTCACCAGATCGCACATCAGATAAATGTAAAATTCGTCTTCCGTAAATTGATGCAGGTATTTTTCCCCTTCCATTTGGCGAACCACTTTCACCGGGAAATCAAAATATTTCCGCAGCTGCCGGGTCTGAAATCCCAGATCCGTGTAAAAGATCACCGTTGTCTTGGGAACGCGGTAATACGCCTCCCCGCTGCCTTTGCGGTTCTCCTGTTTTTGAAAATCCATGGAGCGCATCAGGGAGTGGATCTGCCCCTCCTGGCCCTCGCCGACCAGTATGCGCACCTGGTTCAGCGCACGGATCTCGCGGGGTTCGTAACAGGAACTCATGATCCCGTCTTTGATCAGCAGGGCGTGGATCTTGTTCTGCTTGAGCTGCCACATCACCACTTCTGCCGCGTTGCGGAAACGCTCCTGGGAAAGAAGGGACTCTTCGTACTTCTCGCGGAACAAGGTTTTCCATTTCTGCGCGATCTCCTCGTCCAGGCCCAGCGTGGCCAGATATAAGATATGGGCCACCTTGTGGTAATCGGCCAGCCTGTATATGTGCTCCCAGTCCAGCCTGCGCACCGAACGGGGAATCTCCGTCTGGTTTATAATCGCTGATACCATGGAAAGCAGATAGCGCGCCTCGTATTTTTCTTTCTCAATCATTTTGTCTCCTCTCCCCGCCGGACTCCTTATAAGATTCGCAGTAACTATTCAGCAGGAACTATTCCGCAAGGCGTTTTGCCGCAGAATGCGGCAAAATCCCGAGACATACAGCAAAAATCCCATCGCCGAAGGCGACTTCTAATGGATTTTTGCCGTAACTGTGAAGGCGCTGAACAGTTACGATTTGCAAATGAAAGTCGGGCAAGAAGCCGAAAGGCTCCTTGCCCCTATTTTCCTGTGTCGCTCCTATCCGGCTCTTACGCCAGATAATTAACCATTAACCCCAGGGCATAATAATTATTCATATTATATGCCCCTGACCGGGCAAACATATTCAAGAAATTGTATTCATTGGTCATGTTGTCAATTTCCGCGCTTTTCAAGTCGTTGTTGATCAGGCTCACTGAATTGGCTTCCAGCGCGCTGGTTGCCTTTCCGTAAGCTCTTGCGGCCATGCCGTTGGCTCCGCTGATAATCTCACGGGTCAGCGTCGGGTCTTTTTTAAGCTTCTCCGCCAATGTTTCGGCGTTTACCTTCAAAGTGCCGTCTTTGTTGGTGGTAATGCCTACCAGATCCAGAGATTTCTCTGGAGCCAGCCCCATCAGCATATTGCGCAGCTGTCTCTCTACGCCGCTTCCCCTGCCGGAATTGCTGCTTAAAAGCTCAATGGCGCTGTTATAGCTTTTCACCAGATCTTCCACGGCTGAAATAATCTTCTTATCATCCGGCGCTGTGCTGATCTGCACGGAACCGGTGTCTTTCAGCTGCACGCCGATGCGTCCCAGATCCAGACCGATGTTATTGGTGTCAGAGGCATAGCTTCTGGTCACGCCGTTTTCCGTCACGTTATACTGCGCATTCTGCGCGCTTGTGATCTCCTGATCCATGTCTTTGGCCGGACCGAAATTCCCCGAAACGGTGAATGCGTTCTGAAGCCCTGTCTCTTTGCCGCTGATCTGAAGGCTGACATTGCCGTCTTTCTCGATTACCTTCGCCCGCACGCTGCCGCCGGCGCTGTTAATCTGTTCCGCCGCTTCTCTGAGCATCTGACGGTTGGTCTTGGCCGCTCCGTTGTCGTATACGGAATTTACATTTACGTTGATAACTCTGCCCTGAGCGGACTCGATCTTGAAATTCATGTTCTCCGTAGCCGTCTGCCCGCCTAAGACTTCACTGCTGTTGTTCTGCTGCGCCTGCGCAAGCTGCTGCACGTCCAGCGTCATGGTCTTGGCTTCCCTGGGCTTATACTGGATGCTCGCCTGGGCAATATCCGTATTGGAGCTGGTGACGCTCAAATCCGCCGCCGCGCCGGAACTGTTGGCCGCCATCAGGGAATTAGCCGATGAAAGCAGATTGGCCATGGTCGTGTTGTACTGTTTCACAAAATCCACGGACGCGTTGTTCGTGCCCATGGCTGTGCCAGTCCTGGATGATGTATTGTTGGACCCGGACAATCCATGCTTCGCCAAGGCCGTCTGGAGCCTATAATTATTATAACTGTTGTATATGCCATACATATTATTATAGGATGAACCAATGCCGTTAATCGCCATAAATAACTCTCCTTTCTGCCATCCTTATGGTTATCATTATAAATAACCCGGACTTTATTTTTTATGCAATAATTGTCAGATAGATTCTATCTATTAGATATATCGGCCCGGAGATGGAAAATATAACCCTATCCGCTTCCCAAAAAGGATTTTTTGTCTACGCGCTCCCGAACCTCGTAAGAGCTGCCGTAACGCCGGCGCATGATTTTCCGGTAGGTGAAAATGTCCATATCCTTGGAATTGTAGCCGCCCTTTTTCTCGTCGGACACCAAAACGCCCGCCACCAGCGTCAGCACCCGCCTCTGCATGACGTTCACCAGATCCTTGGAATGGCTTACCACAATAACCGTAACGCCGGCCCGGTTGATGTCGCTGACCAGCGTCATAATGTCCCAGGCCAGGCCGGGGTCTAAGTTGGCCGTGGGCTCATCCAGCACCAGAATCGAGGGGTTGGTGACAATGGCGCGGGCCAGCATGGCTCTGGCGCGCTCTCCAATGGACACCTCAATGGGCAGGTGATCCTCTTTGCCTGAAAGCCCCATGAGCGCCAGCGCCTTCATCACTTTTTTTCGCATGGAGGCCTCCGGATGCTCGGTGGCGATAAGCGCCAGTTCCACATTGTGATAGAGATCCATATAATCCAGCAGGCCCGCCTCTTTATCCATGATGCCGAACTGCCGGCGAAAATAGGGGATATTCTTCCTTCGCATCTGCCGCACGGACTGGTTTTCCACATAAATATTGCCGCTGGTCAAATCAATCCGCCTGGTCAAAAGCCGCAGAAGCGTGCTCTTTCCGGCGCCGCTCTCTCCGATTACGAAGACGAACTCGCCCTTTTGGATCTCAAAGGAAACCCTCTCCAGGCCGATGCCGCCCTCTTCAAATTTTTTCGTCACATGGTCAAATACTATCTGCATTTTTTACTTTTCCCATTCGCGTTTTATGTTATAATAAATGACAGAACTTTAAAATAAGGAGGTTTCTTTACCCGCCATGAAAAAAATTCTCCAGGAACACTGCCTTCCCCTGGCGCTGATTTTCCTGGGCGCGGTCTGTTATCTGCCGCTGTCCGCCAAAATGACCGCCAGCGCGCTGCCCGAAAAAGAGGGAAACCCCATACTGGAAGCCTTCGCCCCGACGCCGGAACCTACGCCTGAACCCACGCCCACGCCTGAGCCGGATATGGATGTTTCGCCGCCCCAGCTTCTTCCCGACGGCTCTTATGCCGGCGCCATCCCCACCAAAATGGGCGCGCTGACTTATTATAACCAGCATGACTCCCGCTGGGCCAATTATCTGTGGGGCGGCCAGGACCCCCTGACCTCTTACGGCTGCGGCCCCACCGCGCTTGCCATGGTGGTCAACAGCTTCACCGACCACAGCGTCACGCCCGTTGACATGGCGGCCTGGGCCGAGCAGCACGGTTATTATTCCCCGGGACACGGTTCTTATCACAACCTGGTGCCGGAAGGGCTGGCTCTTTTTGGTCTGCGGGTGGAGAGCAGCCAGATGGCTCTGACCCCGGAAAATCTCATCGGCGCGCTGGGCTTTGACAAAATTCTGGCGCTGCTTATGGGGCCGGGACATTTCACCAACAACGGACACTTCATTCTTGTCACCGGCGCCACCAAAGACGGCCAGCTTCGCATCGTGGACCCCCAGAGCCTGGAAAACACCTTAAAGCCCTGGGACCCCAACCTGATTATCAAAGAGGCCCGCAATCCCTGCGAGTACGGCGGGCCGGTCTGGGCTGTGTCCCGGTATCCGAAAAACAGCGGATAAATCCCAAAGCGCCTTTGCTTTGGGATTTTACGCCTTCTTTTTACGGTTGCGCTGGATAACCGCGCTTTTAAACGCTTTTTTCATAGCCGGCGATAGTTCCTGGCACTCCTCGTCAAAAACAATTGGATGCTTTTTGGCCTCCTCTATTTCTTTAAGCTGTTCTTCTGTGGGCATTTGTCCATGCTCAATAATAAATGTTTTGGTCATAATAAAGCTCCTTTTCCGTATTGGTTGCAAGTCTGGCCAAAATCAACCGAATTGCCTCTTTTCTCTCAGTGAATACTACAAATAAAACATCTCCAACCTTTCCTATTGCAACGTACCTATTTCATCAACACTGTGTTCAAAATCAAACATTTCAATATAATAAGGATCATCAAAAACATATGCTGCCGTTTCAAAAGAAATCTTATGTTTTTGCTAATTTATAAAATTTTTATTCTCATCCCACTCAAACTTCATCCTTTATGTCTTTCTCACTTTTTATACAACAGTGTAACACAAAATGACCTATTTATCAACCAGGGCCGGACTGCAACTATGCGCAGCCCGGCCCCGGTTTATTTAAGGAATTTCTTTACTTTTGCTGATGATAAAAGGAATCTTTCCCGGCTACGCGCTGGCTCATCCGGCTGTCGATCTGAATGGTTTTATCCAGCACATTCCGCGCGGCCCTGGCAATTTCGCTGATTTTGACGGCTTCAAATCCGTCCTGCTCTTTTGCCGTGCCCTCGTTTAGCCACTCCCTGACCTGCTCTCTTTTCTCCGGCTCCAACACGGACAGCAGATAACGAATGTCCCCGTCGCAGTCGGCCGCAACGTCAATGTCTTTTTGCCGCATGGAAATCAGCATTTCCATGGATACCCGGTCGTCCCTCATAAGCGCGTCCTGCATATCCTGGGTCACTCTCAAGACTTCGTTCATGCTTCCGTACTTCTTCTGCAGCTTCTTCATGATTTCCACAAGAATCCCTTTTTCGTCCATATCCTGCTCCTGCCTGTGCTATCGGGTTGATTTTTTCTCCGCCTGACGGAAAGCGTCGCGCAGTTCTTCAATCAGCGGCTTCACTTCATCCAGGATTTCCTGCCTCCGGCTGGCCTTCACGCGGCTCAACTCGTATATAAAGAAGTCATACAAAGCCCTTAACTGAACACTAATCGCATACTCCCGATTCAGCGTATGTTTCAAATACTTAATAATCTCCGCAGCCCGATCCACAGACTGCTCAAAAATATCCATCTGCTGATCTTTCAGGGCCAGTTCCGCCCTGGTAATCCTCTTTACCAATTCGTCAAAAAGCAGGAGCAGCATCTCACCTTGCGTCATGGTACTCACTGACTGGTTTTTATACTGTTGATAACCACTTGCCATCATCTTTTTATCTCCTTAATGCGTAGCTTTGTAAGTATTAATATCCGCCTGACATAGAACTTAAATAGCTGCTCTGGCTGTTCATCTGCGCAATCACCGTCTCCAATGTGGTGAACTGAGAAATGTAACGGTCCTGTTCATTTTTCAGCCGTTCCTGCAGCTGCTTGATGATGCTGTCAATATCCTTCATGGATGTGTAAATCTCATTGTCGGTCAGACTGGTCGCGGAGGCCTCTGAACCCGCCCGGGCAATCAGGCTTCCCTTGGTGCCCCAGGTCTTGGCGTAGGAATCGGTGACTTTCTTCATGTTGGTCATCAGGCCGTTATTAGGGTCTGAAAACAATTTCGCCACTTTATCCGGTTCGGACTCCAGCGCGTTTTTCAGCTTATTTTCATCAATGGTCAGCTTACCGTTGGAGGTGTAACCGGACGCCTCGGAGATACCGATGGCTTCCAGCTGGTTCATCAGGGCGCCGCCGGCCACAAACCGCAGATCGCTGGACAGATTCCGAAGCAGGTCGTCGCCGAAGAGAATGCCTTCCTTGGCCTTCTTCTCCCATTTCTCAATCTGCTCCTCGCTCATTTCTTCCTTCTGGTCGTCCGTCAGAGGCGCGTAGTCGCGGTCGGGCTTGGTGGAAACCAGACTGTTGACCAGATCTACGATCTCGTTGTAGGCCGTAACCATGTCTTTGATGGTTTTCAGGATGTTGTCGGTGTTGGCGGTGGACTCGAAGGTGACCTCCTCACCCGTGCCCTGCTGCACCTGACCGCTTGCATCGTAACCAAATGTTCCTTTAACGGTGATGTTGAGGCCGTCCTGGTTAAATGTGTTGGTTCCTCTGCGCAGCTCTATCACTTCGGAAGAGCCTGCGTACTGAACGGCTACGATGGCATCCTGGCCTTTTCCTTTTTCTATGTCAGCTTCTGTTATGCTGCCAAATAAAATATTTGTAATGTCAGTAGTTCCAGGCTGTTTAGCCGGATCACCCTTGCCCAGTTCAATCTTACCACTAGCGCCGTCCTCTTTGGATGTTATCACAAGTTTATCCGAATTCTTCATGTAAGAAACGGTTACGCCTGCATCCGAATTGTTGATCGCACTAATAATCTCATTAATGGTGCTGCCTTTTTTAATATCAATGGTCGTCCCGTTGATATTAATAGTCTGATTTTCTTGGGACAAGTTTGTTTTATCAGCAGGCGTCAAATCCTTCAAACCAGACTCTTCGATACTTGCATAAAGATTCAGATGATTGCTTTCCCCTGCCAGTGTATGGAAGGCCCTATGTTTACCCACCATGCCAGCGCTGCCGTAATCCAGCGACAAAACAGATGTTTCGTCCTCATCTCCACCAGGCAGCGTTGTTTTAAACGTAAATGCATCGTTTTCTAATTTTACTTCTACACGGCCTTTTCCAACCGCCTTGTCAAAACCTTTCTGCAAAGCATTTAAAACCGCCTGTTTATTATGTTCAGCTGCCCCCGTTTCTGTTGACGCTTTTAATTCTTCCGCAGACGGCATATTAATTGTAACCTGATTGCCATTATAACTGAACGTCAGACTCTGGCCTGCGATTCTGTCCTTAAAATCAACTTCTTTCGATATGCCGCTTTTGCCATCTGCTCTCTTTTGGGTAGAAATATTCCCATTTTCGATTGTCCATTCTTCATTTTTGGGGTTACCGTTCTCATCCTTTTTTACTTCCAATCCCAAACTTTTCAGAAGATCCTCTGAGCCGCCTGTCACTGCAAGAGATTCCTGCGCAGCCGTTGTCTTTGACAGGGCAATTTCTCCCTCGGCATTCACTTTAAACTCAACTAATTTATCTAAAGTCTCGTCTTCTCCCTCTCCGGTTTTCACATTTTTCAATGCGGCGTTCAGCTGTTTAATAACTTCATCGGCATCTGTGGAATTTGCAATCTCTCCAAAATTAACCGTATACGTATTATCGCCATATTTGATCTGCAGAGACTGATCCTGGAAAACGCTGACTTCTTCTTTTCCAAAATTAATCGCCTCCGTCTTCAAAACCCCATCCGAAGCCGCAGTTCCACTGGTCGCCGATGCATTTTTCGCCATCTGCTTCACGCCCAAGATGGTCAGGGAGTCCGCGGAACCGCTGCCGTTGGTGGTGATGCTGACTTTGGAAGCGTTTTTGCCGTTGCTTATGATGTTGGTCTTCGCAAACAGGCTGGAACTGCTTAAATTGGTGGTGGGATTGGTGTAATCCATGTATTTGCTTGACAGCGCCACTAATTTATCGGTCACAGAGCGATAGGCATCCTGCTTCCACTGAAATGTCTGTTTCTTCTGCTGTTGTTTTGCAATCTTTGCCCTGGTGGCATAGGTCATGGATTCGATTAACGTGTCTCGGTCCAGACCGCTGGCCAGGCCGCCGTATCCGTGCAATCCGCCGCCTCCGGACACCAGACTGCTGGTAGCGCTTGATAAACCTCCGATTGATGCCATATAACACAACTCCTCTCTTAAAACGTATCAAAAACTATTGGAAAACTGTCGTAATACTGCCTGAATTGCCGCTTTACTCAGCGTTTTGGCTAATTTCGATATTTTTCTCAAATTTCTATCTATACTTATTTATCGACATATAGTATACTTAATTAATAGTGAAAAAAAGATTTGCATTACTATAAATTCATAGCCAAACGCCGTGAATGGTAACATATATTTACGAATGGAGGTTTTGTTTTGTCAATAAATATTGTACTTACCAATCAAAAAGGCGGGGTCGGTAAGACTACCACAACCTCTGCTATCGCCTGCAGCCTGGTGGAACGCCGGAACACCAAGGTGCTGGCCATTGATTTGGACCCACAGGGGAATCTGGGGTTCAGTCTGGGGCTGGATATTGAGAACAGCAGCACCATCTATGAAGTTTTAAAAGGGGAAATGCCTCTGCGGGAGGCCATTCAGCCCACCGAATACTGCGACGTGATCACCTCCAATATTTTGCTGAGCCGGGCGGAACTGGAATTCACCGGCACAGGCCGGGAATCGCTCCTGAAAAAAGCTTTGGAGCCTGTCAAAGACTCTTATGACTACATAGTC
>CAOJVE010000115.1 GCA_948444865.1 uncultured Lachnospiraceae bacterium
AAATGGACGCACTTGTAAATATTAATGGGGATCGGGTGCCTACGCTGGAATTGCTGTTGATGTTGACAGTAATCTCTTTGCTGCCATCCATCCTCGTTATGATGACCTCATTTACCAGAATTGTAATTGTCCTGTCTTTTGTCAGAAATGCCTTGGGAGTCCAACAAGTGCCGCCGAATATGGTGATGATTGGCATCTCGCTATTTCTGACACTTTTCATTATGGACCCGGTGATTACAGAAATTAACGCTGACGCTTATGAACCATATAAGAGGCAGGAGATATCCCAGGAGGAGGCATTGAAGCGCGCCCAAGAACCTATGAAAGAGTTCATGCTGCGCCAAACAGAGATCAGTTCGGTAAATATGTATATAGATCTGTCGGGGACGGAAGAAGTGGAAGAATTGACGGAACTGCCCATGACGGTAGTGATTCCGGCCTTTATGACCAGCGAATTAAAACGCGCGTTTATGGCGGGGTTTTTGCTGTTTCTGCCTTTCTTGCTGATTGATATTGTGGTATCCACTACGCTGATGTCCATGGGCATGTTCATGTTGCCTCCGGCGACTATAGCCCTGCCCTTTAAATTACTGCTCTTTGTTACGGTGGATGGATGGCAGCTGCTGTTCTCGACCCTTGTGCAGAGCTTTCGGTGATACAGGAGGAACCTATGACAAACGGTGAAGTCTCGGACTTGATGTATGAAGTGTTTGTGCTGGCGCTTAAGCTGGCCGCGCCCATGCTGGTGATCAGTATGCTGATCGGGCTTTTGATTTCCATCTTTCAGGCCGCTACGCAGATTCATGAACAGACCATCACGTTTCTGCCCAAACTGCTGGTGATCGCCCTGATTCTTGTGTTCACGGGCAGCAATATGCTTGTGATGCTGCAGGATTTTACTGCGAAGGTTTTCCAGCTGATTGCGGCGATATAACGCTCCAGAGGAGGTTGGGATGAAATGGTGATTCCGGATACGGCGCAATTTTTATTGTTTTCTCTGATTATGATGCGTATGGCCGGATTTGTATTGCTCAACCCTATTTTGGGCCGGAACAGTGTGCCCATGATCGCGAAAGCGGGATTTATCCTGGTATTGACCCTGTTGTTGTATTCATTTTCCCAGGCGGAAGCAATAGAAGTGAATTCTCCGCTGGTTTACGGCATGCTGCTTTTGAAAGAGTTTGTGATGGGCTATTTTCTGGGATTTACAATGCAGCTTTTCAGCATGGTGATCACCTATGCGGCCGCAATCATTGACTTTCAGATGGGATTGTCCATGGCCATGATCTACGATGAGCAGAACAATGCGCAGATTCCGCTGTCAGGAAGCGTTTACAATGTTTTCTTTATGCTGCTTTTTTTTGCGGCGGACGGCCATCTGGCCATGATGAAGATCCTTCTCACTTCGTCAGATGTGGTTCCCTATGGGGAAGTGGCTTTCTCCAGCGGGGCGTTCTGGGCGATATTGGATATTTTTTCAGAGTGCATTGTGCTGGCGGTGAAATTCGCCTTTCCAATTCTGGCGGCGGAATTTATCATTACCATGGGGATGGGCATTTTGATGAAAATGATACCGCAGATTAACATATTTGTGGTGCAGATCCAGGTGAAGATCATCCTGGGCCTGGTATTGTTTTTGTTTTTATTTTCACCTATGGGGGATGCCCTGGGAGATTTGATTTCCTCGATGCTTCGGCATATGCAGGATATATTACAGTTATTGGCCGGCGGGCCGTAAAAAAAGGATGTGAGTAAAATGGCGGACGGGCCAGGCGGAGAGAGAACCGAGAAGGCCACACCGAAAAAGCGACGGGACCAGCGAAAGAAAGGTAATGTGTTTACCAGCAAGGATGTGGCCACGCTTCTCTCCTTTTTGATTGGATTTTATGGGTTAAAGTTCCTCTTTCCCATGGTGTATCGGAATCTGAAGGCTTATCTGCTCCGCTATTTTGGCTATATGGCGAGCGCGGAAGAACTGCCCATGGGCACCTTGCAGTCCATTGGACTGGACACGATGATTACCATTGCCATAGTGGCTCTGCCTTTTCTGTTTCTGATGTCGGCGATTGGCGTTGTGGGCACCGGCGTTCAGACCAGATTTCTCTTCACAATGGAAAGCGTAAAGCCGAAGTTCAGTAAATTAAACCCCATCAACGGGATTAAGAATCTGTTTTCGCTGAAAAGCATTGTGGAGCTGTTGAAAAATCTGATAAAAATTTCGATTTTACTCATATTTTTATATAATATAATCCGGGGCGATCTGCTGAGCATAGCCCGGACCATAGACATGGATCTAAAAGTTTCCACGGCGTATATGCTGGATGTGATTATGAAAATCGTGTTCCAGCTGGCCTTGGCGTTTGCGGCCCTGGCGGCTTTTGACTTTTTATACCAGCGCTGGGATTATGAGCGGCAATTAAAGATGACCAAGCAGGAAGTAAAAGAAGAATACAAGCAGACTGAGGGTGATCCGCAGATCAAAGGGAAGATCCGGGAAGTGCAGCGTCAGCGGGCCAGAAGCCGTATGATGCAGGCGGTTCCGGAAGCGGACGTGGTGATCCGTAACCCGACCCATTACGCCGTTGCGCTTCGATATGACATTGATAAAGACAATGCTCCGGTGGTGGTTGCAAAGGGCCAGGATGAACTGGCGCTGCGCATTGTGCGGGTGGCCGAGGAAAACGACGTCCACGTGGTGGAAAATAAACCTCTGGCGCGGGCGATCTATGCGTCCACGCCGTTAAACGGGGAGATTCCGCAGGAATATTATGGGACGGTTGCGGAGATTCTGGTCTATGTATTCAGAGAAAATCACAAGGTGATTCTGTAAGCGATGGATTGGTGAAGACATGAAAAGATTAATGAGTAATGCGGTATCGTTATTTGTGGTTGTAATCGTACTGCTTTTGATCATACCGCTGAGTCCGTTTTTCCTGGACGTAATGATCATTTTAAATATATCGGTTGCTTTGATTATTCTGCTGATCAGCATGAGCATCACGGAATCTTTGGAATTTTCCATCTTTCCATCGCTGCTGCTGATTACCACACTGTTCCGTCTGGGCATCAACGTGTCCTCCACGCGGAATATTTTGACAAATTCAGGCAGCGCGGGGCAGGTCATCAAAGCTTTTGGTGATTTCGTCCTGCAGGGAAACGTAATAGTCGGATTCGTCATTTTTTTCATAATCGTTCTGGTGCAGTTCATTGTTATCACGAAAGGCGCGGAACGTGTGTCGGAAGTCGCAGCCAGATTTACCCTGGATGCTATGCCCGGAAAGCAGATGGCCATTGACGCGGACTTAAGCTCCGGCCTGATCGATGAGCAGGAAGCCAGGATGCGCCGTTACAAGATTCAGAAGGAAGCGGATTTCTACGGATCCATGGATGGTGCGACGAAGATCGTCAAGGGAGATGCGGTGATGTCTCTGATTATCACGGCGGTCAACTTCATCGGCGGCGTCATCATCGGTATGGTGCAGGGAACCATGACCTTTGGCGAAGTGCTGTCGGTTTATTCCATCGCTACGGTGGGCGACGGCCTGGTGTCCCAGATACCGGCCCTTCTCATATCCGTGGCCACGGGCATGATCGTGACCCGCGCGGTGGCGGAGGGAAGTCTGAATCAGGATGTTTCCAAGCAGTTTCTGGCGCAGCCCCAGTCCATCATGATCGCCGGCGTAATTATAGCGGTGCTGATGCTGGTGCCGGGGATGCCCAAGTTCCAGATGGCTTTGCTGGCCATCGCGTTCGTGGGCGGCGGCTTTTATTTAAGCCGGAAGATGCAGGAGGCGGCCATGATGCCGGAGCTGGAAATGGCCGGTCCCGTGGCGGGCGGTCTGGCGGCCGGCGCCGCGGAGGAAGAGGCCGGCGCCGTCAGCGAAGAGGAATATTACCGGGATATCAACAATATCTATTCATTGATCTCGGTAGAGCCTGTGGAGATGGAATTCGGCTACAGCCTGATTCCGCTGGTGGATGAGTCCAGCGGCGGTCGGATGATCAACCGAATCGTCATATTTCGGCGGCAGTATGCCCAGGAAATGGGCCTGGTGATTCCCTCCATCCGTCTCCGGGACAGCTCCAGCCTGAATACGAATCAGTATGTGATTAAGATCAAGGGCGAGGAAGTGGCCAAAGGGGAAATCCTGGTGGATTACTACCTGGCGCTTGAACCGCCCAATCTCTCCGGCGAGGTGGACGGCATCGAGACGGTGGAGCCGGCTTACGGGATTCCCAGCCGGTGGATCACGCCGGAGAACAAGGAAATCGCGGAGATTTACGGATACACGGTTATCGACCCGCTGTCGGTTATGCTGACCCATCTTTCAGAAACCCTGCGGCGGCATTCCTACGAGCTGGTCACCCGCCAGGAAGTGGTGCAGCTGGTGGAGAACACCAAGAAGAACTCGCCGGAGCTGGTGGAAGAGGTGGTGCCCTCTCTTATTTCCTACGGCGGATTCCAGAAGGTGCTGGTGAATCTGCTGCGTGAAGGGATTCCCATCAAGGATATGGAAACCATCCTGGAGACCATTGCGGACACAGTGCCAAACAGCCGGGACATCGACACCATAACCGAGAATATCCGAATTGCGCTGAAGCGCACCATTACCCGCCGCTTCAGCGAGAACGGCAATATGCGGGTGGTGACGCTGGACACGGAGCTGGAGAAGCGGATGATCGCCAGTCTAACCAAGAGCGACCAGGGCACTTACATGGCGCTCAGCCCGGACATTATGCAGAGCATAATCGAACAGATCAGCGAAGAGATGAAGAAGTTTCACGAATTGTCACAAGACCCTATTGTGCTTACCAGCCAGGTAATACGTCCGTATTTTTATCGGTTGATAGAGCAGTTCTATCCCAATGTGTATGTGCTGTCATTCAATGAGATTGCCAACAGCGTGCAGATACAGGCTTTGGGGACGATTGCCGGGTGATGAGAAGAAACCTGTATGCGCCCGTCGCCGGAGGCGCCGCCATAAATGAAAGCTGTGCGGGCGCATTTGGAATCCCTGAATACATGCCGCCGATCCGGCGGCGGATTTTCAAAGTAATGCTGAGGAGTTTGAAACATGAGTGCGCAAAATTCATACAGCGAAATGACAAACGAAGAACTGTTGCGGGAATATAAGGCGACCAATGATATGCAGATCAAGCAGGAACTGGTCATGCGTTATGTCTATATTGTGAAAAGCATTGCCCTCCAGATGCGTGATGTGTATGTGAGCTTTGCCCAGGTGGATGATATGATCAACGAAGGGGTGCTGGCCATCATGAACGCGCTGGACAAATTTGATTTTGAAAAAAATGTAAAATTTGAGACGTATATTTCCAAGCGCATTCGAGGCATGATCATCGACCTGGCCCGAAGGCAGGACTGGGTTCCCAGAAGCGTGCGCAAAAGCGCCAAGGAAATCGACAATGCTACCATGGAACTGTACAATGAGCTGGGCCGCTACCCCACGGCGGAGGAAACGGCCGACTACCTCCATGTGAGCATAGACAAATACCATGAGGCGGTGGGCAAGACCAATCTCTTCAACGTTCTGTCTCTGGACATGGTTTTGGAAGAAACCATGGAAAATAAAAAGAGCGTCCAGCTTCCCTCCAACAATCCCCAGGAGCAGCCGGAGGCGCATTTGCTGGAGCGGGAGCTGCACGGCCGGCTGGTGGAGGCCCTGCACAGCCTAAAAGAAAATGAACAGATGGTGGTGTCCCTGTATTATGTGGAGGAGCTGAACATGAAGGAAATCGCCCGGATTCTGGAGGTCAGCGAACCCAGGATTTCACAGATACATGCCAACGCCCTGCGCAAAATGCGCCTGTTCCTGAAAAAAGATCTGGATGATTAAGTTATAGAAAAGAAAGGAAGGAGTGATAGGATGTTCCAGGGTTTTTATAATCTGACTTCCGGCATTCTTACACAGACCAGAAATCAGAATGTGATCAGCAATAACATGACCAACGTCTCAACGCCCGGCTATAAGACGGACAAATATCTGGCGACTACTTTTCGGGAGGAGCTGATGTTCCGCAGCGGGAACCGAGACAAAGACAATAAGACGGAGATCGGAACTATGGCGATGATTCGGGCTTCCGATGAAACCGTGACGGACTTTGAGGGAGGTGCGGTGGAGGAGACCGGAGAGATTTTCGACGTGGCTCTGCGGGGCAGAGGATTTTTCATGGTGCAGACCGAAAACGGCGTCGGCTATACCCGGGACGGCTCCTTCATTCTGGACGACGAGGGCTATCTGGCCCTGCCTTCCGTGGGGAGGGTGATTGGAAAAAATGGCCAGATCCGCATCGGCACCGACAAGATTGACATAGACAGCTACGGACGCATCCGCAGCGAGGACGGGCGGACCAACTACGGCCAGATCGCGGTGGTGGATTTCAACAACTACGATAACCTGGAAAAAGGCGGCAACGGCGTGTTCTATACAAACGAACAGGCGACGGCCACCAACGGCCAGATGCTCTGGAAATACCTGGAGCGGTCCAATGTGAACGCGGTGCAGGAAATGGTCAATATGATGAGCAGCCAGCGGGCGCTCCAAAGCGCGTCCCAGGTTCTGAAAATGTACGATCAGATTATGGGAAAAGCAGTTACGGAGATTGGAAGAGTGTAGTATAATAGAACCAGAACGAGAAGTGAAGGAGGAGCGCATATGAACCAATCATTTTATACAGCGGCGCTTGGCGTGGGCAGTGAACAGTATAAGCTGGATATTCTGGCCAATAACACAGCGAATGTGAACACCTGGGGCTATAAGGCGAAGATTCCGATTTTCTCCGAATTGATGTATTACGAGATGAAAGGGAAGGCGGATCAGAACAACGAGCTTTTGACAGGCACAGGCATGCACATTCAGAAAGCGGATACGGATTTTTCACAGATGACGCTGGCCGAGAGTGAGGGGGAATATCACTATGCCATCGAAGGGGACGGTTTCTTTATGCTGCGCAACCCGGAAAACAACGAGATTACATATACCCGGGACGGAAGCTTCAGTCTGTCCCTGCGCGGGAATAATTTTTATCTGGTGACGGCAACAGGCAAGCTTGTGCTGGATCAGAACCGGAATCCCATCGTGGTAAATGAGAACAGCCCGGACACTCTTCCCATTGGAATCTTTGATTTTACCAATAAAAACGGTATGTTAAGCGTGGGAGAGAATGAGTTTACGCCCGTGGCGAAGAACGGAAATCCTTTTGACGCAGAGGACTCGAAGCTGCGCAAGAAAATGCTGGAGATGTCCAATGTGGATTTCGCCGAGCAGATGTCGAAAGTGATCGAGACGCAGAGGGCCTACAGTTATGCGCTGCGCATGGTGCAGACCTCGGATGAAATAGAAAACACCATTAACACTTTAAGGGGATAGCATGAACAGGCGTAGAGAAAGGAGCGGCCATGGGAATTGAGAAATATGAGGATATGAATGCTTTGGAGCTGGACGTGATTAAGGAAGTGGGGAGCATAGGCACCGGAAATGCCGCCACGGCTCTTTCCCAGGTACTGCGGAAAGAGACGAAGATGTCCCTTCCGGCCGTATATATCCTGGGATACAACGAAGCCATTGAGATGGTGGGCTCGCCGGAAGAGATCGTAGCCGCCGTCCTGGTGAAAATGTCCGGAGAAATCAACGGCATCATGCTTTTTATCCTGAAAATGGACTTTATCAACGCCGTGCTGGGCAGCGTCATGTCCAAGGGAATCAAGGACTATATGGAACTGACGGAGATTGAGAAGTCCGCGCTGGAGGAGATTGGAAACATCATCATTTCTTCCTATGTAAACGCCTTGTCCGGGCTGACAGGCGTGACCATCAAGCTGTCCATTCCCAGCATTGCCGTTAATATGCTGGGCGGCATTTTAAGCGTGCCGATGGCGGAATTTGGATATGTGACCGATAAATTGATGATGATTAACGGTAAATTTATCGTGGATGACAAGGCGCTTAACAGCAACCTGCTGATGATGCCGGACATCCAGTCTTTAAATTATTTGATGCATAAATTGGGAGTTGAATAAAGAATGGGGAAACAGATTATCGTAGGAATAGCGGATATGAAAATGGCCAGGCAGGAAGGGGTGCTTATCACCTATGCGCTGGGCTCTTGTATCGGAATCGCATTGTATGATCCTATGATTAAACTGGGAACGCTTGTTCACATCATGCTTCCGGAACTTGGGAGGATGGCTGACCGCAACCTTTACAAATACGCAGATACAGGTGTGCGGGAGACGGTGCGCAAAATGACTGCTTTCGGCGCCGTGAAGAACCGGATGAAGGCCAAGATTGCCGGAGGGGCAAAGATGTTCGAGATGAAAGGCGGCCACGATCTGGGGAATATCGGAGAGAGAAATGCGATAAACGTAAAAAAAATTCTGCGTGAACAGGGAATACGCCTTGTGGGAGAGGACACAGGAGCGAATTATGCCAGAACCATGTCCATGGATGTCAGCAACGGAAAAGTTACCATAAAGACCTTTGGCAGGCCGGAAATAACCATGTAAAGGAGAGGAATGATATGGCACAAACAGAGATTTTACTGGAATCGGGAACAAATGAGATTGAAA
Organism: uncultured Lachnospiraceae bacterium; assembly: GCA_948444865.1. GTDB lineage: Bacteria > Bacillota > Clostridia > Lachnospirales > Lachnospiraceae > MGBC164599. The sequence continues at coordinate 8,588 of CAOJVE010000115.1, forward strand.
TAATGCAGTTCATACTGTACGGGGAATTATACGGAATTAACGTGGCCAAAGTGACGGAGATCATGATGTCCGACAAAGTTAAATCCGTTCCGCAGGTTCATCCGGCTGTGGAAGGCATTTTCAAACCGAGAGACATCCTGCTTACAGTGGTGGATCTGCCTTTTTACCTGACTGGGAAGCCTACGGAGAAGAACCAAAGGGATTTATTTCTGGTGACGAATTTCAACAAAATGCACATTGCGTTCCGCGTGCACAATGTAGTGGGCATCAGCCGGATTTCCTGGGCGGACATCCAGAAACCGGACAATACGCTGAATCGGGGCGCCGAGAGCGTGGCGACGGGAATCGCCCAGTGCGGAAAAGACCTGGTGACGATTCTGGATTTCGAGAAAATCGTGACAGACATTGCGCCGGAGACAGGCATCCAGGAATCCGAAATCGAGGCCATGGGCGAGCGCAAGAGGAACGAGCACCCGATCATTCTGGCGGAGGATTCCATCCTTCTCACGAAGATGATCGAGGAAGCGCTGCACAAGGCTGGATACGTGAACCTGAAGAAATTTAACAACGGTCAGGAGGCCTGGAATTATCTAAAGAGCGTGCAGAAAGATCCGGATCTTAAAGAGAAGGTGTCGCTGATCATCACAGATATTGAGATGCCCAAGATGGATGGGCATCGTCTGACCAAACTGGTAAAAGATAATGAAAATTTAAAGCATATCCCGCTGATTATTTTCTCCTCCCTGATTAACCAGGAAATGGAGATCA
>CAOJVE010000116.1 GCA_948444865.1 uncultured Lachnospiraceae bacterium
CAGATCTGGAACGATTTCAGAAAATGATAGGAGACAGCGTATGAAAGCATTTGTTTTACACGGCGTCGGCGACTTCCGGCTGGAGGACGCGGCCAGGCCGGCCCTCGGGGAGCAAGAAGCGCTGGTGGCTGTGCGGGCCGCCGGCATCTGCGGCTCGGACATACCGCGCATTTACCGAACCGGCGCCTATTCCCACCCGCTGATCCCGGGCCATGAATTCGCCGGAACCGTGGTCGAGACGGGGCCCGGCGCGGATCCCGGATGGCTGGGCAAGCGGGCAGGCGTTTTCCCGCTGATTCCCTGCCGCCGCTGCGCCCCCTGCCAAAAAGGCCTGTTTGAAATGTGCCGGAATTACAGCTACTTAGGTTCCCGCAGGGACGGCGGCTTCGCCCAGTACGCGGCCGTCCCCGCCGACAACTTAATCGAGCTGCCCGACAATGTTTCCTTCCAGGAAGCGGCCATGCTGGAGCCGATGGCCGTGGCCGTCCACGCTATGCGGCAGGCAATGCGAAAGGGGGCTGCCTCGTCGGACGCCATCGCCGTCTGCGGGCTGGGCGCCATCGGCCTTTTGATCGTTCTATTTTTAAAAGAAGCCGGTTTTGAAAAAATCCTGGCCATCGGCAACAAGGAATTTCAGCGGCAGTCCGTTCTGCGCATGGGCCTTTTTGAAGACAATTACTGCGACGCGCGCCGGCAGGACCCAAAAGAATGGCTCCTTAAGCAGACCGACGGCGCCGGGGCCGATGTTTTCTTTGAGTGCGTGGGAAAAAACGAAACCTTGTCCCAGGCCGTGGAATTCGCCGCGCCCGGTGGGAAAATAATCCTGGTGGGCAATCCGTACGGCAACATCCAGATGGACCGGCAGGTCTACTGGAAAATCCTGCGCAACCAGCTGACCGTCGCCGGCACGTGGAACTCCTCCTTCACCCACGATTCAAACGACGACTGGCATTATGCGCTGCGCCGGCTCGCCGAAAAGCGAATCGCGCCGGGGACGCTGATTTCCCATGCGTTCCCGCTTGAAGATCTGGAGCGGGGTTTTCACATCATGCGGGACAAAACAGAAGATTATGGAAAAATAATGGGAATCATCCCATATTGAAACCCCAAACGCCGTGTGTTAGAATCCGACATTAAGGAAGCCTTGCCAGCCTCTCGGCGGGAAATTCCTCTTGGCAGCGAAGATCCAGAATCGCCGGGGCGTTTTGGGCGTTCTCGTACCAGTCCCGGGCGTTTTCGTAATCCCGCGCTTCCAGGTAATAGTCGCCGGCCTCCAGACACAGCTCCGCGCAGGGGTCCGCGGCTATGCCGTTTAAGCACAGGCTGAGAAACCGAGCGTCCTCTTTTTGCAGGCGGCTTACCCGGGCCAGCACGCAAAGCGCCTCCATATGCTCTTCCGGGCCGCGAGACGGATCCTTCAGGGAATCGCCAAAAAAGCTTTCCGCTTCCCGGAAGTCCTGGGGCGCGCCGGCCATAAAAAGCTCCCGGGCGTACATATTGTGGAGCCGCCTCGACAGGCGAACGCCCCTTTTTACGGCCGCGCGCAAAAGCGCCAGATCCCGTCCGGCGTGACTGCTGTCGGGAAGATGGAGGATCTCGACGTCGCTGTCGTAGACGATCGGGTCCAGGCGCACCGTCTCGTGCACCGGGTCCATCCACTGAAACGTGCGCAGCCGCTTAAAGAGCTTGGGGCGGTAATCCTTTTCAAAATTCTCTGTTGTTTTGAAATTATGCCGGTTTACATAAATCATCTGCACGATCTCTATCTCCGGCAGCAACGTTTGCTTTAACTGTAAAAACTTCTGGCGATTAGCCGCGTCCAGCGTCTCATCGGCGTCCGGCGCATAGATATAATCACACTGCGCCAGGGAAAACGCAAAGTTCCGGGCATGGGCAAAGTCGTCTCTCCACTGGTAATCGTAGATGCGGCTGGTATAGTCTGCCGCCACTTTTTTTGTGCGGTCTGTGGAACCGGTGTCAACGATGACCAGCTCATCCCACAGCCCTTGCAGAGAATCCAAGCATCTCGCCAGATGTTTTTCTTCGTTTTTTACAATCATACACACACTTATGGTAATCATGGACAGGCCTCCTTTATGCAGATATTGTGGCGGATACGGGGGAAATTGTCAAGAATGTGAGCGATCGAAATGAAAAAAAAGTATGAAAGCACGCCTGGACTGGCAGTATTCGACATACTGTCCCTTATACTCTCCTATATCATCGGATTTTACATGCGCTTTGGCAGCCTGGACGGGATTCTGGACGAGCAGCTCTACCGGATCGGCATCGTATGCCTGCTCCTAGTGTACGTCTGCGTGGCCCTGCAGACCGGCTGCCTGGAAAACCTGCCGGAGCGAGGCTATGGAAAAGAAATTTTCCTGACGTTTCAGATGAACTGCATCCTGGCCGTGGTTCTGGCCCTTGTGCTGTATTTTCTGCACATCGCCGGCGACTACTCCCGGATGTTCTTCGGCTGGATCTTCGTCGCCGACGTCATGCTGATGTCTTTTTTCCGCTGCCTTTACAAAAAACTGCTGCGGCAGTATTATTCCGTGGATAAATTCGCCAAGCGATTCCTGATCCTGGCCACCCTGGAGACGGCCGAGGGGACCTACCGGGACCTGACCGCCTCCGTGCCCGCGGACTACAGCCTGGCCGGCATGGTTCTGCTGGACGGCCGGCAAAGCTCCCTGCCCAAGAAATTTAAAGAAATCGTGGTGGCCGACCGGAGCAATATGTATGATTATATACGCCAAAGCGCCATCGACGAAGCGTTCATCAGCGTGGATAACTATCCGGTTCATGAAATCGAAGATGTGATTTTAACGCTGCAGCACATGGGCATCGTCGTCAACGTGAACATCCAGACCTTCGGGCTGAAAACCCGGGAAAAGGCCCTGCGGGAATTCGGCAGCCATTCCGTTTTGACCTACAGCACCAATATGTTCGACAGCGCGTCGCTTTTCATGAAAAGGGGCATGGATATCCTGGGGAGCGTCGTGGGGCTTTTGCTCACCGCCCTTTTGACCGTTTTTATCGGGCCGCTGATTTTCCTGGAATCCCCGGGCCCGATTTTCTTTTCCCAGGTCCGCATCGGGAAAAACGGCCGGCGGTTTAAAATCTACAAATTCCGCTCCATGTACATGGACGCGGAAGAACGGAAAAAAGAACTGATGGAACAAAACGAGATGAACGGGCAGATGTTTAAAATGACCAACGACCCCCGGGTCACAAAAGTGGGCGCGTTCATCCGCCGCACCAGCATCGACGAATTCCCCCAGTTCTTCAACGTGCTGAAAGGCGACATGAGCCTGGTGGGCACCCGCCCGCCCACCGAGGACGAATTCCTCCACTACACCAACGAGCAGAAACGGCGGCTGAGCCTAAAGCCCGGCATCACCGGACTGTGGCAGGTCAGCGGCCGCAGCGACATTACGGACTTCGACGAAGTGGTGAAGCTGGATTTGCAGTACATAGACAACTGGTCCGTGTGGCAGGACATAAAAATCATCGGAAAAACGATCTGGACTGTCATCCGCGCGTCCGGCGCCCACTAGCTTAGACAGAAAAAAGGCGTCCCCCGCCGCTAAAAGCGAAAAGGGGACGCCTTGTCTTTTTCGTCACTCCAGGATTTTTTTTAACTCATCCATAAATGTATTTACGTCTTTAAATTCTCTGTACACAGAGGCAAATCTAACATATGCCACCCCGTCCAGAGTCTTTAGCTGCTCCATCACGATCTCCCCGATGCGGGCGCTGGGGATCTCCCGCTCGCCCTCATTGAAAATCCGCGTTTCGATCCGCTCAATGGCCTCGTCCAGCTCTTCCACAGAAATGGGCCGCTTGTAGCAGGCGCGCAGCACACCGTCGGCCACTTTCGCCCGGTTATACTGCTCCCGGCTCATATCTTTTTTTATGACGATCAGCGGAATCGTCTCCACCTTCTCATAGGTGGTGAACCGTTTGCCGCACGCGTCGCAAAGCCTCCGGCGGCGTATGGAATTATTTTCCTCCACCGGCCTGGAATCCACCACTCTGGTATTCTCCTGGTTACAAAAAGGACACCTCATGCTCCACCCCCTGTAATTTTTTCTCACCAACTCCATATGATTAATAAAAAAGGATTTTTCATATGCGGCTGTGCGAATTAAAGCAAAAAGAAGTCATTAACACCTGCACCTGCAAAAGCCTGGGCTGCCCCATCGACGTGGAGTTCAACCCCAAAACCGGAAATCTCACCGCGCTGATCCTGCCCGGCCCCGGGCGCATCTGCGGATTTCTGGGACGGGACAGCGAATACGTCATACCCTGGAAGTGCATCTGCCAGATCGGAGAGGACATTATCCTGGTGGAGATCCAGGAAGACCAATGCCTGAAGGACAAATCCTAGCGCGCGCCTCAAAAATGCGTCCACTGCAGACGATCATTAATCTGGGGGTCTGTGGAACAGACCGCCGCCCGGTACCCCTCCAGCGCAAATTCCCGAAAATAAAAATTTTTATCCCGGTACGGGGCCGGACATTTTTCCAGCGCCGGATGCGCCCCGTCCGCTACCTTAATGGAAAAGCTGTCCAGCGCCATGCCCATGCCCCGACGGGTGGCCTTTATAAAGCTCTCCTTTAACGTCCAGTAGCGAAAGAACATCCGACGGCGCTCTTCGGGGTCTTTCTGCGCCTTTATAAAGTCGTACTCCTCCGCGCAGAAAAACCGCCGCGCCACCCGCTCCCGGTAAACAGAAATCCGCTCCACGTCACACCCCGCCAAAACGTCGCCGCCCGCTTCCGTCTCCACGGAACAAAGCGCGTAATGGCCGGAATGGGACAGATTAAAAACCGCCTCCGGCGGCAGTCCCAGCCGCTTCCTGGCGCGCTGCCACAAAATCCAGACCCCCACGCTCTGCGCCCGCCCCATGGGAGAGCGGCAGTGGTCCGCTTTCTTTTGCCTAAACTTTGGCGTCTGCCGCCAGTATTCCCGGTAGCGGGACTCCTCAAGCAGCGGCCGCACATCCCCGATCCACGTCAAAACCATTTTCCCCCTCCATCCCTTCCATGTATAAAACGCCTGATTTATGCCATTATAATAGATATTTTTTTTTTTGAAAACCCTTATTTTTTTTTAATTTCTGTCGATATATTTACTGTGTATATGAGGCCATCTGCCTGCGGCGTTTTTTTCCGCACAGGCAGCAGCCCCGCTTGCTTATTGATTCGCCCATCAAACGCCGCGCGGCCGCACGCCGTTTGACAGGACTTTATCATAAATATTAAATCCTATATAAAGGCAGGTATAACCCATGGTAAAAAAAATGCACATCAAGAAAAAATTAATTATCGCTTTTCTGCTGGTAACGCTTATGGCCACCCTATCCGGCTTCGTTGGCCTGGCGTGCACCCGATATGTGGACTCCACCTACTCGTTTGCGCTGAATAATTTCGGAACTCCTCTGGGCGACTTAGGATACGGAGCCGTGTCTTTTACAGCCACGCGCCGGATTCTCCACGATATGATCAATTCTTCTGACCCGAATGCAATCGCGCAGCTGGAAGGGGAATTAAACGAAAACTTCACCAATACCGCCAAATATATAAACCGTGTGGAACCAACCTTAAACACACAGGCCAGCAAGGACGCGTTTGACGAATGGAAAGTCAATTTAAAAGAATACCAGTCCGCCGTCACGCAATATGCAGAACAGGCCAAAACCGTCACTGGCAGCGGCATGGAAGCGCTGTTCAAACAGTGCCAGGAGGAAGTTGACCCGCTCTATGAAAAAGCATACGCCAACTTGTCCACCATCATGGATTCCAAGGCGGACGCCGCCGCAGAGGGCAGCAGCAGGCTGTCCAAAGTGTCTTCCAGAGTGACTGCGCTGATCGTGACCATCATCGTCATTGCGGCCATTTTTTCCGTCATCATTTCCAGCAGAGTGTCCCGGAACATCGCCAATCCCATCCGGGAATGCGCGGATCGTCTGGCGCTCCTGGCCAAAGGAGATCTGAAAACTCCGGTGTCCACGGTGAAAAACCACGACGAAACGGAAATACTGGCCAATTCCACCAAGACCATTGTGGAATCCCTTCAGAATATTATCCAGGACGAGAATCAGATCCTGCGCGGCATGGCGAAAGGCAACTTCAATGTACATAGCTCCTGCCATGAAATGTACCAAGGCGACTTCGCGCCTCTGCTGTCATCCTTGCAGGACATTGCCCACAGCTTGAATGATACGCTCACGAAGATCAGTTCCGCCACGGTGCAGGTGGACTCCAGCGCCGATCAGGTTTCCGACGGTTCCCAGGCGTTGTCCCAGGGAGCCACGGAACAGGCAAGCTCTGTGGAAGAACTGGCCGCCACCATTAACGGCATTTCGCAAAACGTCAACAGCAACGCCCAGAGCGCGGCGGAAGCCAGCATGCGCGCCGACCGCATGGGTGAGAAGTTAAGCGAGAGCAACGCCCAGATGACGCAGATGATCCAGGCCATGGATAAGATCAGCGCGGCGTCCAACGAGATCGGCAAGATCATCAAAACCATCGAAGACATTGCGTTCCAGACCAACATCCTGGCCTTAAACGCCGCCGTGGAAGCCGCGCGGGCTGGCGCCGCCGGAAAAGGATTCGCCGTGGTCGCCGACGAAGTGCGCAGCCTGGCGGGCAAGAGCGCGGAAGCGGCCAACAATACAACCACTCTGATCGAGAGCGCCATCCAGGCCGTGGAAAACGGAACGAAGATCGCCAGCGACACAGCCGCCTCCGTCCAGGAAGTCGTTTCCGATTCGGAGGAAGTGGTAAGCATTATCAACGATATTTCAAAAGCCTCCACGTCGCAGGCAGAGTCTATTTCCCAGATTACTGTGGGCATCGATCAGATTGCCAGCGTAGTGCAGACGAACTCCGCCACAGCCCAGCAGAGCGCGGCGGCCAGCGAAGAGCTTTCCGGACAAGCCCGTCTTCTGAATAGCCTGCTCTCCAGATTCACGTTCCGCGAGGAACCGGAAAACGGCATAGGCAGAATGGAACCGGCTCCTGTTTTGCACAGAACGGCCCCTGTTTCAAAGCCGTCCGCTCCGCCTGCGCCTCTGCCGAAAGCAGAGCCATACGCGTCGGCCAGCAGCCATTGGAGCGCGCCGGAGCCCACATTGGACGCAGACACGGACATGGACATGGACCCGGATCTTGAATCCAGCCTCAGCCCGGATATCCGAAACCAAGTCGGAGAGATCCATTTCCAGGACGATTTTTCTAAATATTAAAAACACGCATAAAAGAAGCAGGCCGCTTATGCAACGGTCTGCTTCTTTTTTACCCATCCGCCAATATGTTTTTATATGGTCTTCGCCTGCACCCGCACGCGGTCCACAGCGTCCTCCAGGAAATTCACCCCCGCGTCCTTCGTTTTCTCGTCTGCGGCGCTCTCACCGGATGCCTGGGCGCTGGGCGCCGCCGCCCGCACGGTTTGCACCGTCTGTCCCGTCGTCAGCTCCGTTCCCATGAGCTGCTTTACTTTCGCCACATAATTCTGGGTTTCCGCAAAAGGAGGAACGCCGCCGTAGGCCGCTACATTTCCCGGCCCGGCATTATACGCCGCCAGCGCAAGATCGATGTTTCCGCCGTAGGTAGCCAGATTCTGCGCCAGCAATTTGGCGCCGCCCATAATATTCTGCCGTGCGTCAAAGGAATTGGTCACGCCCAGGCTGGCCGCCGTGGCCGGCATCAGCTGCATAACGCCCTGGGCTCCCGCGCCGGATTGGGCGTTGGGATTAAAATTTGATTCGGCCATGCCCACCGCTTTTAGCAGATTCACAGACACGCCGTATGTATTGGCCGCCTCCTGGAAAATAGCGTCCATGCTCTCCGACATCTGAAAATTGGCGGGAGCGCTGACGCCCGCTGCCGTCGTCCGCTGCGCGGCCTCTTTTTCCTTTGCCTCCTGTTTTTCCTCGTAACTGGCGATGGAATCCGCAAAGCAGCGCTGAATGGCCTTTGCCAGAATATTTCCAAAAGAATTGCTCTCCTCGGAAGAAACGCCGGCGGCAGCCGTCTGCTCTTTTGGGTAAACGGCTCCATTGCTGGTCACACTGTTTATACTAAAACTCATCTTCCCCACCTTTCCCGTATCCATTCACTACTGTGTTTTGCATTTCACGTATGCTTATCATTATACACCAAAACAGACGACTTTTTCAAGTGATTGTTACAGAGCCATCACACCGCCGGCAGGCAGCAAAAAGGTAAGAAGATCCAGCTGTTTGGCGACAGGCCTTTAATTGACAGGCCCTGTGCCATTTGTTATAATAATCCCGAAAAAAATCTTGCAGAGTTTTACATAAATTTCAAATCCAAATACATGCTTTCGGAGGAGATTATGGAACAGAAAAAAGGCTATTGTTTCACCGCGATCGTAGGGCAGGAAGATATGAAAACAGCCCTCATCTTAAACGTCATCAACCCCCGTCTGGGCGGCGTGCTCATCCAGGGGGAGAAAGGCACCGCAAAATCCACGGCCGTAAGGGCCCTGGCCGAGCTTTTGCCCCTGCGCAGCCAGGTCAAAGGCTGCCGCTTCAACTGCGACCCAGACGACGAAGCGCATCTTTGCGGGGAATGCCTAGCGAAAATAAAACAGGGCGAGAAGCCCGCAGTCATCCAGGCGCCCATGCAGGTGGTGGATCTGCCGGTCAGCGCCACCGAGGACCGGGTGGTGGGAACGCTGGACATTGAGCACGCCATAAAGACCGGCGAAAAGAAATTCGAGTCCGGCATCCTGGCCCGGGCCAACCGGAACATCCTCTATGTGGACGAGGTAAACCTGCTGGACGACCATGTGGTGGACGTGCTTTTGGACTCCGCGGCCATGGGCGTGAACACTGTGGAGCGGGAGGGCGTATCTTTCTCCCACCCAGCGGATTTTATTTTAGTGGGCACCATGAACCCGGAGGAAGGCGACCTGCGTCCCCAGCTCATTGATCGCTTCGGCCTGTCCGTCACCGTGACCGGCGAGCGGGGCGTGGAAAGCCGGGTAAAAGTCCTGGAGGAACGGCTGAAATACGAAGACTGCCCGGAAGAATTTTTCCAGGAATACGCTCCCTTACAGCAGGAACTGCAGGAGCGAATCACCCAGGCCAAAACGCTCTTAAAAGACGTTACCTACTCCCATGAAATCCTGGAGCTGATTGCGAAAATCTGCATCAAACTGGACGTGGACGGCCACCGGGCGGACATCGTTATGCTAAAAACCGCCATCACGATGGC
>CAOJVE010000117.1 GCA_948444865.1 uncultured Lachnospiraceae bacterium
CCGCCAGCTCGTCCTGTGAGATGTCAAACTCATTTCGATATTTCTTAATCTGTTTCCCCAGCTCCACTTTTTAATCTCCTCTCTCTGTCTATATTATTGGACCATTGCGAAACACCCTTTTCATTCACCTCTATTATGACCAAATCTGTAGATTTCGTCTATCAAATGTTTTTGACATCCCCGCATTTTCCCCTGTCAAAAGTTTTTGACACGCAAAAATCCCCCTGCTTTGGCAACCGCAGAGGGACTTGCTTTGAATTTTCGTATTTTTATGCCTCTTCCGGCAGAGATGTTTTCTTGCGCACGGACACAGTTTCGTTGTAGCAGGTGAAAATCTCTTCCACCTGTTTTTTGTCAAACACAGGCGTCAGAAAACTCACCGCCGGCACAACCACAAGCCCGGCAATCATAGCCGCCGCCCCGGCGTTGATGGGCGACTGAATGAAATGCAGGAACATATTCAGCACGGTAATGCCCACGCCGCAGATGAAGCTAGCCCAAACGGCTGGACGGGTCACCCGCTTCCAGCACAGGCCGTACAGGAACGGCGCCAAAAACGCGCCGGCCAGCGCGCCCCAGGAAATGCCCATCAGCTGCGCGATAAACGTGGGCGGATTCAGCGCCAGAACCACGGAGATCGCGATAAAGAACACAATCAACACCCGCATCACCAGAAGCTGCAGCTTGTCACTCATGTTTTTCACCAGGTTTCCCTTGATGAAATCCAGCGTCAGCGTGGAACTGGACGTGAGCACCAAGGAGGACAGCGTGGACATGGACGCGGAAAGCACCAGAATAATCACGATTCCAATGAGGATATCCGGCAGTCTGGACAACATGGACGGAATGATGGCGTCGTAGACAATGGCGCCGTCCGGCCCATAGATGGACGCGTCCTCAAACAGACGGCCAAAACCGCCCAAGAAATAACAGCCGCCGGAAATCACCAGCGCGAAAAACGTGGAAATAACCGTTCCCGCCTTTACCGACTTCTCATCCTTAATGGTGTAAAACTTATGCACCATCTGCGGCAGGCCCCAGGTGCCCAGGGACGTCAGAATCACCACGCCCAGCAGATTTAAGGGGTCCGGGCCGAAAAAGGCCGTAAAAGCCCCCGGCTGTCCCGCCGTAATCGGCACATCGCTTTCCAGCTGCGCCAACTGCGCCACCGCGTTCATAAAACCGCCCTGGCCGTTTAACACCGCCGCGATCACCGCCACAATGCCGCCCAGCATAACGATTCCCTGGATAAAATCATTGATGGCCGTGGCCATATACCCGCCCAGAATGACGTAGATTCCGGTGAGAACCGCCATGATAACCACGCAGACTGTATAGGGAATGTCAAAAGACATCCCGAACAGACGGGACAGGCCGTTATACAGTGAAGCCGTATAGGGAATCAGAAACACAAAGGCGATGGCCGACGCGGCGATGCGCAGCGCATTGCTGTCAAATCGTTTCCCAAAAAAATCCGGCATGGTGGCCGCTTTTAAGTGATTGGTCATAATTCGGGTCCGCCGCCCCAGAATCACCCAGGCCAGCAGACTCCCGATCAGGGCATTTCCAATTCCAATCCAGGTGGAAGCCAGCCCGTATTTCCAGCCGAACTGCCCCGCATACCCCACAAACACCACCGCGGAAAAATAAGATGTTCCGTAGGCGAACGCCGTAAGCCACGGACCCACCGAGCGTCCCCCCAGCACGAAATCATTCACGTTTCCGGCGTGCTTTCTGGAATAGACGCCCACGCCCACCATCACCGCAAAAAAGACGGCAAGCAATAAAAGTTTAACAACCATTAATTTGTTCTCCTCCCTCGCACAGACGCAGAAATTCTATGCCTGGTCTTGTATGTATTTTTTTATGTTGGATGTGTTGACATACTTGGCCAAAGTCTTCCCGTTCTCCACCACCAGCGTGGGCGCCTGCATAATGCCGAACTGGCGCGCCAGATCCGGGTTTTGTTCCGCGTCAATTACTTCCACATCCACTTTTCCATCCTCCAGCATATTTTTTGCAACCTTACAGTTGGGACATGAACGAGTGGTGAAAAGATATCGAATGCCGGAAACCGGCTGAATTTCCACATCGTCTTCCCGGATCGTCACTACCTGGCTGCTCTTCCTTCCCTGTATGCGCTGCACGTTATACAGTCTCCGGTTCTTATATTCCTGACTCTTGCCGTCGTTCCAGTTCTGCACCGGACGGTAGTAGCCGGTGATGCGGCTGTACACCTCCGCCGGCGCCCCGCAGACCGGGCAGGCAAAATGCTCTCCCGTAATGTACCCATGATCCGCGCAGACGGAATAGGTGGGGGAAATGGTATAATACGGAAGCTGATAATTCTCCGCAATCTTGCGCACCAAGGACGCCGCCGCCTTCCAATCCGGCAGTTTTTCGCCGATGAAGCCATGGAACACGGTGCCGGAGGTGTACAGGGTCTGCAGCTCGTCCTGAATGTCCAGCGCCTCGAAAATATCCTCCGTGTAGCCCACCGGCAGATGAGAGCTGTTGGTGTAATAAGGCACATCGCCCTGCTCCCCGGCCGTCTTAATCTCCGGCCACTGCTCCCGGTCGTGCTTGGCCAGGCGGTAGGCCGCCGATTCCGCCGGCGTGGCTTCCAGGTTAAACAGTTCCCCGTATTCCTCCTGGTAGTCCGACAGTTTTTCCCGCATATGATTCAGCACATCCTTAGTAAACTTCTGGGTTTTCTCGTCGGTCATGCTGCCGCCCAGCCAGCGGGCGTTTAACCCCACTTCATTCATGCCCACCAGGCCGATGGTGGAGAAATGATGGTCAAAATTCCCCAGGTACCGCTTGGTGTACGGGTACAGCCCTTCGTTCAAAAGCTTTGTGACCACCTCTCTCTTAATGTGCAAAGACCGGGCCGACAGATCCATGATCTTATCCAGGCGGCGGTAAAATTCCTCCGGCGTCTGGGACAGATAGGCGATTCGGGGCATATTCACCGTCACCACGCCGATGGAGCCTGTGCTCTCCCCGGAGCCAAAGAACCCGCCCGTCTTTTTGCGAAGCTCCCGCAGATCCAGGCGCAGCCGGCAGCACATGCTTCGGATGTCGCTTGGCTTCATGTCGCTGTTGATGTAATTGGAAAAATAAGGCGTTCCGTACTTGGACGTCATCTCAAAAAGCAGCCGGTTATTCTCCGTGTCCGACCAGTCGAAATCACGGGTGATAGAATAGGTGGGAATCGGATACTGAAAGCCCCTTCCGTTGGCGTCCCCTTCCACCATCGTCTCAATAAACGCCTTATTGATCATGTCCATCTCTTTTTTGCAGTCCTTGTAGCAGAAATCCATCTCCTGGCCGCCCACGATGGCAAAAAGCTCCGCCAGATCATCGGGCACGGTCCAGTCCAGCGTAATGTTGGAAAAAGGCGCCTGGGTGCCCCAGCGGCTGGGCGTGTTCACCCCATAGACAAAAGACTCGATGCACTTTTTCACCTCATCATAGGAAAGGCTGTCCGCCTTCACATAGGGAGCCAGGTATGTATCGAAGGATGAAAACGCCTGGGCGCCCGCCCACTCATTCTGCATAATCCCCAGGAAATTCACCATTTGGTTGCAAAGCACGCTCAAATGCTTGGCCGGTGAGGACGTGATTTTCCCCCGGATGCCTCCCAAGCCTTCCTGAATCAGCTGCTTTAAAGACCAGCCGGCGCAGTACCCGGTGAGCATAGACAGGTCATGGATATGAATGTCCGCGTCCCGGTGCGCCTGGGAAATCTCCGGGTCATAAACCTCGGAGAGCCAGTAATTGGCCGTCACCGCCCCGGAGTTGTTCAGAATCAGGCCGCCCACCGAATAAGTGACGGTGGAATTTTCCTTTACCCGCCAGTCCTCCACCTTTACATAACTGTTCACAATCTCCTTGTAATCCAGAATCGTGGACTTCATGTTGCGGACTTTCTCCCGCTGCTTCCGGTACAGGATGTAAGCCTTCGCCACATCCGCGTAGCCCGTCTGGATCAGCACGTTCTCCACGCTGTCCTGAATGTCCTCCACCGTGATCTGGCCGTCCTTTATCTTATCCTGAAAATCCGCCGTCACCCGCAGACCCAGAAGCCCCAGAATATCGTCTCCGTACTGTTTGTCCTTCGCCTCAAAAGCCTTGCGGATCGCCTCACTGATCTTGTCCAGTTTAAACTCAACGATCTGACCATCCCGTTTGATCACCTGAAACATAAAATGCCTCCCATCTTTTTTGTGTGCTTTTCTAAAAGCCATGGAAACATTGTACCAAGATTATCCGTATACGTCAAGCGCCGGATACAACATCTTGTGTTTCTTGTGATTGGATGAACAATATCGTGTAAACCTTGGATTTAGCGGGTTTGCAGGAAACTGGACTCTCTCTGGGCGTTTTCATCGTCTGGAAAACGAATCAGATAATCCGCCATTTTCGCTTTGGCCGTGGCGAAATCCCGCTTGTGCTCATAGGCCACCGCCTCGTTAAACAAAAGCTCCTGCGCCTCCCCCTCTTTGGCCTCCTGAAGCCCCAGGGAAATATTCTGCAGGGCGCCGTCGTAATTGCCCTCCGCCATGTCGCAGAGCGCCAGCCCATTGTACGCCCTGGCCGCGCTGCCTTCTTCCTGGGCGTACTCCTGGTACATGGCCCTGGCGCTGGCGGAATCCTGCTGTTCCAGATAAATCTTCCCCAGAAACAGCCGGGCCTCCTTTTCCCCTTTCTCGGCCGCCTGCAAAAGCTCCGTCTGGGCGCCTGCGTAATCGCCCATGAAATAATAAATGCGTCCCCGCTGGTAATAATCCGAGCCGCTTCCGGGACTCAGCTCCAAAGCCCTGGACAAATACGCCTTGCCGTCCGCGTCCATATCGTGATCCCCGTAAGCCTGGTAAATGTCCATAAACATGGCGTAGCTGGAATCTTTCTCAGCCGCCTGGTCAAAATTGCTTTTGGCCTCCTCGTATTGATCCAGCTGCAGACTGATTTTCCCAATCAAAAAATAACAGCTGGCGTCCGCCCCGAACTCTTTGATCCTCTCGCAGCTGTCCTGCGCTTCTTTCAAACGGCCGCTCTCGTACTCGGCCACGGCCTTATAAGAGAGCACGTCTTTTTGGAACTTCTTGCCGTCCTCCCCTTCCAGCGCTTCCGAAAAAGAGGCGATGGCCTGCTCATACTGCCCCATTTTCAGCTGGGCGACCCCAATCCCCCGCTGGCAAAAAGGAACCTTCACCTCCCGGATCACCGATTCCTGGAAATCTTTCACCGCCTCCTGGTACTCGCCCCGCTCCAGGCTTTCGCAGGCGCTCTCGTAGGCGTTTTTATTTTTC
Source organism: uncultured Lachnospiraceae bacterium (assembly GCA_948444865.1). Taxonomy (GTDB): domain Bacteria; phylum Bacillota; class Clostridia; order Lachnospirales; family Lachnospiraceae; genus MGBC164599. The sequence goes on from CAOJVE010000117.1 coordinate 5,316, forward strand.
ATACCGCAGGCTGTCAGGGCCACGGCCGCCGTAATCGCCGCGGCCGCCAGTCCAATTTTTTTCCATTTCATAGGCTATTCCACCGCCAGTCCTTCTTCCTCAATCGCGCGCACAACTTCATCCACATATTCTCTGCACAGCTTTTGGCTGGCCGCCTCTACCATCACGCGGATCAGCGGTTCCGTGCCGCTTTCGCGCACCAGTATCCGGCCCTCCTGGCCCAAGGCTTTTTCCACATTGGCCACCGCCTGCTGCACCCGCTCGTTTTCCCGGGCGGCCTTTTTATCCGCCACACGCACATTCTGTAAAATCTGCGGATAGACCTGCACTTCGTCGGCCAGATCCTTTAGGCGCGCCTTTTTCTCCACAAGCGCCTCCATCAGCATCAGGGATGTGAGAATGCCGTCCCCGGTGGCGGCGTGGCGGCTGAAAATAATGTGTCCCGACTGTTCGCCGCCCAGGCTGTAGCCGTTGGCCATCATATTTTCACAGACGTATTTGTCCCCCACCGACGTTTTCTCGTAGGAAATCCCTTCCCGGTCCAGCGCTTTATAAAGGCCCAGATTGGACATCACCGTGGTGACAATCGTGTCGTTGGTCAGCTTCCCCTGTTCTTTTAAATATTTTCCGCAGACATAGAGAATCTTGTCGCCGTCCACCACATTTCCCAGGTGATCCACGGCGATGCAGCGGTCCGCGTCCCCGTCGTAGGCGAATCCTACGTCCAGCTGATTTTCCCGGACCAGCTCCTGCAGCGCTTCTATGTGGGTGGAGCCGCAGTCGGCGTTGATATTGGTACCGTTGGGCTCATTGTGAATCACATAGGTCTTGGCCCGCAGCGCGTCAAATACGCTCTTGGCAATGGAGGAAGCGCTTCCGTTAGAACAGTCCAATCCCACCTTTTTATTTTTGAAAGAATGGGCTGGTATGGACATCAGATAGCCGATGTAGCGGTTTCGGCCCGCCGAAAAATCCACCGTGCGCCCGATGCGCTCCCCAGTGGCCAGCGGTATTTCCGGACTCTCCCCGTCGATGTACCGCTCGATCTGCTCCTCCACCTTGGCCTCGATCTTCTGGCCCATGCCGTTGATAATCTTAATCCCGTTGTCGTAAAAGGGATTGTGGCTGGCGGAAATCATAATCCCACAGTCGAAGTCTTCCGTGCGCACCACATAAGAAACGCTGGGCGTAGTGGTCACATGGAGCAAAAAAGCGTCCGCCCCGGAAGCGGTCAGCCCCGCCGCCAGCGCGTACTCAAACATATAGCTGCTCCTTCTGGTGTCTTTTCCGATGGCGATCTGCGCCTTTTTGTTCTGGCCGTAATACCACCCCAGGAAACGTCCCACCCAAAACGCGTGCTCCGCCGTAAGCGCCACATTGGCCTCGCCCCGAAAACCGTCTGTACCAAAATATTTTCCCATTGTTCCACTCACTCCTTTTTGCCGCTAATTGATATAGGCAACTGCGAAACAATGATCGCAACCTCCGCGTTTGCTCAAATATAGATAAAACAGAGCTCAAAACCGTTTTGAATTCGCTCTTTATTTATCTATATTTGAACAAACGCTAATTGAGAAATGAAAGTTTCGCAATCCCCTATTTACTATTTATAATTTTTCAGGATACGCTCCCTGGCGGATCAGCTCTTTGAACGCCTCCCGGACCGCGTATTTGTCCTCCTGATAGGTAACGCCGAACCATGTGTCGTCGGTTCTTAACACGGACACCTGCGCCTTACCGGAGCTTACCAGTCCATCCACGATGTCCGGCAGCAGATATTCCGCCTTTAAATCTCCAAGGCCGCGTTGGGCGAGAAATTCCCCAAAGCCGCTCTTTAGCGCCTCCATAAATTCCGGCGTCAAACCCCACATGTTCATGGAAACCAGCGCCTGGGGATCCAGTTCCCGCTCGCCCCCGTCGGGAAGCTCTGCGCTGGCGCCTTTTGCCGTCTTCTTAATGTTCCTCGTCTCGTCCACGCCCAGCAGATTCCCGTCCGCGTCCACCGAACAGATTCCGCGGGTCACCGCGCCATGCTCGCTTAAGGTATTTCCCAGAATGAACCCGGCCATGCACAGATCCATTTTCCCGGAAGACGCCCGCTCACTTACAAGATATTCATGAACCTTGTAAAATGCCTCTTTTCCATAATAATCGTCCGCATTGATCACCGCGAAAGGCTCTTTTAACAGGTCGCGCGCCGCCAAAACCGCCTGGCCCGTGCCCCAGGGCTTGGTCCTCTCCTGCGGGCAGTCGAATCCTTCGGGCAGATCCGTTAGCTCCTGAAAAGCATAGGCCACTTCCGCCATTTTCTCAATGCGGCTGCCGATTACAGCATGAAAATCTTCCTCCAGATCTTTGCGTATAATAAAAACAATCTTGTTAAATCCCGCCTGCAAAGCGTCGTAAATGGAGTAATCCATGATAATCTCTCCATTGGGGCCCACCGGCTCCAGCTGCTTAATCCCTTTGCCAAACCGGCTGCCAATGCCCGCCGCCATAATCACCAGCGATGTTTTCTTCATCCGTACCGCTCCTTTCTTTCTAATCTTATTTTAGGCGATTGCGAAACGCCCGTTCCATAACACAGTTTGTTCAAAATAGATAAATAAGGAGCGACTCAAAAACGATTTTGAGCTCCGTTTTATCTATTTTGAACAAACGGAAGATATGAATGGACGGTTTCTTAGTTTTCTTCGTTTAAACGGCTCAGACGCAGCGCCTGGTCGGCCGCGGTCAGACTGTCGATAATCTCTTCCAGATCCCCGCCCAGAACGGCTTCCAGACGATGGAGCGTTAATTTGATCCGGTGGTCCGTCACCCGGCCCTGGGGGAAATTATAGGTGCGGATCTTTTCCGAGCGGTCGCCGGTGCCCACCTGGCTCCTTCTGGCCTCCGCCTCCGCGTCGTGCTGCTTCTCCAGCTCCATCTCATAGAGCCGGGACCGCAGCACCTTCAGCGCCTTTTCCTTATTCTTCAGCTGAGACTTTTCATCCTGGCAGGAAATCACGATGCCCGTGGGAATATGGGTCAGGCGCACGGCGGAGTCCGTGGTGTTTACGCACTGGCCCCCGTTGCCCGACGCCCGAAACACGTCGAATTTGCAGTCGTTCATATCCAGCTGAAAGTCGATTTCCTCCGCCTCCGGCATGATGGCCACGGTGATGGTGGACGTGTGAATGCGTCCTCCGGACTCGGTTTCCGGCACCCGCTGCACCCGATGCACGCCGCTTTCGTATTTCAGCCTGGAATAGGCGCCGTTTCCGTTGATCATGAAAATCACTTCCTTGAAGCCGCCGATTCCGTTTTCGTTCATGTTTAGCATTTCCGTCTTCCACCGCTGATTTTCCGCGTACTTCACGTACATCCGGTAAATGTCCGCCGCAAAAAGGGCCGCCTCATCGCCGCCGGCGCCGGCGCGGATCTCCACGATTACGTTCTTGCTGTCGTTAGGATCCTTGGGCAGAAGCAGGATCTTTAGCTTCTTTTCCAGCTCCGCCATGTCCTTTTTGGACTGGGACAGCTCCTCTTTTAACATTTCCCGCATTTCCTCATCAGACTCTTCTTCCAGCATGGCCAGACTGTCTTCCTCGGTCTGCCTGCATTTCTTATATTCCCGGTAAGCGTCCACGATGGGCTGCAGGTCGCTTTGCTCTTTCATCAGTTTTTGAAAACGCTCCTGGTTATTCGCCACATCCGGCTCTCCTAGTTCCCCTAAAACCTCCTCAAATCGAATCAGCAGATTTTCTAATTTATCAAACATGCCTTCCTCCTAAACTGACATGTCGCCTGACGGCGACATCACCATAAATGAAAGTCAGCTGCTCCGTGCCTTTGGCGCTCCCACAGCTGCCACCTGTATTTATGATCCGGGCTGTCGCCCTACTCATTCATACAGGTTAGCCCGTCAAATGTCAGGCCGAATG
>CAOJVE010000118.1 GCA_948444865.1 uncultured Lachnospiraceae bacterium
CCAGCAGGTATTCAAATTCCACGTCGAAGGTTGGCAGCAGGAAAAAGCACGCCACGCCCAGGCCGATCACCGCCGCTATAAACCATATGCTTAGAAATAAAGCCACGAAAGCCGCCGCTGCGGTGAGCAAAATCAAACCGGCCTTTTTCAGCATGTCCGTGGCTGTCGCCCGCTTTTTCACCAGCGTTTCCACATATAAGTCTCCCATTTTGGCCTCCTTGTACTAAGTTTACCGTATTATACCATCTCATGCCGCGTCTGGCAAGCAGCAGCCGGGCGGGCGCGAGGCGGAGCGTCCATCATTCGTTTATAAAGCGTTCGGTAAAAAAATATGGTTGAAAAACCAGCGCATATAGCATATAATATGTTTAACAAAATAGCCAGTAAGGGAGGTTCGGGCTCCCCGCTCTGGCGAAATATTAGGTTAAAAGATAGCCGTCTACTTTTCCACGAGCAGGGCGGCTATTTTTTATGCAGATAAGTCAGAATGGCAATGATTACGTTGACCGTTGTCAGAATAATCATAAATTCTTCCTATGCACTCATAAGCATCCCCTCCTCTCAAGACCAGAGCAGGGAACCGCAGCCGCTCTACTGGCTGCCTGGATAAACATATTATATTGTCATGGCGCAGCGCTCCGATTTAAAATCGGAATATTCTCATGGGTCAGGTTTCCTAAAATTTTAGAAAACGCCCTTTGGAACTTTTCTCGTTTAAAACGCCAAAAGCGCCCTGTGGCCTTCCTTTCTATAATAAAACCTCCAAACTGTGTAATTTTATTTTACATTCGTTTGGCGGTTTACACAAACTCCGGGACAGTCCAAAAAGAGCCGACATTTCTGTCAGCCCTTTCGTTTATTATTTTCAATTACATCATGCCCATTCCGCCGCCTGCTGGCATTGCGGGAGCGTCTTCTTTAATGGAAGAAACTACGGACTCGGTTGTCAGCAATGTGGAAGCAACGCTGGTTGCGTTCTGCAGTGCGCTTCTGCTTACCTTCGCCGGATCAAGGATGCCGGCTTCGATCATGTCCACATATTTTTCTTCGTAAGCGTCAAATCCTTTGCCGGCTTCCAGTTCTTTTACCTTGTTGATGATTACGGAGCCTTCCAGTCCAGCATTGTATGCGATGTGGTACAGAGGAGCTTCCAAAGCTTTCAAAACGATGTTCGCGCCTGTCTTCTCGTCACCTTCCAAGCTTGCAGCCAATTTGGCAACTTCTTTGGATGCATGGATATATACAGCGCCGCCGCCTGCTACAACGCCTTCTTCAACGGCCGCTCTTGTAGCTGCCAAGGCGTCTTCCAGACGAAGCTTCGCTTCTTTCATCTCTGTCTCTGTTGCAGCGCCTACGCGGATAACGGCTACGCCGCCTGCCAGCTTGGCAAGTCTTTCCTGTAATTTTTCTCTGTCGAAATCAGATGTTGTCTCTTCGATCTCATCTTTGATCTGTTTGATTCTGGCATCGATTTCCGCTTTATCGCCTACGCCGTCCACAATAACGGTTTCTTCTTTTTTCACTTTTACGGATTTTGCGCGACCCAGATCTTCGATGGTCACTTCCTTCAGATCCCGTCCAAGCTCTTCGGAGATCACCTGGCCTTTTGTGAGGATGGCGATATCCTGCAGCATGGCTTTTCTTCTGTCGCCGTAAGCGGGAGCTTTCACAGCGGCAACCTGGAATGTGCCGCGCAGTTTGTTAACGATCAATATGGTCAGAGCTTCGCCTTCCACGTCATCCGCGATGATCAGAAGCTTCGCGTTGGCCTGCACGATTTTCTCCAGCAGAGGAAGGATTTCCTGGATGTTGCTGATCTTCTTGTCCGTAAGCAGGATGTATGGGTCTTCCAGAACAGCTTCCATTTTTTCCATGTCTGTGGACATGTAAGCGGACAGGTAACCTCTGTCAAACTGCATACCTTCCACCAGATCCAGCTCTGTGTGCATGGTCTTAGACTCTTCCACTGTGATAACGCCGTCGTTAGAAACTTTCTCCATAGCGTCCGCCACCATTGTGCCCACTTCTACGCTTCCAGATGAAACGGCCGCCACGTTTGTGATCTGGTCTTTGCCTTTGATCTGCTTGCTCATGCCCATGATCGCGTCTACAGCCGCGTCAGTGGCTTTCTTCATGCCTTTTCTTAAGACAATGGGATTTGCGCCTGCCGCCAGGTTCTTCATGCCTTCGTTTACCATCGCCTGCGCCAGAACAGTAGCTGTTGTGGTTCCGTCGCCTGCCACGTCGTTGGTCTTTGAAGCCACTTCTTTGATCAGCTGTGCGCCCATATTTTCAAAGCCGTCTTCCAGCTCGATTTCTTTTGCGATTGTCACGCCGTCGTTGGTGATCAGCGGAGCGCCAAATGATTTATCTAAAACTACGTTTCTTCCTTTCGGTCCCAAAGTTACGCGAACTGTGTCCGCCAACTGGTTTACGCCGTTTTCCAATGCAGCTCTGGCGTCTGCGCCGAATTTAATTTCCTTTGCCATTTTTCCATACCTCCGTTATTCTATATAAACTGACTGATCTGTCTGCTGAATTGCTTGAAAAAGTCCGCCGCCCCGCGGACGGCATGCCGATTTACTGTACGATTGCCAGGATGTCGGCCTGTTTTACGATGATGAATTCTTCCTCATCCATTTTTACGTCTGTTCCGGAATATTTGGAGTAAATAACCTGGTCGCCCACTTTTACTTCCATCTTCACTTCTTTGCCGTCCACGACTCCGCCTGGCCCTACGGCGATTACCTCCGCCTGCTGTGGTTTTTCTTTTGCCTGTCCTGGCAGCACAATGCCGGATTTTGTAGTTTCTTCTGCTTCTAACTGTTTTAATACAACTCTGTCACCTAAAGGTACTAATTTCATTTCCCATTGCCTCCTGTTTTTCTATTTATCGTCTTATTGCTAGCGCTCATATTTGCCGAGCGCTAATCACTGGATATATATTATTAAAATTGTTAGGTTTCTGCAAGCGCAGGAAAACCTCTTTATTTCCATTTAACTCATATTATATCCATTAATCTCCTTTATACTCATAATTTCTCAAATTTCTGAAAAAGGAAAGGACCGGAAACTCCGATCCCCTTCCTTTTTACCCCTTTTTCATGCGGGTTTCCTGGATTTCTTTCAATTCGTCGAAAATAACCTCATTGAGAACCTTGATGTACGTGCCCTTCATGCCCGAAGAACGAGACTCGATCACCCCCGCGCTTTCAAATTTGCGCAGCGCGTTTACAATCACAGACCGGGTTATGCCCACTCTGTCCGCAATCTTGCTTGCCACCAAAATCCCCTCATTGCCGTCCAATTCCTGGAAAATATGGATGATAGCCTCCAATTCCGTAAAAGATAAAGTGCCAAAAGCCGACTTCACCACCTGCTTCTTCCTGTCCTCCTCTGCATTTTCCTCATGCACGGAACGCATCATCTCCAGCCCCACCACTGTGGTGCCATATTCACTCACAATGATGTCCTCTATTTCATAGGGCTTATCGTCTCTGTACATGAACACCGTGCCCAGACGCTCTCCCGCGATGTCGATGGGATTGATGATTCCCTGGTATTTGCGCATGTTTTCCCCTTCAAAGCCCAGCGTCTGCAGATTCACATTTTCTTTGGTAGACAGTACGCCCAGAAACCTTTCGTTCAGCAGCGGGTCCACATGGCTGCCCACCTGGCCCTCGATCAACTCCGTAATCTCCTCAACTCCCGGACTTAAGCTGACCCCCAACACTTTTCCTTTTCGACTGATCACCAGTATATTGGAGCATAAGGTTTCCATCAATACCTGACAAATATCATTGAAAACTACCTTTTTCGAACTATTATTGTGTAATAACTTGTTAATTTTCCTTGTTTTGTCTAATAATTGAACACTCATAGCCGTCCTCCCTTTTTTCAAAGAAATCTTCGGTTACACAGCTTCAAAAACCTTAATGTTACAAAATGCTGTGTCGATTCTTCACACTGGCGTGAAATATACTGTAAATCACCATATGTAATTTTACCTTATACCTGAATAAACATCAAGCTATATTTTCATGTTACCATACACTTAAAACAAAATCAACCAATATATTTTGTATTTTTTATTTATTTTCAAAATTTTCAGATAATACATGCTTTTTACACATGACAAAAAAAGACATTATGCCCCTGGCGCACAATGCCTTTTTTCCTCACAATTATTCCTTTGGTTTGGCAGTTACATATCCACACGCTTCATCTGCACATACTAATTTGTTTCCCTTTTCCAGCAGACACCCGCCGCACTGGGGGCACTTTTCTTTGGATGGTTTCTGCCAGGACATAAACTCACAGTCGGGATTGTCCTCGCAGCCGTAATATTTCCGCCCCTTTTTCGTCTTCTTGAGAACCACTTCTTTCCCGCACAGTGGGCAGGGAACTCCGATTTTCTCATAGTACGGCTTTGTATTTCGGCACTCTGGGAATCCGGGACAGGCCAGAAACCGACCGTGGGGTCCGTATTTAATCACCATGTTGCGACCGCACTGTTCGCAGATCACATCCGTAACCTCATCCTCGATCTTCACCTGCTCCAGCTCTTTCTGCGCCGCGTCCACCGCCTCTTTCAGATCCGGATAAAAATTGCGCACCACGGATTTCCATTCCACCTTGCCCTCTTCCACTTTATCCAGCAGCGCTTCCATGGTCGCTGTAAAATGCACATCCATAATGGAGGGAAACGCCTGCAGCATAATGCCGTTGACCACTTCCCCCAGCTCCGTGATGTACAAATTCTTTTTTTCCTTCGCCACGTAATGCCTGCTGATCAGGGTGGTGATGGTGGGCGCATAAGTACTGGGTCGGCCAATCCCCAATTCCTCCAGCGCTCTTACCAGCGAAGCTTCTGTGTAATGAGCCGGAGGCTGTGTAAAATGCTGTTCGGGAACCAGTTCCTTCATTGTAAGTTTCGTGCTCTCATCCAGGCCTTTGGCCAGCAGCACGCCGGTCTTTTTATCCTCATCCTGCGTGTACACAGATAAAAAGCCGTCGAACACGACTTTGGACGCCGACACGGTGAAAAAATATTCCCCTCCGGCGATCCGCACCGATGTGGTTTCGTATTTCGCGTCCTTCATCTGGCTGGCGGCGAAACGCTTCCAGATCAGCTGATACAAACGGTACTGATCCCTGGCCAGCGATTCCTTGATGCTGGCGGGCGTGCGGGACAGATCTGTGGGCCGGATGGCTTCGTGGGCGTCCTGGATCTTCTTGCCTTTTTCGGGGCTTTTTTTCCCTTCCGCCACATACTGCGCCCCATAAGTCTGTTCTATATAAGTCCGGGCGTTCTCCTTGGCTTCCTCCGAGACGCGGGTGGAGTCCGTACGCAGATAGCTGATCACGCCCACCGTGCCCTGCCCCTTGATGTCTATGCCCTCGTAAAGCTGCTGCGCCAGCCGCATGGTTTTCTGCGTGGAGAAATTCAGCGTCTTGGCCGCCTCCTGCTGTAAGGTGCTGGTGGTAAAAGGCAGCGGCGCCTTCTTGATCCGCTCCCCCTTTTTTACCTCGTCCACCCGGTAGGAAATCCCCTCCAAATTCTGCAGTATGCCCTCCATCTCCTTCTGGTTATGGATGGCCAGCCGCTCGTTTTTGAAACCGTAAAATTTGGCCGTTAGGCTTTTCTTCTCCCCCGGAATGGAGAATATGGCGTCCAGAGTCCAGTATTCTTCCGGGATGAACGCATTGATCTCGTCCTCCCGGTCGCCGATCAGACGCAGCGCCACCGACTGCACCCTTCCCGCGCTTAAGCCCCGTTTCACCTTCGCCCACAACACTGGGCTGATCTGATAGCCCACCAGCCTGTCCAGCGTGCGCCTGGCCTGCTGGGCGTCCACCAGGTTCATATTAATGTCCCTCGCTTCTTTCAGGGACGTTTTCACCGCATTCTTCGTAATCTCATTAAAAGTTATCCGGTGCATTTTCTCTTCGTCCGTATGAAGAGCCGTTTTCAAATGCCAGGAAATCGCTTCCCCTTCCCGGTCCGGGTCTGTCGCCAGAAAGATCTTATCCGCTTTTTTTGCGGATTTGCGAAGCTTTGCCAGCAGCTCCCCTTTTCCACGTATGGTAATATATTTCGGTTCAAAATCATGCTCCACATCGATGCCAAGCTGACTCTTGGGCAAATCCCTCACATGCCCCTGCGAAGCGGCCACTTCGTAATTTTTCCCCAGAAACTTCTTAATGGTCTTCACCTTCGCCGGTGACTCCACGATTACCAGATACTTTGCCATGTCCTATCTCCTGTATATGCAAGCAGGCGGTCCATCCCTCAATCACTCATGCCTGGACAGCCTTACATAATAATTCTTACCGACTTCTTCTGCCAGCCCCAGAATCTGCAGCTCCGTCAGCAGGGCCAATGTCTGGCCGGGCGGATATCCGCATTTACGGATAATGGTTTCATAATCCGTTGGCCGGAAATCTACACAACTATACACCAAATCCAAATCACTTGCAAGTCTAATCTTGTTTTTTTTGTCCTGCCCCTTCTCTCTATATGTATCCATTCCAAGCTCATTTAGAACCATTTCCGGCGACATGGCGATGCCGGCGCCCTGGGCGATCAGCGCATTGCACCCCTCGCTTAAACGGTCCGTCACCCTTCCGGGCACGGCGAACACGCTTTTGCCCTGCTCCAAGGCGAAGTCCACGGTAATCAGCGAGCCGCTCTTCTTTCTGGCCTCCACCACCAGCAGCACATCAGACAGTCCGCTGATAATACGGTTCCTGGCCGGGAAATGCCTTCCCCTGGGCGGCGCGCCCGGCGGGAACTCGCTGATCAGCCCGCCTGTGCGCGGAATTTTCTCAAAAAGTTCCCTGTTTTCCCTGGGATAGCATACGTCTACGCCGCAGCCGAGCGCCGCAAACGTGGGCGTGCGACCCTGCAAAGCTCCCCTGTGGGATTCCCCGTCAATCCCCATGGCCATTCCGCTGATGACCTGCACGCCGCAGTCGCTGAAAATCCGGGCGTATTCCCAGGCGACATGCCTGCCGTAGCCGCTGCAGTTGCGCGCGCCCACAATGCCCACCGTGGCCTGGTCTTCCCGGGGCAGCCTGCCGCTCACATACAGACAGGCGGGCATTCCCGGAAAAGGGCGCAGCCTAGCGGGATAATTCTCCTGATCCCGGAAAACCCGCTCCACCTTATTGGTTTTTTCCTGAAAATCCTTTTCCATTTAAACACGCTCCATCATCCGATAGCCGAACGCCTCCCGCACATGCGCCGCCTGTATGATCTCCGACTGTTCCAAATCCGCAATGGTGCGGGACACTTTTAAAATCCTGTGATACGCCCGCAGGCTCAGCCGGCTCTTTGTGTAAATTCGCTCCATGCACTGCCGCGCTTCCTCTGTTAAAGGACAATGCCGCTCCACGTCGGCGCTGTCCAGCTGGCTGTTAAACTGAATCCCCCCATCGCCATACCGAACCCGCTGTATTTCCTGCACCCGCGCCACCGTCTCCCGAAGCTCCGCCGAGGAAACTCTCCCCTTTTCCCCCGAAATCTGCTCATAGGTTGGCTCCCTGGTTTCCACGCACAGATCCAGCCGGTCCAGCAGCGGGCCGCTGATTTTGCCCATATACCGCCGAACCTGAGCCGGGGTGCACTGGCATCGGTTCAGATCCGGGTAATAGCCGCACCGGCACGGGTTCATAGCCGCCACCAGCACGCACCCGGCCGGAAATGCATACGTGCCCTGCACTCTGGAAATATGAATGCATCTCTCCTCCAGCGGCTGCCGCAGGATTTCCAGAGCCCGCCTAGAAAACTCTGGAAACTCGTCCAAAAACAGCACGCCCTTGTGGGCCAGCGTGATTTCCCCGGGACGGGGATTGCGGCCGCCCCCTGCCAGGGCCTGGGCGGAAATGGTGTGATGGGGGCTGCGAAACGGCCTTTGCCCTATGATTGGCGGCTCTTTGGGCAGCATCCCCGCTATGCTGTAGATCTCCGTAAGCTCCAGACTTTCCTCCCGGGTCAGCGGCGGCAAAATGCCCGGAATCCGACGGGCCAGCATGGATTTCCCGGAACCTGGGCTGCCGATGTAGAGCAGATTGTGCATCCCGGCCGCCGCAATTAGCGTAGCACGCACCGCCCCCTCCTGCCCCCGAATGTCACGAAAATCCGCTTTTTCGCCCTTTTCCGCAGTCATGAGCGGCCACGCCTGGCCCGCTTTACCGCGAACTTCCTTTCCTCCTTTTTTTAACCAGTCAATCGCTTCCTGCAAGTCTTTCACGCCCACCGCCTGTATGCCCTCGATCAGCTGTCCCTCCCGTTCATTTTCCCAGGGAACCATACAGGCGCGAAAGCCCAGCCGCCGCGCTTTATGGACGATGGGCAGAATGCCCGGCACGCCTTTTACTTTCCCGTCCAGTCCCAGCTCGCCCACGACCATCACGCCCGCCAGCTTTTGAGGCGGAATTTTCCCCAGGGCAGTGAGTATGGCCAGCGCCACCGGCAGGTCATAGCCAGTTCCCTCTTTGCGCATGTCCCCCGGCGCCAAGTTCACCGTTATGCGCTTGGCCGGAAGGCCCAGCCCCTTATTGTGCAGCGCCGTGCGCACCCGGTCCTGCGTTTCCTTCACCTGCGAATTTACATAGCCCACCATGGAAAACATGGGAAGGCCGTCACTGACATCCGCCTCCACCTGGACAGAGAGCGCCTCCATGCCCAAAATGGCGGCGGAATATACACTGCTAAACATAATATTCCTCCATAATTATTTTCTCATATTGAAATGATGAAGCGATCGCTTCCTGAAAAAAGATGTCGATTTAGATGAATGGATTATAGCATAGTTTCTTCTATAATAATAGAAAGATTCTCTTAACTTTTTCTAAATATGCTGTAAACGCGCCTTATACGGCAAAGGATTATCTTTCTGTCTGGTGGAAAAGCACGAACGCCTCGCCCTCCACATAAACTATAAAGAAATCCCCAAAGAGGTGCAATTTTTGAAAACTTTTCAAAAGCCCCTAACGGTAGATGAGGAGAAGCTGTATCTGGAAAAATATCGGTCGGGGAGTCAACATGCAAAAGATGTGCTGGTAGAGAGAAACCTGCGCCTGGTGGCGCATATCGCCAAGAAATACCAGGGGCTGGGTGA
>CAOJVE010000119.1 GCA_948444865.1 uncultured Lachnospiraceae bacterium
GCGTAACCAGCGGGCATTCGCCCAAATCTTTGCGGACCCTGGGCACCTCTTCCAGCACCTCGTAATACTTGTCTTCCGCGTGCTGCTCTTTTAGCTGGGAGGTCAGGTTGGAGAGCATGCCGCCCGGCACCTGGTACAGTAAGGTCTTGATATTCACGCCCAGATTCTTCGGGTTCAAAAGGCCGCTCTCCAGCGCGTCGTCCCGGATGGGCCGGAAGTAATCGGCGATTTCCGCCAAAAGATTCTGGTCAAATCCGGTGTCGTAGGGCGTTCCCTTAAACGTCTCCACCATCACCTCCGTGGCCGGCTGAGACGTGCCCAGCGCGAACGGCGACATGGCCGTGTCAATCACGTCCACCCCGGCTTCCACCGCCTTCATATACGTCATGGAAGCCACGCCGGAGGTATAATGGGTGTGCAGCTGTATGGGCAGATCCACCGCCTCTTTTAAGGCGCCAATCAGCTCCGTGGCCTGGTAGGGCAAAAGAAGCCCCGCCATATCTTTAATGCAGATGGAATTAGCTCCCATATCTTCAATCCGCTTGGCAATGTCCGTCCAATACTCCAGGGTGTACGCATCCCCCAGCGTGTAGGACAGCGCCACCTGGGCATGGCCTTTTTCCTTATTAGCCGCCGTCACCGCCGTCTGCAGATTGCGCAGGTCATTTAAGCAGTCGAAAATACGGATGATGTCGATGCCGTTGGCCACTGATTTCTGCACGAAATACTCCACCACATCATCGGCATACGGACGGTATCCCAAAATGTTCTGCCCCCGAAACAGCATCTGCAGCTTGGTTTTCTTAAACCCGTCCCGAAACTTGCGCAGCCGCTCCCAGGGATCTTCCTTCAGGAAACGAAGCGACGCGTCAAAAGTGGCCCCACCCCAGCACTCCACGGAATGATACCCCACTTGGTCCATCTTGTCCACGATGGGCAGCATCTGTTCCGTGGTCATTCTCGTGGCGATTAAGGACTGATGGGCGTCGCGCAGAATCGTCTCCGTAATCTTAATTGGCTTTTTCTGATTTTCTGACATATATTTTCCTCCTCACAAATCTATATATGAAATAGATGATTGTGAAATATTTCTTAATTATATTCCCAGTTCATGCGATAATAATTCCCTTCGATGATGCGACAGCAATTCACGCAGCTGACTGCCAAAGTTTTGGCAACGGCTTTGTCTTCCGTCTTGTTCAATATAAAACACCCCCAGATGATGCGACAACAATTCCCGCTGCCAGCTGCCAGCGTTTGGGCAGCTCAAACAAATAAGGAGCAAATTAAAAACGGTTTTGAGCTCCGTTTTGTTTGCGCTGCCCAAACGCGTGACTTCTGAAAATAACATTGTTTCGCACGCATCCGCTACACTCCAAAAATTGCCATAAATGTGCCTGCCGCCACCGCTGTTCCGATTACGCCCGCCACATTGGGCCCCATGGCGTGCATCAGCAGGAAGTTGGTGGAGTCGGCCTCCGCGCCCACTTTCTGGGAAACACGCGCCGCCATCGGCACCGCGGACACCCCGGCCGAGCCGATCAGCGGATTGACCTTGCCTTTTGTGACTTTGCACATAATTTTCCCGAAAAGCACGCCGGCCATGGTTCCGAAGGCGAACGCCACCAGACCCAGCAGCACGATTTTCAGCGTATCCATATTCAGGAAATTCTCCGCGCTGGTGGAAGCGCCCACGGAAGTCCCCAGCAGAATCACCACGATATACATCAGCGCATTGGAAGCCGTCTCCGTTAACTGGCCCACCACGCCGGATTCCCGGAACAAATTGCCCAGCATCAGCATGCCCACCAGCGGCGCCGTCGTAGGAAGAATCAGGCAGACCACAATGGTAATCACGATGGGAAATAAAATCTTCTCCAGCTTAGACACCGGCCGCAGCTGTTCCATCTTGATTCTCCGCTCTTCTTCCGTGGTGAAAAGCTTCATGATAGGCGGCTGGATAATGGGCACCAGAGACATGTAAGAATACGCCGCCACCGCGATGGGACCCATCAGCGCTCCCTGGCCCAGCTTTCCGGCCAGGAAAATGGATGTAGGGCCATCCGCGCCTCCGATAATGGAAATGGCGGCTGCCGCCTTTCCGCTGAATCCCATGAAAATAGCCAAAAAATAGGCGATGTAAATGCCGAACTGGGCGGCCGCCCCCAAAAGGAAGCTCTTGGGGTTTGCAATCAGCGGGCCAAAATCCGTCATGGCCCCCACGCCCATGAAAATCAGCGAAGGCAGTATGCTCCACTCATCCAGCAAATAAAAATAATGCAGCAGTCCACCCACCCCATTGGAGGAGTCCTCGATTCTCATCATAATATCCGGATAGATATTGACCAGAAGCATGCCAAAGGCAATGGGCACCAGCAAAAGCGGTTCAAACCCATGCCGAATGGCCAGATACAAAAACACCAGGGCCACCAGGATCATAAAATAATTTCCCCCTGTCAGGCCAAAAAACGCAGTCTGATGGAGCAGGTTAGACAAAGTTTCTGTAACATAAGACATTTGACTACCTCCCCTTCTAATTCATGGACGCTAAAGTATCTCCGTTTTCCACTGAATCGCCAACGGTTACGTCGATGGTGGCGATGGCGCCGTCCTGCGGAGCCACCACCGGAATCTCCATCTTCATGGATTCCAGAATCACAATGGTGTCTCCGGCTTTCACTGCCTGCCCCTCTTTTGCCTCAATCTTAAACACCTTGCCCGGCACCGACGCAGTAACCTTCACTGCGCCGCCTCCGGCCGCCGGTTTGGGAGCCGCCGCCGGTTTTGGCGCGGGCGCGGCCGCCGCCGCAGGAGAAGCGCCGCCTTCTCTCTCTTCCACAACCACATCATATGCTGTTCCGTTTACGGTAATCGTATAATTTTTCATTCTTTATTTCCTCCTGGATTACATTCCTATTACCACTTTTCTTTTTTACGGTTGGCTTTGCGAATGGAGCGGACCACGAAACTGTCCGTGGATGTTCCCTCGTAGGCGGCGATGGCCGCCGCAATCACTGCGACCAGCTCCCCATCGTCCTGCTGCGGAACTGCCGCCGCTGCCAGTTTGCGCCGCTGCGCCTGCACCGGAACCGGCCGCTCCTCTTCTTTTTGGGTCTTCTCCCCGGCCTGGCCGATGAACCGGAACATGGAAATCACAAATGTCAAAAAGATCAGCATGGCAAATACGATTCCCATCCCCATCAGCGTGTTCATCCCGGCCCGCTGCAAAAGCACGGACATGGGATACTGCACATCTATGCTAAAGGACGTGGGCGCGCCTGTCTCGTCAAATAAATAGACAAACTGCGCCTCATATTTTGAAAACTCTCCGGGAATCTTCAGCGAGTAGCCGTCGGAAATAGCCTCAATTTTCGGTTTGCCCAGGCTTTTGAACTTCCCAAGCTCCTCCCGGCTGCTCTCCCAGGCCTCCATGGCCATCACCGTAAATTCATCCCCGGATTCCTTGTACGCATCGATTTCCTTTTGGCTCAGCCCCATAATGGTCTTGGAGAGGCCTTCCGCCGTATTAATCATGCTGGCCCGCAGGCTTTCGTTCACATCGTCTTTGGCCTCGGCGCCTGCCGGAAGCGCCGCGCACATGCACACGCCAAGCGCCAGCAGGGCCAGTCGATAGATTCTCTTCCATATTTGCTTCATATTCTCACCATACCTCGCCTAAACTGTGCCGTGCTTCTTGTCTGGACGGCTTTCCCGTTTCGTATAAAGCATCTCGAAAGCGCCGATCACGTGCTTCCGGGTGTCCTGGGGCTCAATCACCAGATCCACATAGCCTCTTCTGGCCGCCGAGAGCACATTGGACTGCAGGGCCTGGTACTCCACCGTCTTGATCTTCCATGTGTCCCCGTCGGCGTCGGGATACATGATTTTAGCCGCCATAGGCGCCTCCATAGCTCCCACCTCGGCGATGGACCAGGCATAGACCATGTCCGCGCCGATGGACTTGCTGTTCATGGCCACATAGGCGCTGCCATAGGCTTTTCCCACAATCACGTTTACCTTGGGAACCGTGGCGTTTGCGAAGGCGTAAGTAAGGCCGCCCGCCGCTTTGGCCATGCGTTTCTCGGAACATTTCGCGGCCTTAAACCCATTCACGTCCGTCAGCGTCAATACAGGAATGTGAAACGCGTCGCAGAATTTCACCAGCTCCGCCGCCTTCTCGGCGCCACGCGCGGAAAGAACGCCGCCGAAATCCTCTTTCGCATTTCCCTCTTCATCGTACACGCGCCGACGGTTGGCCACGCACCCGACGGTATTGCCGTTCAGCCTCAGAAAACCGGTCACCATGTCTTTTCCGTAGGCGGCCTTCGTCTCCATAAACATGCGGTCGTCCCCAAGCTGCGTCAGCAAAGCCACCGCGTCCCCGTCACATTTTTCCAGACCCGGACAAGCGCGGTTCAAATCGTCTTCACAGGGCTGATAGGGGAGGTCGTCCTCATTGTTGGAGGGGAGAAGAACAATCAGGCGCCGGATCTGCTCCAGGACTTCTTCTTCCGTTCCCACGCCGTCTATCAGGCCCGTCTCCTCGCTCTGGAACTGGGCGGACGCCGTGTCGCATTTGGACACATGGTTTCCATCCAGGGCGTTTGGCGCGTTCACAAACAATCTTCCAGAATCCTGCGCCATAAACGTGAAATCCGTCAGGGCCGGAAAAAGGGCCATCCCTCCCCCGCAGGCGCCGAACACGCCCGTAATCTGCACAATCACCCCGGAGGCCATGACCTGCCTTTGGTAAATCTGCCCCAGCCCGTGCAGCGCGTCCGTGGCTTCCTGAAGACGCACGCCGCCGCAGTCTAAGAGGCCAATCACCGGCGCGCCCGTTTTCATCGCCAAATCATACAGGCTGCTGATTTTCCTTGCATGCATTTCGCCCACAGTGCCGTTTAAGACGGAAACGTCCTGACTGTACACGTACACCAGCTTCCCGTCGATGACGCCGTATCCGGTCCGCACGCCGTCCGATGGCGTGTCTGTATCGGCCAGATTGAAATCCGTATTTCTGGCAGTGACGCCGCCGCCGATCTCCACAAAACTGTTCGGATCCAGCAAGGATTGGATTCTTGCATTCGCCAAATTTTGTGCTGCATTACTCATTCTTTCAGCCCTCCATTTTCTATTTGAGTGAAAATCTAACAAATTTACATTATTTTTCAATTATAGCGTGTTTTTATGCCACTTTCAATACCTTTATCACTGTAAAAAAGCTGCAAAACTTTTGTTTTACAGCCTGGAAAGATCTTCATAAAAAAGAAAACATTGTTTGCCCGCGCGCTTGGACGCGTACAGCGCTTCATCCGCCCGGGCGGCCAGTTCTTCGTAGACGCTGCCGTCCTGGGGATAGCAGGCGACGCCCATGCTTATGGAGACAAAAGCCTCCTGTGACGCGCCCATGCACGCCCCATAAAGCTGCATGGCCTGGCTGTACGCCTCCTTTGCGTCCGATACGTTTCCCTGGAATAAAAGGAACTCATCTCCCCCGATCCGGGCCGCCACGTCCTGGGCGCGCGCCGCCTGCAAAAGCCGCTCCCCCACGGCCTTTAACATCTCGTCTCCCGCCTCGTGACCGTAAACGTCGTTCACCTCCCGGAAATCGTCCAGATCCATATAGAACAACAGGCCGCTTTTTACCTGCTCCCTCTTAAGCAAATCCGTAATTTTCTCCCGGGCCGCCCGCCAGTCATACAGGCCCGTTAAAGAATCCTGTCCGTTCATGCCTTCGCCCCCTTAAACTTCCCGCGCCTTTACAATGCGCCATGAAAATATTTTCCAAAAACCCGCTCACAGCACCAGGTATAGTCCGCTTTTTCTATTGTTCCCGCTGTCTTGACAGGATATTCCTTTAACAGCAAATCCCCTAGATAATATCGGATTTTTCCCACCTGGATTCCCCGCTTCACCGGCGCTTTTAAGGAATCCGGGCAATCCTTTTCGACGCGCATCTCTTCGTCTTCTCGCATCAGAATACGGAAGTTTTCCTGGGGCTTTTCCGCCTGGACGTTCACATAGGCTGTGTCCGCCCAGCCCCGGTCCACAGGTATGCCGTCTTTTACGGCCACCGCGCCCAGATCCGGCGGCTTCGGAGCTTCCCGGTACTCATAGTGACGCAGACCATAAGTAATCAGTTTGCGGGTATCGCTCCATTTATAGCTTTTGTGGCTTGGCCACCCGCAGGCCAAAAGCGCCACAATAAACGTTTTGCCGTCCTGGCGAACCGCGCCCACATAACAGTAGCCGGCGGCGTTGGTAAAACCCGTCTTGCCGGACAGCGCGCCCGCCATCATGTCCAGCAGCGCATTGGCGTTGTGCACCGTGTAGCTGCGGGTTTTCTGCACGTCGGTGAAACTGTAGTTCCTGGTCTGGGTAATGCGCAGAAAAGCCTCGTTTCGGATGGCGTAACAGAGAATCCGCGCCAGATCCGCCGCCGTGGTGCCGTGGGGTCCGCCCTCGTCCGACGCGTCCAGCCCGTTAGGCGTCACGAAATGGGTATTGGCGCACCCGATTGCTTTGGCCTTCTCGTTCATCATATCCGCGAAACCTTCCACGCTTCCCCCCACATGCTCGGCGATGGCCACCGCGGAATCGTTGTGGCTTTGCAGCATCAGCGAATAGACCAGGTCCTTCAGATAATACTCCTCTCCCTCCCGGATATTCAGCTGCACATCCGGCATGGAGGCCGCGTAGGCGGAAACCTTCACAACGTCGTCGCCGGAAGCGTTCTCGATGGCCAGCATACAGGTCATCACCTTGGTGGTGCTGGCCATGGGCATGAAATTATACCCGTTCTTCTCATACAAAACCCTGGCCGTGTCCCCGTCCATCAAAACCGCGCTCTGGGCATACAGCTGCCGGAGCTCCTCCGGCGTCTCCGAAGCCCCATAAACGTCCGTCGCGCAAAATGCGGCGGCCAGCGCAAACAAAAAAACAAAGACCCTCTTTCTCATATTCAACCCTCACCCCTTATTTCTTTGTATAATCAGGCATTTACGAAACGCTCGTTTCAATAACCAGAGTTTGGGCAAAATAAACAAATATATTTTAGCCAAACGGAAAGTTTGAAACAGTTGTTTCGCAATTACCTATTATAGAAAATGTATGTGAGGGTTTTCCCATTTATGAAGGAGAATTATAATTTCTCCAAAAACGCTCCGGCAGCGCCTCCCCTTCCCGGGCCGCTCTCCAGAAAGATTCCATAAGCCGCGGCGCTTCCTCGGCCGCCTGGGAGAACAATCGCTCCAGCTCTTCCAGATGGGGATGACAGCGCGGGTCGCAGGCCGCTTTCATGTAGCTGCCACCCACGCGGTCGTACTGGCCCAGCAGCTTTAAGAGCGGCAGGATTACCTTTTGTTTTCTTCCGTTGTCGTCGTAAACCATGGTATTGGTCACAAAAATCATGTTGCGCAGCGCGCTTTTTACCTGCCAGGTCGCAACCCCCGGAAAAACTCTCTGGATAACGCGGGCATTTTCTCTGGAAGGGCGTATGCAGCAGACCGCCGGGTAGTAACGGTAAGGATTGAGGCCCTCCAGCGTCATCAGCCGCCGGTCCAGCTCTTTTTCGATTTCCCCATGGCTCACGTCTTTGGCCGCGACGCCGTTGATGTAGGGGTGGCACACGCTGTCCAGCGTAAAATGACAGACAAATCCCAGCAGGTAAGCCAGCAGCGCGTCGTCCTTTCCCGCCAGCGCCGCGCCCTTCTCGAAAAAAGGAGCGGCCTTTTCTTTGTGCAGCCGGACGCCGTACTGGTTGACCCGGTTTTTCCCAAAACCATAATAAAACAAGATATCTGGCCCGTGCAGGCCGATCCGGTACAGTTCTTTATGTTCTTTCACCAGACGGCGCATCGCCTCCGGCAGCTTTTTGTACACTTTTTTTCCAAACAAATCATGGGCAAATGTTGTTGGCATCTTTACTTTGTCCCCCTCTTTGGTCTTTTTAGGCAAAATTCCGACGGCGATGCGGCGGCTTAAGACTTTAACAGCGCAAGGACGTGAAGCAGGCAGTTCGCAATTCTAATTTCCGTCTGGATGAAGCGCCAACTTCAGCTGCGCTTCTTCCTCCGCCTCCGCCTTAAAGTCTTCCATCTGCGCCGGATTCAGCGCCGGCAGCTCATCCAGCGTCTGCAGCCCGAACGCGCGCAGAAACTCCTCAGTGGTCCCGAACAGAATGGGCCTGCCCGGCGCGTCCAGCCGGCCCGCCTCTTTGACCAGCTCGTATTCCACCAGTTTGTTGACGGTGGGACCGCATTTTACGCCGCGGATTTTCTCAATCTCCGCTTTCGTAACCGGCTGCTTATACGCGATGATGGAAAGCGTCTCCAGCATCACATCGGTCAGCGCGGCCTTTTTCGGCTGGGCGGCAATGTTAATCAGATACTCGAAACACTGCTTCTTGGTGCACATCTGATAGGCGCCGTCCAGCTCGATAATCTGCAGACCGCACGCGTCCCCTTTATACCGCTCCATCAGATTTTTCACAATCTGCTTCGTGACGGCCGCGTCCTGGCCGATGGCCTGGGCCAGAGCCTGGGCTTCCACCGATTCCCCCATGGTAAATAAAATCGCCTCCACGGCGGCCTCCAGCCGTTTTAAATCCATCTCCATCAACTCACCGCCTCTATCTGTATCTCGTCAAAGGCATGCGCCTGGACAACCCGAATGTCCCCGGCCCTCACCAGCTCCAAAATGGCCAGAAACGTGACCACCGCCTGCATCCTGCTGGCCGAACGCCCCAACAGGCTGAAAAAGCCAAACCGCCGGTGGGCTTTCGCATATTCCCGCACATAGGAAAGCCGCTCTGGCAGGCTGATCTCTTCCTGCTCAATTTTGCCGAATTTGCTGCGGATCGGGTCCAGCTTGTCCTCCCGCCTTCGCATTGCCGCGCAGAAAAGCTGCTTTAACTGGAGCAAAGTCACGTCCGCCAGCAGCTCGCCGGGACAGACCGGCGGACGGTATTTGGCGGCCTCCGGCGGGACAGTCGGTTTTTTGTAGAGCTGTTTCGCGGCGTCCTCCATCCGCTCTTTTAACTCAAATGACATGCATTTGTACATT
>CAOJVE010000120.1 GCA_948444865.1 uncultured Lachnospiraceae bacterium
TACTATAACGTGTTTTTTCTTTCATCATATAGTATCTGGTGACGATTCGCAACAGTTTTCTTGGTTGCAAAAAACTGTGAATGGTGTTACTATTTAGGATAATCCCATACACCTGATGGGGGTGGGGTATGAAAACAATATTTTACATATTAAAAAGGAAAGGCGGTGATACTATTGAAAGAATATGAAGCCGTGTGGGAAATTTTCAACGAGTGCTCCAGGAACCAGATGCGGGACGTGTTTGTGGAAGAGCTGGAGATTGAGGATCTGGACGCTTTTATTGAGAACAAGTTCAAAGGCGAGGACGTAAGCTATGAGAAAACCATCCGCAAAGACGGAACGGTGATCTACGATATTCAGACTTCGCAGATCCATCAGAGGTATTCCTTTACAGAACTTTAAATGATTGCTATAATAGAGCGAAATACGTATAGTAGGCAATTGCGAAACTGTTTTCAGATATCATGAGCTTGGTTAAAATAAACAAAACGGAGCTCAAAATCGTTTTAAATTCGCTCCTTATTTGCTTATTTTAACCAAACTCTGATTGTCGAATAGGCGTTTCTCAATTACCTGAAATATGTGTAGTAAATGGAGGGAATATGGGCCAGGGAGAACAAAAGAACGTGCACAGACATGTGCTGCCCGACGGAACGATTGTGGAACATTCCCATGAACACGGGCATGGCCATGGACACACCCACAGCCATACCCAGACGAAAGCAGTGCTGAACCGGCTGTCACGCGCCATTGGCCATTTGGAATCCATTAAGAAGATGGTGGAGGCGGGGCGGGACTGCAGCGAAGTGCTGATTCAGCTGTCCGCCGTGAAGTCGGCCATCAACAATACCGGGAAGGTCATTCTCCAGGACCACATCGAGCACTGCATCGTGGATGCGGTGGAGCACGGGGACGGCCAGGCGCTGGAGGAGCTGGGGAAGGCCATCGATCAGTTTATCAAATAAAAAGGAGTGTATGTAAGAATGGCAAGAGAATGCGATAACACCAGTTGCACAAAGGATGACTGCTCTACCTGCAAGGACAGGCAGACGGGCGGGATTCCCAAAGAGAGGCTCAATGATTTTTCGGAGATCCACCGCGTCATCGGCGTGATCAGCGGCAAAGGCGGCGTGGGCAAATCCTTCGTGGCGGCCTCTTTGGCGAACCAGCTGGCCGAAAAAGGCTATCGGGTGGGGATTCTGGACGCGGACGTGACCGGGCCGTCCATCCCGAAAATGTACGGACTCACCGGAGCAGCCACCGCCAATGACAACGGCATTGAGCCGATGGTTACGAAAAACGGCATTAAGGTCATTTCCGTGAATCTGCTGCTGCCGACCGAGGAGACGCCGGTGATCTGGCGCGGCCCTGTCATTGCAAATATGGTGAAACAGTTCTGGACCGACGTAATCTGGGAAGAGCTGGATTATCTGCTGGTGGACATGCCTCCGGGAACCGGGGACGTGCCGCTGACCGTTTTCCAGTCGCTGCCGGTGGACGGCGTGGTGATCGTCACATCTCCCCAGGATCTGGTGCGGATGATCGTGAAGAAAGCCTACAACATGGCGGACATGATGCACGTGCCGGTGCTGGGCATCGTGGAGAACTACAGCTATGTGAAATGTCCCGACTGCGGAAAGGAATTAAAGGTGTTCGGGGAGAGCCATATCGAGGAAATCGCGGAAGAATTAAAGGTTCCGATGCTGGGCAAAATGCCGCTGGAGCAGCAGTTTGCCGCCTGCGCCGACGAAGGCCGGTTCCAAGATGTGGAAAATTCCTATCTCACCGATGGCTTACAGGCGATGCCGCCCATCGAAAAATAATATAAAGCTTTTAAAAAAACAAAAAAATCTATTGACAACTCCAAACGCTCGTTCTATACTGGATACAAAGAACGAATGTTTGGAGTTGTTTGCCTATGCTGATACAGGAACAGATGTCATTGGAAGAAAAACTGCATATTTTATCGGACGCGGCCAAATACGACGTGGCCTGCACATCCAGCGGTCATGCGCGAAGCGGGAACGGCAAAGGAATCGGAAACTGCATCACTGCGGGCATTTGCCACAGCTTTTCGGCGGACGGCCGGTGCATTTCCCTTCTGAAGGTGCTTTTTACCAACGAGTGCGTCTTTGACTGCAAATATTGCGTGAACCGCAGCTCCAACGATGTGGCGCGGGCGTCTTTTTCGCCGGATGAGCTTTGCCGGCTTACCATTGAATTTTACCGGCGCAATTACATCGAAGGGCTTTTCCTTAGCTCAGGCGTGCTTCACAGCCCGGACTACACCATGGGGCTTTTGTGCGAGACGGTGTACCGGCTGCGCCGGCAGTATGCTTTCCAGGGATACATCCATCTGAAAGCCATTCCGGGCGCCTCGGCCCATCTGGTGGAGCAGGCCGGTTACCTGGCGGACCGCATGAGCGTGAATCTGGAATTTCCCACCGCGGAAGGACTACAGCGCCTGGCGCCCCACAAGAGCCGAAAGACCATCCTAGAGCCTATGCGCCGGATTCAGCTAAAGGCCGGGGAGAACAGGCGGGAGCTGGCGGAAAGTCCCCATACGCCCCGGTTCGTCCCGGCGGGGCAGAGCACCCAGATGATCGTGGGCGCTTCCGGGGAGAGCGACTACCAGATCGTCACGGTGGCGGAATCTCTGTATAAAAAGTTCGCGCTGAAAAGGGTTTTTTACTCCGCCTTTGTGCAGGTGAACCCGGACCTTGCGCTTCCCGCGGCTTACCAGGGGCCGCCTCTTTTGCGGGAACACCGATTGTACCAGGCGGACTGGCTCTTGCGCTTTTACGGGTTTGCGGCGGACGAGCTGTTAAGTCCAAACAGGCCCAATTTCAACGTGGCGCTGGACCCCAAATGCGACTGGGCGGTGGGCCATCTGGAGCGGTTCCCGGTGGAAATAAACCAGGCGGATTACTACACGCTTCTGCGGGTGCCGGGGATCGGCGTGAAGTCAGCCGGGAAGATTCTGGGCGCCAGAAGATATGGTAATCTGGACTTTGAGGATTTGAAGAAAATGGGCGTTGTGCTCAAAAGGGCGGCGTATTTTATCACCTGTAAGGGAAGGATGATGTTTTCCGTGAAGATGGACGAGCAAACGGTCACCCGGAGCATTTTGGAGTCCCAGGCGCAAAAGGAGACTGTGCAGCAGGGGTACCGCCAAATGTCCCTGTTTGCGGATCTGGGACTGGAGGCGTGAGACATGGAAGAGAAATCTATTCTTATCTGTTCGGACAGCCTGGAGGGGATTTTCACCGGCGTGTACGACGGATGGACGCTGGGAAATCAGGGGCGGCAGGTGGAGATTTGCGTGGAACCGCCTGCGCAGTCCCAGCTTTTTGCCCAGTATCAGACCGTGGAGACGGATGAGGAGAAGGCCGGGAAAGTGACCCGGACCATATGCCGCAGCCTGGGGCGGCAGACCTATGAGCAGATATGTTATGCGGCGCATTCCGTGGAGGAGGACAAGGGGACCTGTATTTATTATGCGCTGCGGGAAGGGCTGGCCGGGGGGAAGGCGGACCCGGACGCGCTGCAGAATCTGAAGAATCCGTATATACTCCGGCTGGCCGGGATGCGCCTGGCGGTCTGGCATGAGATGCACCGGTTTTTAGGCTTTGTCCGTTTTCGGGAAATCAAAGACAAAATCCTTCTGTCGGTCATTTCGCCGGACAATCCGGTCTTGCCGCTTCTCGGTCCTCATTTTGCGGACCGGCTTCCGGGGGAGAACTGGATTATTTACGATGAGAAAAGGCAGGACGCGCTTGTCCACCCGGCGGGGAAGCCCTGGCACATCCGGCGGCAGGCCCCATTGGAAGAGCGTTGGATGAAAGGAGAGCTAGTAGAGGAGTATGCGTCTTTGTGGAAAGAATTTTGCCAGAGCGTATCCGTGTCCGAGCGTGAAAATCCCAGGGCGCAGCGTCAAAATCTTCCCCATAAATACCGAAAACATATGACTGAGTTTGGTGAAAATCACTATTGACAAATTCTCCTATAGATGGAATAATGAACCCGATTAGAGTACTAAAGCGTTTCAAGGTTACTTTTCGTGGTTTGTCCATAACCATCGCATACCGCCTTTACGGTACTTTGAGGTGTGCAAGGGTATCTTCGTAGTAACCGAATAGTAACTGCTTTATGGCAGACGATGTTTTCATTATTCAGTGAGGAGGAGATTGCTATGGAAATGAAAATCAAGTTAAGTGGGATTCAGGAAGTAAAGGAATTTGTGACGGCGGCGGGAAAGTGTGATTTCGACATTGACATTTTTTACAACCGCGTCGTTATCGACGCCAAGTCCATTTTGGGCGTTTTGAGCATGGATCTGGCCAGGGTTCTCACCGTTAGATGTTATGGCGTAGACGAAGAATTCTGGAAAGTTTTAGAGAAATTTGCTGCTCAAAAAGCGGTGGCGTAGAGAATATATTCGATCTGAGATTGGAACGGCTCATTCCTTTTTTGCAAAACAAAAAAAGGAGTGGGCCTTTTTTATTTTAATTAGGAGCGGGATTCTTTTTTAGGAGGGAGCTTTGGAAAAAAAGGCGATCAGGATATCGGTGAGGAATCTGGTGGAATTTATTTTGCGCAGCGGGGATCTGGACAGCCGGAGGGGGACCCTGGCGGATAAGGAGGCTATGCAGAAAGGAAGCCGGATACACAGGAAAATCCAGAGGCAGATGGGCGCGGATTATCAGGTGGAAATGCCGCTGGTCTGGGAGCAGGATTATGAGAATTTTACGCTTCGTCTGGAAGGCCGGGCGGACGGGGTAATCGCCGCCGATGTGCCGGTAATTGACGAGATCAAGGGCGTATTCCGGGATTTGGATTACCTTTTGGAGCCCATCGAAGTGCATTTGGCGCAGGCTAAGTGCTATGCCTGTATGTATATGAAGACGCGGCGGAAAGAAGGCTGTGAGGTGGCCGTGCAGATGACCTACTGCAATATGGAGACGGAGCAGATCCGTCGTTTCCGCCGGGAATACCAGATGGACAGCCTCAGTGAATGGTTTCAGGGGCTTCTTGATGCCTATTATAAATGGGCGGATTATCAGGCGCGCTGGCAAGAACGCCGCAATGCGTCCATGCAGGGGCTGGAGTTTCCGTTTCCCTACAGGCCGGGCCAGCGGGATATTGTGCGGGGCGTTTATCACGCGGCGGCTGCCAAAAAGCAGCTGTTCGTGCAGGCGCCTACCGGCGTGGGGAAAACCATGTCCGCCCTTTTTCCGGCGGTGCGGGCCATCGGGGAAGGGCTGGGGGAGAAGGTTTTTTATCTGACGGCCAAGACGGTCACGCGGACGGTGGCGGAGGAGGCTGTTTCGCTGCTTAGACAGCGGGGATTGCTTTTTCAGGCGCTGACGCTGACGGCCAAGGAGAAGATCTGTCCCATGGAGCGGACGGCCTGCAATCCAGAAGAGTGCCCCCGCGCCAAGGGCCATTTTGACCGGGTAAACGACGCGGTTTATGAACTGTGGACTAGTGAAGGGACGCTGAACCGGGCGGCGGTTCAGCGTCAGGCGGAAAAATGGCAGGTGTGTCCCTATGAAATGAGCCTGGATCTGGCGGTGTGGGTGGACGGCGTGATTTGCGATTATAATTATGTATTTGACCCCAACGCTCATCTGCGCCGTTTTTTTGGCGAGAACGTGAAGGGAGATTATATTTTTTTGATTGACGAAGCCCACAACCTGGTGGACCGGGGAAGGGAGATGTACAGCGCGGCGATCAGCCAGGAGGAGACGCAGGAGGCGTATGAGAGATTCGGCGTTTATTCCCGGAAGCTGGAGCGGCGTCTGGAACGCCTGAACCAAAAGCTTAAGACGCTGAGAGGGCAGTGTGAAACGTACAAGGTCTGGAAGGACGCGGGGGATATTCCCGTGATGGCGATGAATGTGGCCGGAGAGCTGGAAGCGCTTCTGGAGGAGGAGCGGGAGGACATCGGGCGGGAGGCGAGAGAAGAGCTTTTGAATTTTTATTTTAAAGTGCGGGATTTTCTGAATATTTCGGAACTTGTGGATGAAAATTATGTGGTTTACGCCCAGCGGGCGCCGGACGGCCTGTTTTGGCTGAAGCTTTTTTGCGTGAACCCTTCCGGGAATCTCCAGGCCTGTCTGGACAAAGGCGTCAGCGCGGTGTTTTTTTCGGCCACGCTGCATCCCATGTCTTACTACCGGACGCTGTTCAGCCGGCGAAAAGACGATTATGCGGTCTATGTGAAGTCTCCGTTTGAGCAGAAGCGTCGATGCCTTTGCGTGGCGCGGGACGTGAGTAGCCGTTACGCCCGGCGCGGCCAGGAAGAGTATTGTAAGATTGCGTCTTATATATACAGCGCGGCGACGGCAAAGACCGGGAATTATCTGGCTTTTTTTCCTTCTTATCAGATGCAGCAGGAGGTGTACCGGGAGTTTCTGGCGGCGTACGCCATGGAGCCAGTGCAGTGCATCTGCCAGAAAATCGGCATGGACGAGGGAGAACGGGAGAATTTCCTCAAGGCTTTTCAGATGGTTGAAGAGGGCGGAGCGCGGGAGGAGAGTCTAGTGGGATTTTGCGTGATGGGCGGCATTTTTTCAGAGGGGATCGATTTGATTGGCGACAGCCTGATCGGGGTCGTGGCGGTGGGGACGGGCCTGCCGCAGGTGAATTGCGAGCGTGAGATCTTAAAGGCTTATTACGATGGCCGGGGCGGCAATGGCTTTGATTACGCCTATCGCTATCCCGGCATGAATAAAGTCCTGCAGGCGGCGGGCCGGGTGATCCGCACGCCCGAGGACAGAGGCATTATCCTGCTGTTGGATGAGAGATTTCTCCACCGGGATTACCGCCAGCTATTTCCGGTGGAGTGGTCGGATTACGCGGTCTGCAGCCAGACGACGGTCAAGGAGCGGTTGCAGGCGTTCTGGGAAAGCAGCGAGCCTTAATCCTCTGCGAAGGTTATGTCGGCGGCTCCCATGCCGCAGGTGATTTTTATTTCGGATTCGGCTTCTTCGCCTTCCATACGATGGCTGCCCATAGAAAATTCACTGTCTCCCACAGTCACGGCGCCCGCGTGGCAGGAGACATTGCAGTCGTAATATTCCTGCGGGTAGGCCATGGCGACGGAGAGGCTTCCCATGCCGCAGTCCATCTCCAAATCCGCGCAGTCCAGGCTTTTCAGCGTCAGCTCGCCCATGCCCACCTGCCATTTGGATTCGTTGGCGATGATTTTGCCGGCTCCGTAAAAAGCTCCCGCGCCCAGATCCACTTCCAGTTCGTCCGCGCGAAGGGACTGGGCCGTGACGGCGCTTGCGCCCAGCTTCAGGCGCACTTCGTCGAAAGAGTGATCCTTTGGAATCTGAATCCGCGCTTTTATGCTGCTTCGGATGGAGGATTTTGTGGAGATTTTCAGCGTGCCGTCGTCCAGTTCTGTTTTCACGGCGTGGGTGGGGTCCCAGAGCCTTTCCACGAGGATTTCATCTCCGTCCGTATCCGTCAATTCCAGCTCGCTGCCGCCAAATTCCAGCTCCAGCGACTGTACGTCCGAGCAGGAAAAAACATTTCCGCCGTCAACCGGGCTTTTCTCATGTACCGTATCGGTAAACTGCGCCCAGGTGGCGCCCAGGGCCACGGCGGCGACGACCAGCCCCAGGCCCAGAGTGAAAAATCCCAGGGACGCGAATATTCCGATTTTATATATTTTTTTCATATTTTCCATCTCCTTTTATCGAAAAATCTTCCATCTTTCTTTGCACCAGTCCACGAATTTGCGTAGGATTTTATAGGCCCAGCTGACAAACCGCGGGAGAAACTTGCTGCCCAGCCACAGACAGAAGATCAGCAGCAGGATGCCTATGGCTAAAAGCAGCAGCCCCAGGCCGGACATCAAAAACCCCAGAGCCGGGTTGGCCAGGCATTCGGCGATGCCGGCCGCAGTCAGGGCGACGCCGCCCACGAGCAGCGAGAACACGGCCGCGGCGATGCCGAATACGAAGGAGAGGACGCCTCCCAGCAGGCCGAAAACCAGGCCGACAATTCCGCCGAAAAATCCCAGCCAGAGGCTGCCGGTTAAAACCAGGAGCAGCGCGATCAGGGCGATCTTCCAGGGATTTTTGGATTCTTTGGCTTTTTCCCGGATAAACTGCGGCATCTGCCGGGGGTGGGGAATCCGGGTGTCCTGGTAGCCCCGCTCCGTGTATTCCCCATAGTTTTGCGCTTTGGAGGCTTTGCCGGACAGAAATTCCGCGCGGATGCTGGCGGCGGCCCGCTCGGGAGTTCCGCCCAGCTCCTGTATGACGCTTTCTTCGTTCTCGGGGCCGGCGTCGTCAAAATAGTCGCTGTAATACTTTAGAGCTTCCTGCCGCTCGCTCTCTGGAATGTCCGCCAGCAGCCGGGCAAGCCCTGCCAAAAATTCTTCTCGATTCATGAATGTCCCTCCTCTTTCTCTGCAACGGGATAATTGCCGGACAGCACGCTGCTGATCCGGGAAGCGTAGTTTTTCCATTCGGTTCGGTATAGCTCCAGCTGCGCGGCGCCTTTTTCGGTGATTTTGTAGTACCGCCGGTTCCGGCCATGAAATTCCATATCGTATACGTCCAGGCAGCTGTCTTTTTGCAGCCGCCGCAGGACGGGATATAGGGTGGATTCGGAAATGTCAATGGCCCGGCGTACGTCCTGGGTGATTTTGTAGCCATAAGTTCCCTCTTTTTTCCCGGACACGACGGCCAGAACAATGGCGTCCAGCAGGGCGGCCCCTGTATTAAAAACCATGGAATCCCTCCTTTTTTATATAATATTATTATTTTAATAATACTATATAATATATAATATAGTTGTGTCAATAGT
>CAOJVE010000121.1 GCA_948444865.1 uncultured Lachnospiraceae bacterium
GCCCCTATCTGTTTGGACACTTTATTACGATTTGCCCGCAGCTCTTCCACTTCCTGCTTGATGCTTCTGTTTTGCTGATCTAAATCTATGACCTGATCCACAAGATCCAGCTTGGATTCCTGAAATTTTTTCCGAATATTCTCCTTTACCGCATCTGGATTTTCCCTTAAAAATTTTATGTCAATCATGACTGTTTCTCCCTTCTCTTACTCTGAAACATTCTCCATATTTTCAGCCAATCCAAAATTAACTGCTTTTCGTAACGCCTCCACTTCTTCCTGGCTAAGCATCACATAGGACTCTCCTTTTACAATCTCTTTTAAATATAGGAAGCAGTTATCTCTGCTATGGATGGCATTCAATATAACGCCTGTATTATTTTTGTCCAGTAACGCAAGAACAAAACTCATCTTTCCGCCAACGTCATCAAACGCATCGTATTTTTCTACCCCGTATTTACTGAACAGTCTGCTGTAATTTTTTCTGAGGATGTCAATCATCTGTTCATGAGAATCATTTTTCTCTACTAGTTTATCCAGATCTTTGAATCGATGTGCAAATACCCTTTCTAGAGATTGCCCATCTTTTCCTCTCATAAACCCTTTATATTTTCTTTCTAACCTCCTTATTCGCATACCCATACGAAACACAATTAAGAATAGCGCCACAATAAATACAGCTAGTACTAAAATTATAATAGCCGGATCTATTCCAATGCTTGTAAAAAAGTCACTCATATGTACTCTCCCCTATTCCGATCCAATGGATTCAAACATTTCGATAATTCGCTCTAACTCTTCCTGCGAATAATATTCAATTTCTATTTTCCCCTTATTTTTCTTTTTTCTATTAATCGTGACTTTCGTACCAATAATTCCCTTCATCTTGTCTTCTAATTTTTCGTAAATCGCATCTTCGGCTGAGTCACTTCTTACCTCTTCCTTTTTTTTCGGATTCAGCAAATTTTTTATAAGCTTTTCCGTCTCCCTTACGCTTAGCTTTTCTTCAAAAATCCTGTTCGCCAGCTCCAGCTGTTCCCTTGTGTCGGTGATGGCCAGCAGCGCTCGCGCATGTCCCGTTGTCAGCATCTCGTCAACCAACATTTCCTGCACTTTTTCATCCAACTTTAATAAACGCAGGGAATTTGTGACGGCTGTTCGGCTCTTGGCCACCTTTTCGGCAATTTCATCCTGTTTTAAATGAAAATCTTCCAACAGCCTTTTATAAGCCATAGCCTCTTCAATCGGATTTAAGTCTTCCCTCTGGATATTTTCGATCAGAGAAATCTCCACAATTTCCTGTTCTGAATAGTCTTTAATGATTACGGGTATCTCTTTCATACCGGCGATTTTCGCCGCCCGCCATCTTCTCTCTCCGGCTATGATCTCATAATAATCATTTTTGTTAAGAACAAGCAGCGGCTGCAGCACGCCAAACTGTTTTATGGATTCGGATAATTCCAATAAGGAATCTTCATCAAATTGTTTTCTGGGCTGTTCTCTATTTGGCTCCACTTTTGAAATTTTTACAGAAACAACTCCCTGGTTTTCCGTTTCACTTATTTCTTCTAAATGATGGTCAGGAATTAGAGAATCCAATCCTTTTCCCAAACCGGACTTTCTAACAGCCATTCTCTCCTCCATTCTTTTTCCTGTTAATAACCTCTTCGGCCAGAAGACGATAGCTCTCTGCCCCAGCAGATTTCCCATCGTATATATTAATAGGCATTCCATGACTAGGCGCTTCCGCTAAACGCACATTTCTCGGAATAATGGTTTTGTAAATATTTTGTTTCAAATTATCTTTTACATTTTCCACAACTTCTAAAGATAAATTTGTCCGGGCATCGTACATGGTGAATACCACGCCCTCGATTTCCAGCTTCGGGTTCAGTCGATCCTGCACCAGCTGAATCGTGTGAACCAGCTGGGACAACCCCTCCAGCGCATAATATTCACACTGTATAGGCACAATCACAGAATCAGCAGCAGTCATAGCATTTATCGTCAGCATACTTAAGGATGGAGGACAATCCATAATTATAAAATCATAATCTTTCTGTACCAAATCCATTGCATTTCTTAAAATAAATTCTTTATTTTCAATGCCAATTAATTCAATTTCTGCACCAGCCAAATTCATATTCGCCGGAATCAGTGACAAACGCTCCTGAACATTCGATACAATACAATCTTCTATACGAACCTCTCCCAACAACAATTCATACAAAGTATTTTCAGATTCATTCTTGTCCACTCCAAATCCACTCGTAGTATTTCCCTGGGGGTCAATATCAATAATCAAAACTCTTTTTTCTGCTTCAGCAAGACAAGACCCCAAGTTTATCGTCGTAGTCGATTTTCCCACACCACCCTTTTGATTCGCTACTGCTATAACTCTTCCCAATGCACGACCCCTCCTCTGCTTATAGTAAGACACTTTAAATATCCCTGACAAAACTTAGACGTAGCGGGCGTTCTAAACTTTGTCATAAAATATAAGGATATTTAAAGTGGTTTTACTAGTTTCTATGCTATTATAACACCTTTTTATTTATATATCTATAAAAAAATAAATGTTTCACGTGAAACATTAAAAATCAATTTTAGAAAAAACCTGTTTGGTGAAATTTTTTGTCCGCAACAAGCTGCTTATGGCAACATAGTTTTTTTTGCTGAAGCATACTCCTGTCTGGGGACTTTATATTTCAAAAGAAATATTAACGGGATTTTCTCTAAAAAAATGTTTCACGTGAAACATAAAAAGTATAGAAAAAAATGAATTTTTGTGGTAGGATATAGTAATAGGAAAATAACAAGCAAGGAGGACATCTATGAATATGAATAAATGCAAACGCAGGTTATCAACTCTTGGCATTTTATTTACTGTCGCAACTGGAATCATCCATATGATAAATAAAATGATTATTGCATCCTCTTCTCTTAAGAACGCCGTTTCATCGCCTGAACCCCGGAATTATTCCTGGCGATTTGGCAACATTTCTTACACCAGACAAGGAACGGGAAAACCTTTGTTACTGATTCACGATTTGCAGTCCGGATTATCCAGCTACGAATGGAATAAAGTGAGAAATTCACTGTCAAAGAATCATGAAGTATACACTTTAGATTTGCTGGGCTGCAGCCGCTCGGATAAACCGAGAATCACCTACACAAATTTTCTTTATGTACAGCTCATATGCGATTTTATTAAAACTGTGATTAAAAAGGAAACGGACGTAATTGCCAGCGGCTATTCCAGCTCTTTTTTAACCATGGCCTGCCGCAACGAGGGAAAACTTTTTCACAAAATATTTTTTGTCAACCCGCCTGATTTTAAAGAATTAAATAAGATACCTAGTAAAAATTCTGCCATCCAAAAACTGCTGTTGGAGATTCCCATTATTGGGACGATGATTTACAATATTTTTATGAGCCGTCCAAACATTGACCACTCTCTTTCGGAAAATTTATTTTTTAATCCATTTCGCATTGACCCGGATTTTCTGGATTTATATTATGAGAATGCACACCAGGATGACTGCGGCGGAAAATATCTATACGCCAGCCGGATTGGAAATTACACAAATATAAATATTAGCAACTGTATACGCGAAACCAATCACAGTATTTATATCATAGAAGGGAATTATGAAAAAGAAGGGAAAGATATTGTCCGGGAATACGCTGCATACAATCCGGCCATTGAAACTGTTTTTATAAAACATGCAAAACACTTTCCGCATATCGAAAATCCTGAAGAATTTCTGAGTCAGATGGATGTTCTTCTGTAAGATGAAACAAGAGCGAGGACCATCCCCGCTCTTGTTGTTTTATTTCAATAACGAAAGTCTTGATTAAAATCATTTTACAAAGGCAATTTCCCGGGCACGCCGCTTTTTCTCGGATATTTTTTGGATGTATTTTTTTCCTTTTTTATGGAAATCAACGTCCTTGCCATATCTGATTCAGGGACATGAAAATTTATCTTCTCCTGAATTTTTCCTCCAAGCAGGTGAATGGCATTTTGAGAGGATTCCAGCTCCTCCTGAATTTTTCCAGATTTATAGGCGACAAAACTTCCACCCACCCGGACCAACGGCATACAGTATTCGGCCAATACGCTCAAATTGGCGACCGCACGGGAAACGCATAAGTCAAATTTCTCTCTGTACGCTGGATCTCTGCCAAAATCTTCAGCGCGGCCATGGATTGCCTGCACATTTTTCAAACCCAGTTTTTCTGTCAGCGCCTCCAGGAATTTGATTCTTTTATTCAGGGAATCCAACAATGTCACTTCTAAATTCGAAAAAATGATTTTTAGCGGGATTCCTGGAAATCCTGCGCCTGTCCCCACATCGACGATTTTTTTTATTTTACTTTGGTCAAATCCAGATAGCTTTACAAGGCACAGACTATCCAGAAAATGTTTTTTTATCACATCGTCGTATTCTGTGATTCCAGTCAGATTTACCTTCTGATTCCACTCGATTAGTAAATGATAATAATCCGTAAATTGCTGTTCCTGCTCTTCTGTCAGATGAATGCCCAGCTCCGCACAGCCCTGTGTCATGATCTGCATTTTTTTTACAATCCCCACATTTTTATTTCGCCATAAGATAAACCATCAATACCGATATATCAGATGGCGAGACGCCTGATATTCGGGAAGCCTGCCCCAGAGAGACCGGCCTGTACAATGCCAGTTTCTGCCGTGCCTCAATACGGAGGTTGGGAACGTCATCGTAATTAATATTCTCCGGCAACAGCTTCTCTTCCAGTTTCTTAAACTGCAAAACCTGTTTTTCCTGCCGCTTAATATAACCCTCGTATTTAATATGAATATTGACCTGTTCTTTCACGTCCCAGGGAAGGTTTGGACGACCTTCATCCAACTCCTCTAACATCTCGTAATTCAACTCCGGCCTGCGGATTAAGTCTGCAAGGGTGGCCCCGGATTTCAAAAGCGCGCTATTGTTTTTTCCTAGAAAATCCTGCACCTTCTCGTTTACACCAATATTTTTATTTTCAATGCGGTGAATCTCTTCCTGAATTTTTTCTTTTTTCCATAAAACATATTCATAATCTTTTTTATCAACCAGCCCTACTTGGTAGCCGATTTCCCGAAGCCTCAGATCCGCGTTGTCCTGCCGGAGCAATAAACGGTATTCCGCCCGACTGGTCATCATACGATATGGCTCTTTATTTTCTTTGGTGACCAGATCGTCAATCAGCACACCTATATACGATTCGCTGCGGTCCAGCGTAATCTGCTTTTTACCCAGGATTTTCATGGAAGCGTTAATCCCCGCGATCAATCCCTGAGCCGCCGCCTCCTCGTAACCGGAGCTTCCATTGAACTGCCCAGCGCTGAACAAGCCTTCTATAGACTTGAACTCCAAAGTCGGGTTCAGCTGGCGGGGATTGATGCAGTCATACTCTATAGCATAGGCATTGCGCACGATTTCCGCATTCTCCAGTCCGGGAACCGTGCGGTACATGGCGAACTGCACATCCTCCGGCAAAGAGCTGGACATGCCCCCCACGTACATCTCCGACGTATACAATCCTTCTGGCTCAATGAAAACCTGATGACGGTCCTTATCCGCAAAGCGGACAACTTTATCTTCGATAGAGGGACAATACCTGGGCCCCGTTCCCTCGATTATTCCAGAATACAAGGGCGAGCGGTCCAGGTTTTGACGAA
The DNA here is from genome assembly GCA_948444865.1 of uncultured Lachnospiraceae bacterium. GTDB lineage: Bacteria > Bacillota > Clostridia > Lachnospirales > Lachnospiraceae > MGBC164599. The sequence continues at coordinate 5,707 of CAOJVE010000121.1, forward strand.
TGATTTCATGGGTCTTTTCATTGGTATAGGTAAGCCAGCATGAAACCTGTTCTTTCTGGATGTCTTCGATTTTTGTGGAAAAAGAAAACGGCCGGACCTGACGGTCACCCGACTGACGTTCCATTTTTTCATAATCAATGGTATTTCCGTCGATCCGGGCCGGCGTTCCTGTCTTAAACCGTAGAATCTCAATGCCTAACTCCCGCAGAGAATTCGTAAGATGGTTCGCCGCCTGCAGCCCATTGGGACCTGTGTTGGAACTCACATCCCCGTAAATGCAGCGCGCTTTCAAATAAGTGCCCGTGCATAAAATCACGGCCTGCGCCCGATAAGTGGCGCCCGAATATGTGACTGCGCCTTTCACCTTGCCGTCTTCCACCAGAATCTTGGCCACTTCTCCCTGCTTAACTGTAAGCCCTGGCGTTTTTTCTAGGGTCTTTCGCATTTGATTGCTGTAGGCCTGCTTGTCCGCCTGCGCCCGCAGAGAATGCACCGCTGGGCCTTTTGATTTGTTTAGCATTTTGGACTGTATAAACGTTGCGTCAATGTTTTTTCCCATCTCACCGCCCAGCGCGTCCACATCCCGCACCAGGTGGCCTTTGGAGCTTCCTCCGATGTTGGGATTGCAGGGCATCAAAGCAATGCTGTCTACGCTGACTGTAAACAATATTGTGCGAAGCCCCAATCTGGCGCAGGCCAGCCCCGCTTCGCAGCCCGCATGTCCCGCGCCAACCACCACTACCTGATATTCCCGTATTAACCGGCTCATATCTTCCTCCCATCTGTTCAAAAAAATTTTATTTTCCAACGCAAAAATTCTCAAATATTTCCTGTATCACATCTTCGTCCACCGACTCTCCCAGAATGCCGCCCAGCGCCTCGTAGGCATTCATTAAATCAATGGAATAAAAATCTTCCGGCATTCCGGCATCCAAACTTTCCTGCACTTGCTCCAGACTCTCCAAAGCTTCTTCCAGCAATCCCTTATGCCTGCGATTTGTAATATAAATGTCTTCCGGCAGATCCAATTTTCCCTGGAAAAACATTGATGAAATGCAGGATTCCAGTTCCGCGAAACCTGACTCTTCTTTGGCCGATATCGGAATCACCGTCTTTTTTGTCAGCGCCGCCAGTTTTTCCGCCTCCACCTGGGCGGGCAGGTCTGATTTGTTTAACAGCACGATCGCCTGTTTATCCTGAATCATTTCTATAATATGGAAGTCATTTTCATCCAGAGGCACGGAGGCGTCCGACACATATAAAATAAAATCGGCCTGTTCCGCCTGTTCCTTCGCTTTGTCCACGCCGATGCTCTCCACAAGATCTGACGTATTGCGGATGCCGGCCGTATCCACGATTCTTAAGGCCGCGCTGCCAAAATGGATATATTCCTCCAGCACATCCCGGGTAGTCCCCGCAATCTCTGTGACAATCGCCCGATCCTCTCCCACCAGAACATTTAAAAGCGAAGATTTTCCCGCATTGGGCTTTCCCAATATAACCGTGCGGATGCCCTCCTGAATCACTTTCCCGTCGGCGACCGTAGACAAGAGTCGGCGGATCTCTCCTTGCTGTTCTTTTAAAACTTCCTCCAGATGTTCCGCATAGCCCTCCAGGCTCATATGCTCTGGGTCATCCAAGGCGGATTCGATCTGGGCAATTTCATGCAGAATGGCTTTGCGTATTTTCTCGATTTTATTTTTCACAGAGCCTTTTAACTGCTGAATGGAATTTTTCAGCGCGTAGCGGTTCTTAGACTGAATCACATCCATGACGGCTTCCGCCTGAGACAGATCCAGCCGGCCGTTTAAGAAAGCCCTCTTCGTAAACTCTCCCGGCTCCGCAATTCGGGCTCCATTTTTTAACACAGTGTCCAGAACTTTCTTCATCGCGTAAATGCCGCCGTGGCAGTCGATCTCCACCGTGTCCTCCCCGGTAAAAGTTCGGGGGGCGTGCATCACCATAACCAAAACCTCGTCCACGATTTCGTTTTCATCGTAAATATGACCATAGTGTATGGTGTGGGTGGGAACGTCCGCCAGCTTCTTAATTTTTCCCTTACTTCTATAAACCCGATCTGCAATTTCCAGCGCCCGGGGGCCGCTGAGACGTATAATGCCAATCCCGGAAGCGCTCACCGCCGTGGAAATCGCCGCAATAGTATCCGTATACATAATTTGCTCCTATCATTTTGAGTTTGAGCAAAATATACAGGGCGCTCAAAACCGTCTATAATTCGCTTGCACAAACTCCGATTAGTCAAAATGAATGTTTCTAAATAAAGCTAAAAAACAGCCGCCACTACCGTAGTAAATAGTGATGGCTGATTTTTATTTATCTGCCTTTTGGCTTTACAACAATATGACGATAGGGTTCTTCCCCTTCACTGTAAGTTTCCACATTGCGATTCCCCTGCAAAGTCGAATGTATAATCCTTCTCTCGTAGGGATTCATAGGCTCCAGCACAACGGCCTTCCTGGTTTTTTTCACCTTGTATGCGATGCCCCTGGCCAGGTTCTCCAATGTCTCCCGCCGTCTGGCGCGGTAATTCTCCGTATCCAGCTTCACTTTCACATAGACGCTGGTTCCTTTATTCAATACAAGCCCTGTCAAATACTGAAGGGAATCCAAAGTCTGCCCTCTCTTACCAATCAAAACGCCCATATTTTCCCCGGAAAAGTCAATGGTAAGACTGCCATCAGACCCATTATATACAGATTCCATATGAACTTCAATACCCATTGCCTTAAAAACCTGAGAGAGAAATTCCTCGGCGCGCTTTTTTATTTCCTCGATCTGCGCCTCGTCTGTGATGATTTCTATTTGACGGCTTTCCCTTTTCGGTCTGTGTTCTCTGACCCTTTCCTTAACGAGCGCGGGCTGCTGTTCCGGCTTTTTCTCTATTTGCTGGGATTCTGGTTTCAGCTCCTCTTTTTCCTCGATAACTGTTTCCTGCGTCTGTTCTTTTTTCTCTTTTTCTTTCTTGTTTACCCGAATCACGAAAGGCTTACTGCCAATCCCAAAAAAGCCCTTACTTCCTTCACTGATAACCAGAATATCCAGCTGATCACTGGGAGTCTCCAACTGC
>CAOJVE010000122.1 GCA_948444865.1 uncultured Lachnospiraceae bacterium
CAGATGCATCCAGAATTCATTTCCCGAATCTCCACCCCAGCTTCTTTTAAGAAACCGCCGTCGATGCCGATTTCCCCAAATTCGTTCTCAATCAGAACCACCTGTTCTCCTTTATACGCCTCTTTCAAAAGCTTCTTAATCAGCGTCGTCTTTCCAGCTCCCAAAAAACCGGAAATAATGTCAATCTTTGTCATTGCGCTTACCTCCCATCATCAAAATAGTAAATTTAATCAAAAGGCAAAAAGACTGTTGCACAAATGCCCTCTTCAGACATTTTGTCCAACAGCCCCTGTTCCAGTATATATCTCATTCTTTAATCTGTACACCTTCGATTAGCTGTTAATCATAAAGTTCATTAATTTGTCAACGTCTTCCTTCTCATGGGCAACCAGCTCAAGCTCCGGGATCTCTCCATTGGAAAAAATATTTGCCAAAGATACATACTGGGAAAGTTTTGACTTCAAATTCAGTCGATCTCCCTCGCCTGTCACCAGCTCAACCTTGCCCTTACAGCTGTCCACCACTTGAAAAAACTTTTCGATATCCTTGATCTTTGATACTTTCATGTTCCTTCACCTCTTCCTTACTGATGTCTTTATTATACTCCGAAAGGAACATAATTTCAACTGTTCATTCTCCATAGATTCTCATGCTGAGACACTGAAGATTATAGATATCTTCCCGGGTATTTTTCAGAGACGGAATCTGGCTTTGTACATATTCCCCATAAGACAGATCGATGTCCGCCGTCAGGACGGCCTCCTCCTCCCCGGCTCTGGCGATGACCTTCCCCCAGGGGTCCGCCACCATGGAATTGCCATAAGCCCTAAAGGCGCTCTTTTGCCCGGTCTGGCCGCAGGCCGCCACATAGCAGCCGTTCTCAATGGCCCTGGCCCTGATAAGCGTCTCCCAGTGGGCCTGCCCCGTCTCCCGGGTAAAGTTGGCCACAAGAAGCATTGCCTGCGCCCCCGCCCTAGCCATCAGACGGAACATCTCGCCAAAGCGCAGGTCGTAGCAGATGGCAATGCCGAATGCCCCCAGACGGGTCTTTGCCACAACAATCTCATTGCCCGGCTGTATCTCGTCCGATTCCCGGTAAGCCGGCCCATCCGCTATATCCACGTCAAACATATGAAGCTTCCGGTAACAGGCGATTTGCTCTCCCTGGGGGTTAAACAGAAAGCTTGCATTGGAAAGACGGCCCCCCGGACGCCTCTCCGTGACGCTGCCCGCCAGCAGATACACGCTATGCTCCCTGGCAAGCCCCTGGAAAAAGCCAACCGTTTCCCCGTCCGGTTCACAGGCGTTTCCCAGAAAATCCGGCCCGATGTAGTCCACCGTCTCTGGAAATAAAATCAGATCCGCCTGCCGGACAGCCGCTTCTTCTGCCATCCTTCGCGCTTTCTTAAGATTTTCGCGCTTATCCGGACCGCTGTCCATCTGAATCAAACCAACGCGAAATCTCCCCCGCTTCTCCATGATTTCCCTCTAATACAGGAAGACCGCCACGCCGTACGGGGGCAGATCGTAATCAATGGCGAATTTCTGGTTATCGCAGTCTGCCTTCTTCGCCTTATAGACCACCGGCTCATCCAGAAATCCGTCCTGGGTGAATATCAGCTTATAATTTTTCTTCTTGGGCACGCCCACCTGGTAGTCCGCCCGGTGCACCGGCGTGAAGCTGCACACCACCAGGAAATTGTTCCGTCTGGTGGGGGATTTCCGCAGGAAACTGAAAATACTCCGTTCCCCGTCGTCGCCGTTAATCCACTCGAACCCTTCCGGGCTGTGGTCTGTACAGGAAAAAGCCGGATAATGGCTGTACAGCCGGATTAACTGCCGCACATAATCCTGCAGATCCTGATGCCGCTCTTCGCCCAGCAGGAACCAGTCCAGCTCCCTGGCCTCGCTCCACTCCTGCAGCTGGCCGAAATCCTGGCCCATGAACAGAAGCTTTTTCCCCGGATGGGCGAACATAAACGCATAGCCCGCTTTCAGATTCTTAAACTTATCCTCCAGCTCTCCCGGCATCTTATTCACCATGGAGCATTTTAAATGCACCACCTCGTCGTGGGAGAGCACCAGGATATATTTCTCACTGTAGGCATAGACCATGGAAAAATTCATCTTGTGGTGGTTGTATTTGCGGAAATAAGGGTCCAGCTTCATGTATTCCAGAAAATCATTCATCCATCCCATATTCCATTTCAGACTGAAGCCCAAACCGTCTTCCTCCACATCCCCGGTGACTTTTGGCCAGGCCGTGGACTCCTCCGCAATCATCAGAACGCCCTTGTTGCGCCCCAGCACACAGGAATTTAAGTGCCGGAAAAACTCAATGGCCTCCAGGTTCTTATTTTCCCCGTACTTGTTGGCCACCCACTGGCCGTCCTGCTTGCCGTAATCCAGGTACAGCATGGAGGCCACCGCGTCCACCCGCAGACCGTCCACATGGTATTCCTCAATCCAGTACAGCGCGTTGGCAATCAGGAAATTCTTCACCTCATTGAGGCCGTAATTAAAAATCTTGGTTCCCCATTCGGGATGCTCTCCCTGTCTGGGGTCCGCGTGCTCGTAACAGGCCGTGCCGTCGAACATGGCCAGCCCGTGGGCGTCCTTGGGAAAATGGGCCGGAACCCAGTCCAGGATTACGCCGATTTTGTTCTTATGGAGATAGTTCACCAGATATTTGAAATCCAGCGGACTGCCGTACCGGGACGTGGGCGCGTAATAGCCGGTCACCTGATACCCCCAGGAACCGTCAAACGGATGCTCCGCGATTCCCATCAGCTCCACATGGGTATACCCCATCATTTTCACATAATCCACCAGGGCATGGGCGAACTCTTTGTAATTGTAAAACCCGTCTTCATTCTCCGGGGTGATGGGATGCTTCTTCCAGGAACCGGGATGCACCTCATAGATCACCATCGGCTCCTTGTTCTCATCAAAATTTTCCCGCTTTTTCAGCCAGATGCCGTCTCCCCAGTTAAATTGCGTGATATCCACAATCCTGGAAGCGTTTCCCGGCCGCAGCTCCGAGGCGTTGGCAAAAGGGTCCGCCTTATAAAGCTCTTCCCCGTGGGCGCCTTTGATGAAAAATTTGTAAAGCTGCCCTTCACAGGCCCCCGGAACAAAAGTTTCGTACACCCCGATATTGCCCGTCTTCTCCATGGGATTGGCCGACACGTCCCACTGGTTAAATTCCCCGATTACATGCACTTCCTGCGCGTTGGGCGCCCAGACCGCAAAGTACACGCCTTCCTTTTTGCCCACCGTCGCCGGGTGCGCCCCCAGTTTCTTATATATATCGTAATGCGTCCCCTGCCCGAAGAGATACTGATCCAAATCCGAAAACTTTAATTTCTTTCCCATGTGCTTTTCTCCCGTTTCTAATTCCCTTCAACCGTCTTCTCATAGGCGAATATCCGGCTTTCGCAGGGCTTTAAGTGCAGTTTTAACTGCCCGTCTTCACATGCAATCGGCTCTTCGCTGACCAGATCCTGACAGGAGCCTTCGCCCATGGGAATCGGAATGCAGACATCCGCCTCCTGTTCATCGTTATTGACCGCCACCAGAACGCAGCTGTCATCCAGAATCCGCGCAAAAGCGTATTGACGATTGGTCAGCATCAGCTCCCGGTATACGCCATAGGTCAGTTCTTCCCGGCTCACATGTATCTGGGCAAGCGTTCTCACCCAGCGGGACAGTTGTTCATCCGGCATTTCTTTTAATACTTGCGCAATGTCCACCGCGGGGCGCAGGAAATCATCGTTGGGCCCCTCTTTTCTGCCCTCGATGCCCCATTCGCTTCCGTAATAGATGGACGGAATGCCGGGCAATGTGAACAAAAGCGTAAAGACCGGGTAAATATGTTCTTTGTTGTTTAGCTTGCTGGCAATCCTGTCCACATCGTGGTTATCCACGAAAGAATACAGGAATGTCCCGCGATACAACCCGCCGCCCTGGTCAAATTCCCGACGGATGGTATGGGCAATCTCAAAGTAATTATGGTCATTATGTCCAGAATACAAGCCTTTATGCAATTCGTAGTTGGTGACGCTGTGCAGCAGATGGTCCCCGATGTAGCGGCTGTAATCTCCATGAATCACTTCGCCCATCAGCCAGAAATCCGCTTTCTTCCCCTCGGTAAACCGACGCATAGCTTCCATAAAGCCGAAATCCAGGCAGTCTGCGCAGTCCAGCCGGATGCCGTCGATGTCAAATTCATCAATCCAGAACCCAATCACATCCAGCAGATACTGGCGCACCTGCTCATTTTGCAGGTTCAGATTCACCAACTCATAGCAGCCGCGCCACGCCTCGTACCAGAAACCGTCGTTATAATGGGTGTTTCCCCCGAAGTTCAGCCCTTTGTACCAGCCGCAGTAAGGCGACTGCTCCCGCTTCTCTTGGATATCCTGGAAAGCGAAAAACTCCCTGCCCGTGTGGTTGAACACGCCGTCCACCACCACTTTTATGCCCAACTGGTGCGCTTTTTCCACAAATCTTTTAAAATCCTCGTTGTCGCCCAGCCTTCTGTCCACCAGCTTGTAATCTCTGGTGTCGTACCCATGGCTGGTGGATTCAAACAGCGGGCCGATATAGATAGCCGTGCATCCCAGCCATGAAATATGTGAAAGCCACTGCTCCAACTGTTCAAACCGATGCTCCGCTTTTGTCTGCTGGTTCTGCCGGGGGGCGCCGGACATCCCAATGGGATACATGTGATAAAATACCGCTTTCTCAAACCATTTCCCCACTTTAGCTTTCCTCCGCTTCTCTTCGTTTCTTGTACATTAGTCCTGGAACAAAACCTCCTCGGCAATGGCCGCCGCGTCCTGAATGCATCCGGGGCAGGAGCGCAGCGCTTTGCCTGTCTCCACGCCTTTTAACTCTTTGCAGATCACCGACTGATTTTTCTCGATGAATTTACTCACGATCGCGGCGGACAGCTTGGCGGTGTCCTTATTGCTGTCCGGGGACTGCAGGTTCCCTGTGCTGTTTTTCATGCCCGCTAAAACGCAGGCCGCAGAAACAGCCCCGCAGGCGCCTTCCATGTTTCCCATGCCAGCCCCCAGAGCTTCCGTCATCTGGAACATAACTTTCTCGTCTACGCCTACCATATCACAATATGTGCATGCAACCGACTGCGCGCAATTATAGCCTTGTTTTTTCTTTTCCATGGTTTTCTCAACTCTTGTATCCATTGTAATTCCCTCTTTCTTCCTTTTGTTTTTCCTATCTATATTTTAAGACATATGCCCGAAAACCGCAAGCTTTTTATTCCTCTTCCACCTTTTTCACCAGCAGAAGCGGACAGTACGGCGGCACTTCCTGTTCCTCCAGGCCGTTTAGCTGGCAGATGTCTTCCACGGTGGTGTAAAACGCTTTGGCAATGTCCCAGAGGGTGTCCTCCGGCTGAACCATGTACACGGTTATGCCCGGCATGTTCTGGATTTTCTCCATGTCCAGCGGGTACTCCTCGATTTCCCGGATGATAAATTCCTGCTGCCGGTTTAACACCAGCGCGTTTAAATTCAGCACGATTTTGACTTCGATTTCGTTGCTGTCCACCATGGTTGTGGATAATTGCTCCAGGTCGGTATGTAGATGATAAATGCAGTTTTCGTCGATGCCCATGGCCTCAATCACATGGGAAAACGGTATCATGGCTTCCATGGAATAAAACGGCATGGAATCGTCGCTGACAATGTACAGCACTTTCACCGAGACGATGCCCTCCGCCAGTATGCCGTTTTCCACAATCTGGGTCTTATCCACCTTCACGGCTCCCTGACTGTGGCAGATCTGCAGGATTTTCCCCTGGACCTCACGCACCTGTAAGCGCTCGCCGATGCGGCACTTGGAGAAATTTTTCACCAGAAGACTGTCCAGCGGCTCCATGCCGCCTTTGGTGACGCATTCTTTCAGCGGCGTGTACACGTCCATGAGAAGGGAATGCTCTTCCTCGCAGTAAATCTGAATATCCAGTTCCAGCACCGCGTCCACCTGGATGATGCGCTCTTCTCCGTCGGAGTCCGGCTGCACATCCAGCCGCTGGTGAATCATGTTCACCTCCACGTTTGGTATCATCTCCATGCGGCAGCCCTGGCACTCCACTTCCTGGTAAAAGGGAATGGAATGCTCCAGCCACTGTAAGGGATTGCCCTCCTCGTCTCCCCGGTATAAAAGGAAGACGAACAGCTCGCCTTTTACCAGAATCCGGTCTTCCTCCGGGCGGATATCCATGCCTCTGACCTCCACCGTGTTCCAGAGAACCTGGGCGATGTTGGGCTTATTGGAGGCCAGCGCCACTTCTTCTTTCATCCGCACAGTGTCCTTTTTATGTATGCACAGCCCTAAAACCTTCACCGTCTTTTTCTTCATGGAGATTTCCTCCGGCTTTAGTCCGGTGGGCAGCGCCTGCTCCACCAGTTCATCCACCACGGCAAAGAAAGACAGAATCGACTTTATGTTTAATTTCCTGGAATTGATCATGTGCAGGCTTAAGTCCTCGATGTCCCACTTCAGGCACATCTTATCCCCGCTTTCAATCCCCTCCAGATTCAGGGTTTCCTCGATGGGAAGGGTGGCCGTCAGGCTGCAGATTTTCCCTTCCTCCTGCTCCTCCACGTACAAAAGCTCCACGGACAGCTTCGCCTTTACGTACGCCTGGTTGTCGCTCAAATTCACCTCATCCACCTGGACGATGCCCTTGTGCTGGATCATCCGCCCGATGTCCGGCTTCGCGTCCGGCACATTATAGTCTTCATCAAATGTTATCTGGTTGGTTGCATTGCTTTTTACCCGCAACATCTGCACATTTTCTTTTACAATCTCCACTCGTCTGCTCCTTTCCATGATCTAAAATCAGCCATCAAACTGCACCGGCGCGTCCCGATATTCCAGTTTCACAACAATGCACGGATACGATGGCTCCAGGGAAGGCTCTTCCCCTTTTTCGGGACCCACCAGACAAGTGCGGAAAAAAATGGACTCCGCATACATGGACAGCTCCTCCACCTGGATGCTGTACCCGCCTGTCTTCTGGCGGCCATACCCCCGCAACAGATAAAGATACTCCCCATCCTGGTACGTAATCTGAAATTCCTCCTGTTTCTTGCTCTCAATCAGGCTGCCAATCGCTGGTGGAATGTCTTCCTGCTTCACCACGGTGTATTCTAACGGCTTCTTTTCTTCAGATTTCATATTCGTTACCTTGCATCCGCACAGCAGGAGACACAGAAGAAGCCCTGGCAGGAACAGGGTAATGATGGTTCTTTTCATGGCGATACCTATATCTTGTTCTCATTATGTATTGTATGTAAGGCAAGGGGGATTTATGGCTGGTATTTGTGTTTTTAGTTTTTTATCGCATTCCCGTATCCACACCCCAATCAAAAAACATCTTGCCAAACAAATCTGCATATGCTATAATCATATCCACAAAAAGACGTCAACATTCATGTCAACACAGTGAAAAACCCAGGAGGTCGGTCCTGGGTTTTTCTTTTTGGCTGATTGTCATTTCTTGTCTTTGCTGTCCAGCCATTTGCAGATGAGGTGGGTCACCACGCCTGCCGCGACAGCAGACGCAAAAGCCGCCAATGCGCTCATGTCAACACCCCCCCTTTCCGTTGCCGGAATAGGTATGACAACGCAACGATCAAGCATATTTTTCGACAGGATCTTTTCTTTTTGCAAAAACAAAAGAAATATTTATATTTCTATTATATAATACATAAAATTATAATTTTATCAGATCAAAGCCCCTCCTGCGCCCATCCTGTGGGCGAATCTAAGGATTGCATCCCACTTCATTTTTACGTATAATAAAGCATAGAAAAAACAGTAAGAAGGAGACAGCTATGATACGCTTTTTATTGACCTGCATCGTTGTGATCGGTTTTCTGATACTCTCGATTCCGATTCTGATCGCGGAATGGATCATCGGTAAATTTTCCCCCAGGCTTCGGGACGTCAGCTCGCTTCGGATTGTGCTTGCGGTTTTCCGGCTGTGCATCCGCATCACCGGCTCCACCGTCACGGTCATCGGCGAGGAAAACGTCCCCCAGGACACGGCGGTTCTGTACATAGCCAATCACCGCAGTTTCTTCGACATACTGCTGACTTACGTGCGCGTGCCCCGCTGCACCGGCTACATCGCCAAGTACGAGATGAAGCACATCCCTCTGCTACACGCCTGGATGTGCCTGCTGCACTGCCTGTTCTTAAACCGTAAAGACATCCGACAGGGAATGAAGACCATTCAGGCCGCCGCCGAGGATGTGAAAAACGGCACGTCCATCTGCATTTTCCCGGAAGGAACCCGGCCCAAGGGCGTGTCGGAACTGGAAATGCTGCCGTTTCGCAAGGGAAGCTTTAAAATCGCCACGAAGACCAACTGCCCCATCGTTCCCATCGCGCTTTGCAGCACCTCCAAGATTTTCGAGGATCACCTGCCGCGGATCAAGCCGGCCCATGTGACCCTGGAATACGGCAGGCCCATCTACCCGGAATCTCTGTCCAAGGAGGAGAAGCGGAATCTGGAACAGTACACCCAGGATGTCATCCTGCATATGTTAAAGAAGAATTCTTCCGAAAACGCGGCCGTCCAATAAAATCTTACACAAAAAACGCCTGCTTCAGCCAATGGCCAAAGCGGCGTTTTTCATTCTATCGTTCAGC
>CAOJVE010000123.1 GCA_948444865.1 uncultured Lachnospiraceae bacterium
ACAGCCCTCAATTTTTCATACTTTCTGCTTTTTTCCAAAAAAATAAAAAAATTTTTCTTAAATTTAAAACCCGCGCCGCTTTTTCTGCGTCTAGGCATCAGAAAAACAAAAAAACGATCCTGGAGGTATGAATTTATGAAGAAATTATTTGCCCTGATTTGTCTCTGCGCGACGACCTTAATAAATACGCACACGGTAAACGCCACCAAAGACGCGGCGCCCATTTTCCCCGCGTCCAGCAAAACCATATACGGGCGGGAATACGATTTAAAGGGCTTCACCTTGGGCGGGGCCGGCGTCTATGGGAACCCCCAAAACGACCGCTCCATGGATTATGTCGTTGACGCCATCAACGAAGCCGGCATCCACAACGCCATGACCGACTATGAGAAGATTCAGAAAATCAACGATTATTTATGCGAAAAACTGGACTACGCCTCTTACGCGGCCAAAGAAAATTTTTCCTATAAAGAGGACTGGCTTCCCTTCACCGATTACTGCCTGTTGGGCGATGCCGCCGTATGCGCCGGATACGCGGAAGCGTTTCAGTCTATGTGCTGCGCCTTGGGCATCGAGTGCTGGTATGTGACCGGCTATGTTTACCAGAAAGACAATGCGGACGGCATTTACCACGCCTGGAACCGCGTCGCGCTGGATGGGCGGTCCTATTACATCGACGTCTGCTGGAACGACGGCTCTGACAACGCCTATTTTCTGTCCGAGGCCGGATGGGCGGACCATGAAATCGGCCAGGAGCACGAAACCTACAAGATCAGCGGACAAACTTTCCCCATGCCCGCATATCTGTAACGCGCGCGGCCGCCGCCCCACGTCTTGCGCCGGACGGCGGCCCCTCGCTCTCATAACAAAAAGATCCGCTCCAGACAATGATTGGCGCCGTTCCAGCTGACCCTTTTCGCCAGATCACCCACGGCGCATCCCAGATAATCCTCCAAATCCTCCTCATGGCCGAAGGAATATTCTATCAGACTATTCAAGAGCTTTGCAAAATGCGCTTCTGTCTCTTCCGCCGGCTTTCCCGCGAACATCCGCTCCAGCGTCTCATACTCCTCCACGGAAAATCCCCTGGACGACAAAGGCTTTTGCAGCGTCATATGCGCCAGCAGGCTGGGAAGCGAAACGGCGCAGATATTTTCCAGCAGCGTTTCGTATTCCGGTGCGCACGCCCTTAAAATTTCCAGGATATACGCCGGATCAAATTTTTTCAAAAACCGCTGCTCCAGGCAGACGCACCGCACATATTCCAAAACCGCGTCCACGCCGGACAGGCCGCTTAAGTCTTTCAGAACGGGATAATCCAGCGTCAAAAGCGTCTCCTGCGGTGCGAACTTCACGTCGTACCGGAGCAAAAAAGCCGGAATCCCCTGGACAATCACGTCCCGCAGGCACGTCAGACCGTAATCCTGAAAATCGCCGATCAGACGGTTGTAAATCTCCTGCAGCTCCTTCGTCTTTTGGACGACCGCGCAAAATCCGGCCTCATAGGCTTTTTTCGCCGAAACAGGGCCCGCGGCCAGCGCATTGCCTTTATCGATGACGCATTCATGGATGCAGTACAACGCCGCCTCCATCAGCATTTCCGCCGTCTCATAGGTGACGGACGAATGCTCGTAACCCGTATAGGCCGCCGCCAGTTCCGCCACGATCGGAATCAATTCTTCCGGCTGATATCCCATATTTTCCATATGCCGCTACCTCCAACATAACTCCGTCAAAACCGCCTGGTACAGCTCCCGGTCCCACCGCTTTGCAATGTCAAATTGCTCAAATTCCCCCCGGCCCTCCGACGCTCTGTAGCCGGAATACCCCGCGCGGATCGCCTGGGCAAAAATATCCAGGCAAGTCCCCTCCAGATAATCCAGATCCCCGAAGCACACGTCCTCAAACTGCTCCGCCATGAACGCCAGCAGCTCATCGTCCGTGATCTCATCCAGCATTTCATTTTTATAGAGATAGAAAATCTCCTGAAGCCGGAGCAGCGTGTCGCAGTAATTCTCCTGGGTCACATACGCCGAATCACAAAAAGCGTAAATGATTTTCGCCAAAACACCCTGCCCGAACTCGATCCTGCGCTCACTTTTCAGCGTCAGCGCCCGCTCCGCAGCCAGAATCTCCGCCTCCTCCTCGCTCAGAACAAGCCCGTACTTTTCTGTATATGCGTTGGCGTCGAGCGCCTGCTTCACCTGGGTCTGCTTTGACATAAGATCCAACCAGTTTTTTTCTCCCAAACCTGCACCTCCCGGAAAATTTTATCCTCTTAATTCGTAATAGGAATCCATTATATGCCCTGCCGGGCGGTTTTACCAGCCTTGAAATTTTCCTGATTTTGTGGTATAATTTAATTAGAAAATTCAGATAGGCTTCCCTTTATTTAAAAGCTTTTACAACGATTTGAGACAACTTCTTCGTAAAAACTTTTATGTCAATCTCCCCATTTATCAAGAGAAACTTTTCTCTGTTCGCATTCTGATTTGAAATCCACAAACAACTGTGATAATATAAATGCGTTGCCGCCCCTATACTGGCAGCACATTTATGCTATCACAGCTACATACATTTTTCAAACACAACATTGAAAGGTAAAGAAAACCCATGAAACTGCTATTAGTGGAAGACGACACAGAAATCAGCCAAATGTTAAAGGACTACCTGGAAACAGAAGGCTACAGCGTGACCTGCGCCGCCGACGGGCTCGCGGCCTGCCAGAGATTCCAGGAAGACGCCTACAGTCTCGTGCTGCTGGATCTGATGATTCCCAAATTAAGCGGCATGGAGGCGCTGCGGCAGATCCGCGCCGCGAGCGCCGTACCCATCATCATTTTGTCCGCCAAGGACACCGACTCGGACAAGACCCTGGGGCTGGGCCTGGGCGCGGACGACTATATCACGAAGCCCTTTTCCGTAACCGAAATGCTGGCCCGCATCAAGGCGAACATCCGCCGAAGCGTCCAATACGCCGCCGCGCCGTCGCCAAAACTCCTTCGGACCGGCGATTTGGTTTTGGATCTGGAGCGCTATGCCGTCGAAAAAGGCGGCTCCGCCATTCATCTGACGTCCAAAGAATTTGAGATCTTAAAGCTGCTTTTGCAAAACCCGCAGAAGGTCTACACAAAGCAGCAAATCTATTCCCTGATCTGGAACGACGCTTATATCGGCGACGAAAACGCCGTAAACGTCCACATCAGCCGCCTGCGAAACAAAATCGAAGACAACCCCAAATCCCCCAAATACATCCTCACCGTCTGGGGCATCGGGTATAAATCGGGGGACGGACGGTGAGCGCCGAAGCCGTGATTTTCCTGCTGGCCGCGGTTATTTTCGTCCTGCTGGCGCTTGTGGCCTGCCAGCAGTTCGCCTTCCGAACGGGAACCCAGAAAAAGCTAAGGGAAATCAGCGAGAAATTAAAAGAAATCCTGGACGAGAACACCGACGAGAAAGTGATGGTTTTTACCGGCGACAAAACGTTGGCCGACCTGGCCGCGCAGATAAACCGCCTGCTGGAAAACAGTCAAAAAGTCCGGGCCGACTTTCGCCGCTCCCAGATCGCTTCCAGGAAAATGCTCTCCAACATCTCTCACGACATCAAAACCCCCATGACCGTCATCCTCGGCTATCTGGAAATCATCCGCCTTCAAAAATCCGCCGAAAAAGAAATGTTAGGAAAAGTGGAGCGAAAGGCGCAGCAGGTCATGGCCTTGATCGACCAGTTTTTCACCCTGGCGAAGCTGGAGGCTGGCGATATGGACCTCGACATTTCCCAAATCGATATTTGCCAGACCTGCCGTGAAAACGCGCTGGACTTCTACGAGCTTTTGACCGCCCAGGAGTTCCAGGCAGACATCCGCATACCAGAAAAGCCCCTTTACGTCTACGGAAACAGAGACGCCCTGCAGCGAATTTTATTTAACCTGATCTCCAACGCCATCCGCTACGGCTCCGCCGGAAAATACCTGGGTCTGCGCGTCCGGGAGGCAGGCGGGAAAATCCTCGTGGAAGTCACCGACCACGGCAAAGGCATCGACAAAACCCTGGCCAAAACCGTGTTCGATCGCCTCTTCACCATGGAAGATTCCCGAAGCAAAAAAATCCAGGGCAACGGCCTGGGCCTGACCATCGCGCAGAACCTGGCGCGGCAGCTGGGCGGCGACATCACCCTGGAAAGCGAACCCCATCAAAAAACAGTCTTTACAGTGACTCTGCGAAAATTCAATTATTGATTCCAGAAAAAAACAGATCGAAAGAAATTCGTAAGAATCTGTCAAGAGTTTTGAAAACTTATGCCGCTAGAATAGACATTAGTTCAAAGATATTCCGACTTGAAGAAAGGAGCTGACAAAATGTCCTATATTTTACAGACAGAAAATCTTACGAAAACCATAAACGGCAAAGATCTGGTCACCGATGTGAACATGCATGTGAAAAAAGGCGAGATCTATGGCTTTTTGGGTCCCAACGGCGCCGGAAAGACCACGGTCATGAAAATGCTCACGAACCTCTGGAAGCCCACCGGCGGCGCCGTCCACCTGTTTGGCCAGAAGCTTACGCCCCATTCCTATGATTTTTTAAAACGGATGGGCTGCATCCTGGAATTTCCCGTGTTTTACGACCGCCTAAGCGGCCATGAAAACCTGGCGCTGCACTGCGAATACATGGGCTATTACCACCCGGACTGCATCGAAAACGCTCTGGAAATGCTGGATTTGTCCGCCGCGGCCCACAAGCCTGTGCAGAGCTATTCCCTGGGCATGAAGCAGCGGCTGGGCATCGCCCGGGCCATCTTAAGCAAACCGGAGCTTTTGATCCTGGATGAGCCAACCAACGGTCTTGACCCGGCCGGCATGAAACAGATCCGCGGCCTTCTAAAAACGCTTTGCGCGGAGTACGGCATCACCATCGTCATCTCCAGCCATATCCTGGCGGAGATCGAGAGCATCGCGGACACGATCGGCATCATCCATCATGGACGGCTCGCAAAGGAAATCCCCATGGCGGAAATCTCCGAAAAAAGCCGGGCCTATGTGGAGCTTTCTGTCCCCGACGCCAAACGGGCTTCGTACATATTGTCCGAAAAAGCGAATCTGGACAATTTCCGAATCCTGGACGGGCAGAACATCCGCATCTACGACCCGGACGCAACCCCGCAGACGCTTTCCAAAATCCTCACCGAATGCCAGATCGACATCCTGGGCATCGGCCGCCACTGTGAATCGCTGGAAGATTATTTCCTGGAACTGACTTCTGAAGAAAGGGGACCGCAATGATCAAATTAATTCAACTGGAATGGAAAAAGAACTGCATCGGCAAATACATCCGCAACGCCGTCATCCTGGCCGCTGTTTTGACGCTCTTTATTTTCGCTCTGGCCTTCTTCGGAATCGCCAACGACCCGGAAATGGGCATACCAGACGCAGCCCCGGAAAACGACACAATCTCCGCGCCCATTGAGCTTTTTTCCAGCATGTCGTTTCTGGTCTTCACTGGCGTTATGCTGGCCTCTTTCATCGTCAGCGCCTACAAAAACAAAACCATGGCCCTCATGTTTTCCTACCCCATCAAGCGGCAAAAAATCCTGGCCGCCCAGATGCTGGCCGTGTGGATTTTCAACTTCACGGCGCTGACGCTGACAAAACTTTTGATCTACGGCTGCGTTTTCGCCGGCTCCCGGTTCATGGCGTCCGCCTTCCCGCTGGATTACAACATGGCGGCCCCGTCGTTTTACATCCAACTGCTCCTGAAATCCGTCGTGACGGTGACTTTAGGCTTCTTCTCACTTTTTGTGGGCTTAAAGGCAAAGTCCTCGAAAGCCGCCATCGTCGCCTCCGTTCTGCTGATTCTCCTGACGCAGGCCAACATCGGCGACTACACGCTGGCCGGCAATGCCGGCGTTATGCTGACGCTGATACTGGCGTCTTTGGGATTCGCCGCGCTGTCCATTGCAAACGTCGAAACGAAAGATTTAATGTAGAAAGGAGCCTCCATGAAAATCAAGATCCTGCTGCCCATCCTCTGCCTTTTCCTCCTGGCGGGATGCGGGCAAAAAGAAAAAAACGCCGCGAAAGACTACCCCGCCGATGAAATTTTTGCCATCCATATCCAAAATGACTCCGCCCCTCTGACGCTTTCGCTCTCCCCGGACGACGCCATCCACGTATCCGCCCGGGAAGGGGCCGTCCGCTTAGAAGACGGTCAGCTGACCATTGCCCAGACCGACGGCGCCAAGAACGCCCTGGAGCAGTTTTCCTTCGGGAAAAAAGAAACCCTGTCCGTTTCGCTGCCCGCCGGCGCGCGTCTCCCAATTTCCGTGGAGAACAATTCCGGGGATCTGGAGATTTCCCAGATCTCGGCCTCCGATCTCCAACTGGAAAACGCCTCCGGCTACTGCAGATTTACGGACGTGACCGCGGACTCCGCCCGGATCGCGTCCGGCTCCGGCGACATTAAGATTGCCGACGGAAAAATCGCGGACCTGGACCTTCGGACCGACTCCGGCTATGTGACCCTGGAAAATCCCGCCTCCAAAAATATCCGAATTACCGCAAAATCCGGCGAGGCAAACCTGTCCCGGTTAAATCCACAAACCAACCTGGATGTCTCCACCGATTCCGGCGACATCGGCGTCGCCTATCAGTCCGCTCCCGAAAGCCTGGACTTTGAGATCGCATCCGGCTCCAGGGACGTCACGGCAAAACTCCGAGGCGCCCGCTATGAAACGGATACGGACGGCTGCAAAAAAGGAACCGTCGGCGCGGGCGCCCAAAGCCTCACCGTAGAAAGCGACACAGGAACCGTGATTATCCGGTGATTTCCGCCAGATTTTTCTTCAGCTCCGTCATTTGATCCCGCAGCTGCGCGGCCATCTCGAAGTTTAACTCCGCGGCGGCCGCCCGCATCTGTTTTTCCACCTTTGCAATCAGTTTTTCCAGTTCCTTTTCGCTCATGGACTCCGGGTCTTTCATCAGCGTATCCTCCGCCTCCGCCACGGATTTGGATATGCTGATCAGATCGCGGACTGCTTTTTGAATGGTTTTGGGCGTGATCCCGTGCTCCTGGTTGTAGGCTTCCTGCAGGGCGCGCCGCCGCTGCGTCTCGTCGATGGCCACGCGCATGGAATCTGTGATCGTGTCCGCATACATGATCACGTGCCCCTCCGCGTTTCGGGCCGCCCGGCCAATGGTCTGGATCAGAGACGTCTCTGAGCGCAAAAAGCCTTCCTTATCCGCGTCCAGAATGGCCACCAGAGTAATCTCCGGTATGTCCAGGCCCTCCCGCAGCAGGTTAATCCCCACCAGCACGTCGAACACATTCAGACGCATGTCCCGTATAATCTCCGTGCGCTCCAGCGTGTCCACATCCGAGTGAAGATACCGCACGCGGATTCCCACGTCCTTCATATAGTCGGTTAAATCCTCCGCCATCCGTTTCGTCAGCGTGGTGATCAGAATCTTGTTGCCCTTTTCAACCTCCTGATTCACCTCTCCGATTAAGTCATCAATCTGCCCCTCCACCGGACGGACCTCCACCCGCGGGTCCAAAAGCCCCGTGGGCCGGATAATCTGTTCCGCCCGCAGCAGCTCATGCTCCTCTTCATACTCTCCGGGGGTAGCCGACACAAACAGCAGCTGATCGATTTTCCCCTCAAATTCGTCAAAATTCAGAGGCCGGTTGTCCTTGGCAGACGGCAGCCGGAAGCCATAATCCACCAGCGTCTGCTTCCTGGACTGGTCCCCCGCGAACATGCCCCGCACCTGGGGAACCGTCTTATGGGATTCGTCTATTATAAGAAGGAACTCATCCCCGAAGTAGTCCATCAGCGTGTACGGCGGCTGGCCCGGCGCGAGCCCCGACAAATGCCGGGAATAATTCTCGATGCCGGAACAAAAGCCCGTCTCCTTCATCATCTCCACGTCGAAGTTGGTTCGCTCCGCAATCCGCTGCGCCTCAATCAGCTTATCCTCGCTCTTAAAATATTCCACCTGACTTTTCAGTTCCTTTTCGATTTCGTCCGCCGCCCGCAGAATCTGCTCCATAGGCACCACATAATGGGACGCGGGAAAAATCGCGATGTGATTCAGGCTCTTTTTGATTTCCCCGGTCAGCGTGTCCACTTCCGTAATCCGGTCGATCTCATCTCCGAAAAACTCCACCCGCACCGCCGACTCCGAATAATCCGCCGGGAAAATCTCCACCACGTCCCCCCGCACCCGGAAGGTCCCCCGGTGAAAATCCATTTCGTTGCGGTCATACTGAATGTCAATCAAACGGCGCACTGCCTCATCCCGGTCCACTTCCATGCCGGGACGCAGGGAAATCATCATGTTCTGGTAATCGCTGGGGCTTCCGATTCCATAAATGCAGGACACGCTGGAAATAATAATCACATCCTTGCGCTCACTCAAAGCCGCCGTGGCGGAAAGGCGCAGCTTGTCGATCTCATCGTTGATGGCCGAATCCTTGGCGATGTATGTGTCGCTGGAAGGAACATAGGCTTCCGGCTGATAATAATCATAATAGGACACAAAATACTCCACCGCATTCTCCGGGAACATCTCCTTGAATTCTCCGTAGAGCTGCGCCGCAAGCGTCTTGTTGTGGGCGATGATAAGCGTCGGCTTCTGCAATTCCTGAATGACATTCGCCATCGTAAATGTCTTGCCG
>CAOJVE010000124.1 GCA_948444865.1 uncultured Lachnospiraceae bacterium
AAGCATCTAAAATGCAGCGTTGTCGAAAATGCGGACTATACGCCAATTATCCACACATACGCTTTAACCCTACAGGCATCTGCAACTACTGTGCGTTTTACGAAAAACATAAAAATGTGCTTGAGCAGAAAAATGCGCTTGAAAAATCCTTCCTGATGAAAATGGAAATTGGCAAAAATAAGGCGAAAGAGGGCGGAGCCAAATACGACTGCCTGGCCGGCCTAAGCGGCGGAAAGTACAGCGCATATATGATCTGTCAGCTTAAGATGCGCTATGGCATGCGCGTCCTGACGTTTACATTT
The DNA here is from genome assembly GCA_948444865.1 of uncultured Lachnospiraceae bacterium. GTDB lineage: Bacteria > Bacillota > Clostridia > Lachnospirales > Lachnospiraceae > MGBC164599. Next base: position 303 of record CAOJVE010000124.1, read on the forward strand.
GACAATGGATTTGCGACGGATTATGGCAGACAGAATATTCAGAATGTCTTGGCAAAATTACAGATAGACCATGTGACGTTCTCCATGAACGACGAGGCGCGAAACCGAAAATACGCCGCCTGCATAAAGTCCGGCCACAGTTTCTGCGCCGTCTGCAAACATTATATGTATTATTACAGCTATCTCTTTGCAGAGCAAAACAAAATCCCTCTGATTCTCAACGGAAGGCCCAAAGAACAGATTCTCCGGCACGCCAACCGGACAGAAAATCTGGAGCCTTTTGACGCGTTTTTTCCTTTGAAAAAAAGGGGGCGCACAGGTAAAAACCCCGAATTCATCTCCTATTTCGCCTATCACGATGTCCGCGAAAAAGATATTCTGAAGTTCCTGGAGCGGAAAATCGGATGGCCGCGCGCCAAAGACGCCGGCGGACATCCAGACTGCGCCGCCTACGCTATGGCGGAAAAAATGCACATAGAAAAACGGGGATTTCCCATGCGCGCCGGGGAGCTGGCCGTGCAGACACGCCGCCAAAGGCTGACCCCCGACCAGGCGGAAAAAATCGCCGAACAGGATATGAAAAGATTCCGGGAAATCCCCGTGGAATTGGAAAAAGCGTTTGAAAGCCTTAAAAAGGAAAGCCTCGCCGCCCAGACGGCGCCGAAGTTTTCCTTCTTAAAAAATAAATAATATATTTACTGCACTGAAAGATTCGTATATCCCATCAGGCTTTCATCTACGGCCCGGGCCGCTTCGCGGCCTTCCCGGATGGCCCACACCACCAGGGACTGCCCCCGGCGCATGTCTCCGGCGGCGAAGACTTTCGGCGCGCTGGTCTCGTATTTTCCCGGCTCCGTGGCCACATTCGCGCGGCCATCCAGATTGACCCGGAATGCTTTGGCCACGTAATCCTGACAGCCCAGAAAGCCGGCGGCAATCAACACGATGTCCGCGTCCATGGTCTGCTCCGTTCCCTTGATGGGCGCCATGCTGACCCGCCCAGTTTTTTCATCGGTTTTCGGCTCCAGCTTCACGGTTTTCACCTGGCACAGCTCGCCGTTTTTGTTTTTCACAAATTCCGTCACCGTGGTCTGGTAGACTCTGGGGTCTTTGCCGAACAGGGCGATGGCCTCCTCCTGGCCGTAATCCGTCTTGCAGACCTTCGGCCACTGGGGCCAGGGATTGTCGGATGCGCGAGTATCCGGGGCTTTGGGCATCATCTCAATCTGGACGACGCTTTTGGCTCCCAGTCGCAGGACAGTCCCCACACAGTCGTTGCCGGTGTCGCCGCCGCCGACGACGATTACTTTTTTTCCTTTCACCGGGGCATGCTTCTGATCCTGAAGCTCGGAGTCCAAAAGGCTTTTCGTCACCGATTTTAGGAAATCCACAGCGAAATAAATCCCTTTCGCGTCCCTTCCCGGCAGTTTTAAGTCCCGCGGATTGGAGGCGCCGCAGGCCAGGATTACCCGGTCAAACTCCTTTAGAAGAGCCGCCACCTTGTGGGATTTCCCCACGTCGGCGTTGGTGACGAAATGAACGCCCTCTTCTTCCATCACCTGAATCTTCCGGTCGATGACCTGCTTCTCCAACTTCATATTGGGGATGCCGTAGCGCAAAAGACCGCCAATCCGGTCGTCCCGCTCAAACACCGTCACTTCATGGCCCCGCTTGTTTAGCTGGTCCGCCGCCGCCAGCCCGGAAGGGCCGCTGCCCACGATGGCCACTTTTTTCCCGGTGCGCGCTTTGGGCGGATGGGGCGCCGCGTACCCTTTTTCATAGGCGGTTTCAATGACCGCATATTCATTTTCCCGGGTGGAAACCGGGTCGCCGTTTAGGTTGCACACACAGGCCGCTTCACAAAGAGCCGGGCAGACCCTGGAGGTAAATTCCGGAAAGTTGTTGGTCTTTGTCAGCCGCCGGTACGCCTGCTCCCAGTTCTCGTGATACACCGCGTCGTTCCACTCCGGCACTAAATTGTGCAGCGGACAGCCGGAGGCCATCCCGCCGATGGTCATGCCCGACTGACAGAAAGGCACGCCGCAGGACATGCACCGGGCTCCCTGAAGCTTCTGCTCCTCCAGCGAAAGATGGGCATGGAATTCCTGAAAATGTCCGATCCTCGTCTTCGGCTCCTCGGCCGCGCTGACTTTGCGCTCATAATCTAAAAATCCCGTTGGTTTTCCCACTTCTTATCCCTCCTCATCCTGTTTATTGGCATAGAACGCCTCAATCTGCGCCTGCTGGGAGCTTAACCCCTTCTCTTCCATCTTCACGATGGCTGAGAGCATCCGATTGTAATCATTGGGAATAATCTTCTTAAATTTCGGCAAATATTCCTTAAAATTATCTAAAATCAATTTTCCTTTGACGGAATTCGTATAGGTCACATGATCCTGAATCATGTATTTCAGTTCCTGCACGTCATATTTGGAAGTCACCTTCTCAATGGAAACCATGGCTTTGTTGGTCTTGGTGTACAGGTTGTTTTCCTCGTCCAGCACATAGGCGATGCCGCCGCTCATGCCTGCGGCAAAGTTCTTGCCCACGTTTCCTAAGATCACTGTCCGGCCGCCGGTCATGTATTCACAGCCGTGGTCGCCCACGCCTTCCACCACGGAGATGGCGCCGGAGTTTCGCACGCAGAATCTTTCTCCCGCCACGCCGTTAATATAGGCTTTTCCGCTGGTGGCTCCGTAAAGCGCCACATTGCCCACGATGATGTTCTCATCCTGGCGGAAACGGCTGCCCTTGGGCGGGTACACCACCAGTTTGCCGCCGGAGAGGCCTTTTCCGAAGTAATCGTTGCTGTCGCCCACCAGCTCTAAGGTCAGCCCTTTCGGGATAAACGCGCCGAAGCTCTGCCCGCCGGCGCCGTGGCATTTCACGGTGTACGTATCCTCTTCCAGCGCGTCGCCGTACCGCCTGGTGATCTCCGCGCCGAACATGGCGCCGAAAGTCCGGTCTGTGTTGCCCACGTCCAGTTCCACGCTGCGCTTCTGGCCGGTTTCCAGGGCGTCCCGGAACTGTTTGAGCAAAATCGTCCGGTCGGCCTTTTTGTCCAGCTCAAAGTCGTAGACCTGTTTCGGATCGAAAACCACTTTCTGCCGGGTGGCCGCATAGGGATTGGAAAGGATGTTGGACAAATCCACTTTTTTGGCCTTCTGCGCCTGGATGTCTGTCCGGGCGCACAGAAGGTCGGTTCTGCCCACCAGCTCATCCACGGTGCGCACGCCCAGTTTCGCCATGTACTCCCGCAGCTCCTCCGCGATAAACCGCATAAAGTTTACCACATACTCCGGTTTTCCCCGGAAACGCTTCCGAAGCTCTGGATTCTGGGTGGCCACGCCCACCGGACAGGTGTCGAGATTGCACACGCGCATCATCACGCAGCCCATGGTAATCAGCGGCGCCGTGGCGAAACCGAATTCTTCCGCGCCCAGCATGGCGGCGATGGCCACGTGCTTGCCGGTCATCAGCTTGCCGTCCGTCTCGATGCGGACTTTGTTGCGCAGCCCGTTCATGATCAGGGTCTGATGGGTCTCGGAAAGCCCCAGCTCCCAGGGCAGCCCCGCATTGTAAATGGAGCTTCCCGGCGCCGCTCCGGTGCCGCCGTCGTAGCCGGAAATCAAAATCACCTGGGCCCCGGCCTTGGCCACGCCGGCGGCCACGGTGCCCACGCCGGCCTCCGCCACCAGTTTCACCGAAATCGTCGCGTCGGGGTTGGCGTTTTTCAAATCATAAATCAGCTGGGCCAGATCCTCGATGGAATAGATGTCGTGGTGGGGCGGCGGGGAAATCAGGCTCACCCCCGGCGTGGAATGACGGGTCTTGGCGATCCAGGGATAGACCTTCCCGCCGGGCAGATGGCCGCCTTCCCCCGGCTTCGCGCCCTGGGCCATCTTAATCTGGATTTCCTGGGCGCTGACCAGATACTGAGAGGTGACGCCGAACCGCCCGGAAGCCACCTGCTTGATGGCGGAGCAGCGGTTCTGGCCCTCCGGTCCCACGGTCAGCCTCTCCAGGCTCTCGCCGCCCTCTCCGGTGTTGGATTTCCCGTGGATCCGGTTCATGGCGATGGCCAGCGTCTCATGAGCCTCCTGGGAAATGGAGCCATACGACATGGCGCCTGTCTTAAACCGCCGCATGATGGACTCGGCGCTCTCCACCTCTTCCAGAGAAATCCCCTGTTTGGGATAATTTAATTCCATCAAATCCCGCAAAAGGCTGGGCTCCTCCTCCGCTTCCAGAAGCTTCGAGTATTCTTTAAACAGCACGTAGTCCCCCTGCCTAGTGGATTCCTGCAGAAGATGGATGGTCTGGGGATTGTATAAATGCCGCTCCCCGCCGCTTCGCATCTTGTGCCGTCCCATGCTGTCCAGGGATAAATCCGTTTCCAGCCCCAGGGAGTCGAACGCCGCCGAGTGAAGCTGATCCGCCTCCCGCCCAATGTCTTCCAGGGTAATGCCCCCAATCCGGCTGACTGTGTTGGTGAAATATTTATCCACCACTTCCTTGTCGATGCCCACCGCCTCGAAAATCTGAGATCCGCTGTAGGACTGGATGGTGGAAATTCCCATCTTGGAGGCGATTTTCACAATTCCATGGAGAATGGCGTTGTTGTAGTCCGCCACCGCCGCATAGTAATCCTTATCCAGAATTCCGTCGTCAATCAGCTCATGGATGGTGTCCTGGGCCAGATAGGGATTGACGGCGCAGGCCCCGTACCCCAGCAGCGTGGCGAAATGATGCACCTGGCGCGGCTCCCCGGATTCCAGGATGATGGCCAGGGAAGTGCGTTTCTTGGTCTTCACCAGATGCTGGTGCACCGCAGACACCGCCAGGAGGGACGGAATGGCCACGTGGTTTTCGTCCACGCCCCGGTCGGAGAGAATGATCACTTTGGCGCCATTTCGGTGCGCCCGGTCCACCTCCACAAACAGCCGGTCAATGGCTTTTTCCAGGCTGGTGTTTTTGTAAAATAAAATGGGAATGGTCTCCACCTTAAATTCTTTGCGCTTCATGTTCTTAATCTTCAGTAAGTCCGTGTTGGTGAGGATGGGGTTTTCCACCTTTAAAACCGTGCAGTTTTCCGGCTTTTCTTCCAGCAGGTTTCCGTCCTCCCCCACGTAAACCGTGGTGGACGTGACAATCTCCTCCCGGATGGCGTCCAGCGGCGGGTTGGTCACCTGAGCAAACTGCTGTTTGAAATAATGAAAGAGAGGCTCATGGCCTTTGGCCAACACCGGAATGGGCGTGTCCGCTCCCATGGCCGCAATGCCCTCGCCGCCCATAGCCGCCATGTGGAGGATATCCGTACGGCAGTCCTCGTAGGAATAGCCGAAAGATTTCTGAAGTCTGGCCCGCTCCCTGGCTGTGTAAAAGGGCGCCCTCTTGTTGGGAATCTTCAGCTCCTTTAAGGTCACCAGATGGCTGTCCAGCCATTCCCCGTAGGGCTGCTTTCCGGCGTAATATTCCTTCAGCTCGTCGTCGGAAATGATTTTCCCCTGCACCGTGTCCACCAGCAGCATTTTTCCCGGATGGAGGCGCTCCTTTTCCACAATCTTCTCCGGCGCAATCTCCAGCACGCCCACCTCGGAGGACAAAATCATATAACCGTCGGAAGTGACATAGTACCGGGATGGCCGAAGGCCGTTTCTGTCCAGCACCGCCCCCATAATGTCCCCGTCGCTGAACAGGATGGACGCCGGCCCGTCCCAGGGCTCCATCATGGTGGCGTAATACTGGTAAAAATCCCGCTTCTTCTGGCTCATGGTCTTGTTGTTGGCCCATGGTTCCGGGATGGTAATCATCACCGCCAGCGGCAGCGGCATCCCGCTCATCACCAGAAATTCCAGGGTGTTGTCCAGCATGGCCGAGTCGGAGCCGGTGGCGTTGACCACGGGAAGCACCTTGTACAGATCGTCCCCCAGGGCGCCATTGTCCATGGTTTCCTCCCGGGCCAGCATCTTGTCGCCGTTGCCCCGGATGGTGTTGATTTCCCCGTTGTGGACGATGAAACGGTTGGGATGCGCCCGCTCCCAGCTGGGGTTGGTGTTGGTGCTGAACCGGGAGTGAACCATGGCGATGGCCGATTCGTAATCCTCGCTCTGCAGATCCTTGTAAAAGGTGCGCAGCTGCCCCACCAGGAACATGCCCTTGTAGGCGATGGTGCGGCTGGACAGGGAGGACACATATGTATCGTCGTTGCTCTGCTCGAAAATGCGGCGGACGATGTACAGACGGCGGTCAAATTCCAGGCCCTGCGCCAGATTTTTCGGCCGCCGGATAAATCCCTGCATGATGCAGGGCATACAGTCCACAGCCCGATGGCCCAGCACGCCGGGCGCCGTGGGAACCTCCCGCCAGCCCAAAAACTCCAGGCCCTCTTTTTCCACAATCACTTCAAACATCTTTTTCGCCTGGTTGCGCTTTAACTCGTCCTGGGGAAAGAAAAACATCCCCACGCCGTAATCCCTCTCTGCACCTAAAAAGACGCCGATGGACTGACAGGCTTTTGAAAAAAACTTGTGTGAAATCTGAAGCAGAATTCCCACACCGTCTCCTGTCTTTCCTTCGGCGTCTTTGCCGGCCCTGTGTTCCAGGTTTTCAACGATCTTCAATGCGTTGGCCACCGTCTCATGGGTTTTTATTCCTTTTATATTCACCACCGCGCCGATTCCGCAGTTATCGTGCTCGAACCGGGCATCGTATAACGTTTTCTCCATCTGAAATGCCTTCCTTTCTATTTTCGCTCCGAACAGGCGATTGCAAAACACAATAATCAATCACTCTTGGAACCTATAGATACTATACTCTATTTTTTCCCTGTTGTAAACGATTTTTTTCGCATTATTGTCTGATAATTTGACTATTATAGGTATTTCAGTAATTATATCTGACTAAAAATCAATTATTCTCCTTTTTCTCCCCTGCAAGAGCGCAGCGCCTTCCAGTTTTTTAGAAAAAAAATTCGGAGGAACATGCCCGAAACCCCATGTCCGCTCCGAATTTTCTTAATTATCAGATCATTTCTTACAAAACACAAGAATGGAAAATACCAGCACCGCCGCTTCCACGCCCATGGCCAGCAACAGAAAATATCCCAGCTGCATAGACGCGCCCCCTTCCGCGGCCAGTTGGGTCAGCGCCACCGACCAGCAGTTGGCTCCCATATGGAGAAGCATAGGCGCCCACAGACTGTCCAGCCGGTAATAGCAATAGGCAAAGCAGGCCCCCAAAATCCCCGCGTACAGAAACTGCAGCATATTTCCGTGATACGCGCCGAACAAAAGGGCGGAAATCCCGATGGCCCAGCCCAGCCGCATATGATCCAGCAGGCGGCGGAAGATCAGCCCGCGGAAAATCAGTTCTTCCGCTATGGGCGCCACAATCCCCACCCACAGCAGCATCGGCCAAAAACTCTGGTTGGCGAAGACCCGCTCCGACAAATCCTCGTATCCTGGAAACAGGCGGGCAATCTGCAAAACAGACAGCAGCATATTGGCCAGATGGCAGACTGACATGCCTAAAAGCAGCATCCAGACAATCTCTCCCGGACGCAGCCGCCGCTTAAACCTGCCCTGGCGGTAAAAGCCTCCCTGGCGGTCATCCAGCCGCATCAGCCAGAGAGCGATGGGGATCGTCAAAAGCCCGGTAATCCCGGTGGCCGCCAGGCTGTATTGATCCAGTTCTCCCATCCCGTGCCCCGTCAGAAGCAAAAGAACGACCATCGCCTGCACAACTGCAAATCCCATTCCAAAATGAATCCCCGCCGGGTAAAGCGCCCTCCACACTTGGTGAAGCCAATTCCTATGTGGCAGAGGGCCTACAGAAAAAAACGCCGCACGCCCTCAATGGTCGGCGCGATGACCACCGGCTCCGCCTGCGTAAGCTCCTCCAGGCCGCCGTATCCATAGGACACGGCCACGCAGTCAATCCCGGCCTCCCGGGCGCCCAGCACGTCGTGTTTGCGGTCGCCCACCATCACCGCCTGCTCCCGGCAGTCCAGCATTTTCAGCCGCCTTAAGGCTTCCTGGATCACTTCGCCTTTGCGGGTGCGCCGTCCGTCCATCTGACTCCCCTCAATCACCGCAAAAAAGGGCGTGAGCTCAAAATAATCCAAAATCCGCTCCACATAGAAAATCGGTTTGGACGAGGCCACCGCCAACCGATAGCCCTGCTGCTTTAAGGTCTGCAAAAGCTCCCGGATTCCCGGATAGGGCTGGTTTTCGTAGATTCCTTTTTCCTCGTAACGCTCCCGGTAATATGCCACCGCCTGGCGGGC
>CAOJVE010000125.1 GCA_948444865.1 uncultured Lachnospiraceae bacterium
GGCAAAATTTCGACGGCGATGCGGTGGCATCGTCTAGAAATTTTAACGACGCAAGGGCATGAAGTAGGCAGTTCACAACTATGATTTCTGCTTGGATGGAGTACTAGACTTACATAGAAGAAAAGACCACAATGAATGCGGTCTTATGCGGACAATTTCTTTCTCCCTTTTAATCTTCTGGCAGCTAAAACTTTACGCCCGCCTTTTGTGCTCATTCTCGCCCGAAAGCCATGTACTTTCGCTCTATGTCTTTTTCTCGGCTGAAACGTCATTTTCATAATAAGGCACCTCCTTTACCGCAAAGTTTGAAAAACATCATTTCAATTATATGCATAAATAAGCCATTCGTCAAGCAGAAATCCTTAAAAAGATAGATTGTTCCCAGACAGTTTACGTAACATTATCCACAAAATGTGGATAACTTGTGGATAACTATTATTTTTTCGTGTAAAAAACCCATTTTCATACACATTCCAACAAAAAAAGCCTTTAAATACGCCATTTCAATCCCCGGGACATTTATACACATCTTTCATTAATTTACGACATTATGGTAACTTCACAAATATTTAATCATTGCGAAAAACGCGTATTTATTATAATATGGAAGGTGTAAAAAAAGAATTGGAGAGTTGGTTATGAACATGATACAGGAAAAATGGGACGAAATACTGAATATTGTAAAAACGGAACATGAATTGTCTGATGTTTCTTTTAACACATGGCTTCTGCCCTTGAAAGTGCACAATGTGGAAAACAACATTGTAACCATTGTTGTCCCCACAGAGCAGGTGGCTTTAAATTACATCAGCAAAAAATATACCCTTCCCCTGCAGGTAGCCATCGGGGAAGTCACCGGCCTCGTGGACTGCAAAGTGCAGTTTATCTTGGAAAAAGACGTGAAGGCAAAGCCCCTGGCCAATCAGGAAACCAACGCCACCCGTCTGGAAGAGGCTCGCTTAAACCCCAAATATACATTTGACACTTTCGTGGTGGGAAGCAATAACAAATTCGCCCATGCCGCTTCCCTCGCCGCCGCCGAATCTCCCGGCGAAATTTATAATCCGCTCTTCATATACGGAGGAGTGGGGCTGGGCAAAACGCACCTGATGCACTCCATCGCTCACTTTGTAATAGACGCATACCCCGAAAGCCGTGTTTTATATGTAACCAGCGAAGAGTTCACCAACGAACTGATCGAATCCATCCGAAACGGAAACAACACCGCGATGACCAAGTTTCGTGAAAAATACAGGAACATCGACGTGCTCCTAATTGACGACGTTCAATTTATTATAGGCAAGGAATCCACACAGGAAGAATTTTTCCACACTTTCAACGCTCTCCACAGCGCCAAAAAACAGATTGTAATTTCATCGGACAAGCCTCCAAAAGATATGGAGATTCTGGAAGACCGCATACGCTCCAGATTTGAATGGGGATTAATCGCGGACATATCCACACCCGATTACGAAACCCGAATGGCAATCTTAAGGAAAAAGGAAGAGCTGGACGGCTACAACCTGGACGAAGAAGTCATTAAATACATTGCAACCAATGTAAAATCCAATATCCGTGAACTGGAAGGCGCTTTAAATAAAGTGATGGCTTTCGCTAACCTGGAAAAAAGAGCCGTCACCCTGGAACTGGCGGAACAGGTGCTTCAGGACATCATCTCACCGGACGAAAAACGGGCCATAACGCCGGAGTACATAATTAATGTAGTTTCTGAGCACTTTGACATTCCCGTCGAAGACATTTTAAGCAATAAGAGAAGCTCCCGGATCGTCTTTCCCCGCCAGATCGCCATGTACCTGTGCCGGGACATGACGGACACCGCCCTAAAAGTCATTGGCAAACACATTGGAAACCGGGACCACACCACTGTCATGCACGGCATTGAGAAAATAGAAAAAGAACTGCAGAAATCACCCTCCACACAGAATACCATCGAAATCCTCCGCAAGAAGATCAACCCGCAGAAATAATGGGGAATTTCCACATAAAAATGTGAATGAATGGTTTTATTCCTGTGAATTGTGGTGTATAATCCCTATGAATCATTTTCTTAAAGTTCTTTTCCATACAGCTTGTACACACAGATTCACAGCCTGACTCTAAGGCTTAAACATAGTTATGAAACCTATGAAGCCTTGAAAATACAAGCCCGCAGGCATTTTTCACATATTCACAGGCCCTAAGATTACTGCTTCTGAATTGTTTATTTATTTATTTAAAGATTCATGCCGCCGGAACGCTAGAAAGGAAATTGTGTATAACCATGAAAATCAACTGTTCAAAAACCGATCTGTCCAAAGCTATTAATATTTCACTGAAAGCCGTGCCAAACCGGACCACCATGCCCATCCTGGAATGCATTCTGATTGACGCGTCCGCCAGTCAGATAAAATTTATTTCCAATGACATGGAGCTGGGCATTGAAACCATCGTTGAGGGAAACATCGAAGAAAAAGGCATGATTGCCCTGGACGCCAAAATTTTTTCGGAGATTATTCGTAAACTCCCGGAAAGCACGGTCGTCATACAGACGAACGAAGCCCTTAACGTGACCATCACCTGCGAAAAAGCCAAATTCAATATCCCGGGAAAATCCGGCGAAGACTTTGCCTACCTTCCGGTTATTGAAAAAAGTGAATCACTGACGATTTCCCAGTTTACATTGAAGGAAATGATCCGCCAGACGATTTTTTCCATCGCCGTCAATGAAAACAACAAACTGATGACCGGAGAGCTTTTTGAAATTAAAGACGGCGTTTTAAAGATCGTATCCTTAGACGGACACAGAATCTCCATAAGGAACGCCCAATTAAAGGAGCAGTATCCAGATAAAAAGGTGATTGTTCCGGGTAAGACATTAGGTGAGATCAGCAAGATTCTCTCCGGCGAAATAGAAAATATGGTAAATATTTTCTTTGGAGAAAATCATATTCTTTTTGAATTCGACAAAACTATCGTGATTTCCCGCCTTATAGAAGGCGAGTATTTCAAAATCGACCAGATGCTGTCCAGCGATTACGAAACGATGGTGTCCATCAATCGAAAAGAATTTCTGGACTGTATAGACAGAGCTTCTCTTTTTATCCGGGAAAGCGACAAGCGGCCGATTATCATTCAGATTACGGACAATTCCATGGAGCTGAAAATTGATTCCGCCATGGGATCTATGGACGAAGAAATTGATATAGAAAAAGAGGGAAAAGACATACTCATTGGATTTAACCCTAAATTCCTGATGGACGCGCTGAAAGTCATTGACGACGAGACGATTCATATTTACCTGGTGAACCCGAAAGCGCCCTGCTTTATCCGGGATGAGGAGAGGCAGTACACGTATTTGATTCTGCCGGTAAATTTTAATCAGATAGGATAAATGGAGAGATTGCGATGAAAGAAATTTTTGAACTTCGATTGAGAGACGATTACATTAAATTAGGACAGGCGTTAAAAGCGGCAAATGTTGCAGAAGACGGAGTGGATGCTAAGTATATTATCCAGGACGGCCTGGTGAAAGTGAACGGCGAGACGGAAGTTAGGCGGGGCCGCAAGCTCTACGCCGGCGATGTTGTGAGTCTGAAGGAAGATGAGATTCATATTATAAGGTGAAATATGTATATTGAATCGCTGCAATTAAAAAATTTTAGAAACTATCAGTCCCTTGACCTCCATCTGGATCAGGGGACTAATATCTTGTATGGAGATAATGCCCAGGGAAAAACAAATATTCTGGAGGCCGTCTATCTGTGCGGCACCACCAAATCCCATAAGGGGAGCAAGGATAAGGATATCATTCGTTTTCAGGAAGAGGAATCCCATATCTGTATGAAAGTCGTGAAAAACGACATTTTGTGTAAGCTGGATATGCATCTGCGGAAAAATAAATCCAAAGGAGTGGCCATCAACGGGATTCCCATTCACAGGACGAGAGAGCTGTTCGGCGTGGTGAACCTGGTTTTCTTTTCACCGGAGGATTTAAATCTCATCAAAGAAGGGCCAAGCGGCCGAAGGAAATTTTTGGATTTAGAATTATGTCAACTGGATAAAATTTATTTATCGGACCTCGTGAATTACAATAAGATTTTGAACCAGAGGAATAAGCTGCTCAAAGACATTGCCTTTCGGCCAAAACTGGCGGACACCATGGAGGCGTGGGACTATCAGCTCCTTCAGTATGGGCGGCGCATTATTTCAAAAAGGCGGGAGTTTATCGCGCAGCTAAACGAGATTATAAAGGACATTCATGCCGGCCTCACCGGAGGGCGCGAATCCCTGGAATTGATTTACGAGCCCAGCGTCTGGGAAAATGAATTTGAAAATGCGCTGTCCGCCAACAGGGACCGGGATCTGAAAATGAAAACCACAGGCACAGGCCCCCACCGGGACGATCTGTGCGTGAAAGTCAATGAATTTGACATCCGCAAATTCGGGTCCCAGGGACAGCAGCGGACGGCGGCCCTATCTTTAAAGCTGTCGGAAATTTATCTGGTGAAAAAAGTGATCCATGACACGCCGGTTCTGCTGCTGGATGACGTTTTATCCGAGCTGGACGACAGCCGGCAGAATTATTTGCTAAAGAGCATACGCCACATACAGACGCTTATCACATGCACCGGGCTTACTGATTTTGTCAATCACCGGTTTCCTATCAACAAAGTGTTTCAGGTGGTGTCCGGCAGCGTTCGGTAATGGTAAAATAAGCTCTTTGACAATGCCAATGCCCTATGATAAACTGTGAGTATTGAAAAGAATCTGAATATTTGAATGGAAAGTTGGTGAGAGAGATTGGACAGGGAAGAATTTCACGCGAAATTAGAATTAATCAACGATCTGGTTTACAAAAAAGATTACAAAAGCGCGCTGGAGCATGTGGATTCCATCGAATGGAAGAAAGTAAGGGATATGCATACCCTTTGCATGGCCGGTGAAGTGTACGCGGCGAATAAGCTTTATGGGGAAAGTAAGGAAATTTTTCTTCTGGCCTATAGCCGTTCACCCGTAAGAAAAAATATATTATATCGTTTGATTGAAGTGTCCATCAAGATGGACGACCTGGACGAAGCGCTGAAATATTATCAGCAATTTCTGGAGGCGGCGCCAAACGACAACACCCAGTATATTTTGAAATATAAAATATACAGTGCGCAGGAAGCGCCTTTGGAAGAGCAGATACAGATTTTGGAGGAATATAAGGAAAGAGAATACACAGAGCGGTGGTCTTATGAATTGGCCAGGTTATACTATAAAGCCGGAGAAGAAAGAAAATGCATTGAGATCTGCGACGACATTGTTCTGTGGTTCAGCGAAGGCGAGTATGTCCTGAAATCTCTGGAATTAAAACAGCGTCTGACGGATCTGACCCCAAGGCAAAGGCTTATATATGAAAAACAATTAGAGCCCAAAGAAGAGGCGCCAAAGGAGATTGCACAGGCTCCTCCTCTGGAGGAAGAGCAAATAGCGGAAGACATGCAAGAGGAAGACGCGGAGGAGGAAGCCACGGACGAAATGGCTCCTATTTTGGAAAATAATGGCACTTTACAGGAAAAGATCAGCAAAGGGATCAAAGATATATTTTCGGGAATCGTGAAGGAATGGGAAGGGGAAGAAGAATATCTGGAAAGTTATCCGGGGACGCCTAAGATTAATATCGCAGATGTGATTCCGCCGCAGAAAGTGGAAGAGAGCATAAAAGAAAAGGAAGTGGCGCAGGAAGAATCACAGGCGTTAGAAGACGCTTCTCCGTCAGAAAAATCAGATAAAGTCGTGCAGATGCCTGTAAAAAAAGAAGAGGAACCAGAGGAAATGCTGCAGGCGTCCATGGAAGCAGAAGAAACGTTAGAAGAAATAATGCAAATGCCAATGGAATTAGAAGAAATGCCAGAGGAAATGGCGCGGGCGCTTATGGAAGCAGAAGAAGTATTGGAAGATCCCACAGAGTTAGAAGAAGAGGCGCAAGGGTCCGTGGGGCCAGAAAAGGAGCCGGAAGAAATGATTCAGGTCCTTGTGGAATCGGAAAAAGAGTCAGAAGGACCGCTGCAAGACTTTATGGAACCAGAGAAAGAGTCGGAAGAAACATTGCAGGCTTTTGAAGAACCAAAGATAGAGCCGGAAAAGCCGCTGCAGGCCCCTATGGAACCGGAAAAAGAGCCGCAAGAGCCGCTGCAGGCATCTATGGAACCAGAGAAGGAGCCGCAAGAGCCGCTGCGGGCGCCAGCGGAAATGAAAGAAGAGTCGGCTGAAACATTGCAGGCGCCCGATGAAAAGCAGATAACAGAAAAATCAGAAGAACTTCCGAAATTTGACACAAGCAAGCTTCCAAAGTTAGAGCTACCGGACTTTAATCTGGAAGAAGTGATTTTGTCCGCTGCGGAGAAGCAGGGCATAGAAGTGCCGGATGCGGAAAGCGTTCCCGATATGTTTTTGCCGGAGCTGGAGGAAAAAGAAGAAGAAATCGAAGAAGCGCCCGAGGAGGAGATCGAAATGCCGCCGGTTGTGGACAAGATTCAGCCGGAGGGAGAAATACGTCCGCAGGATGAGATCCTAAGCGAAGAGGAGAGTCTGATTCAGTTTATAGAGTCCAAAGACGCCCAGGACGAAAAAGAGCAGGACGTGATCGTGCCCCGGAGCGAGATGCTGGACGAAGTGGAAGCGAAGCTGTTCAGCTATTTTTCCATGATTCCAGGCATGAAAGAACAGCTGGTGGAAGCGCTGGCGGATGCGCAGCTGGCAGCTTCCGACAAGACTTCTAGGTTTGGAAATATAATTGTAATGGGGAATGCCCGCACAGGAAAGACTAGGCTCACCGACGGTTTGATCAAAACCATATGCCGGGAGCTGCACATGCCGGCTGCCAGAGTCGCCACCGTGGAGGCGCCGCAGCTTAATGGCAAGGACATAGCCAAAGTCGTCAGTAAGCTTGCGGGAGGATTTCTCGTGATCCAGAAGACGAACCAGCTGGATTCCGAAAGCGTGTTCCAGTTAAATCAGGCCATGGAATTTCGGACGGACGGTCTGACAGTGATTCTGGAAGACGAGAAAATCGGAATGCGCAAATTTATTGCGAAATACCAGAAATTTGCCAAAAAATTTACTTCCACCATCAACATTCCGGTGTTCACCAACGACGAGCTGGTGCACTTTGCAAAAATATATGCAGACGAGATGGGCTATGTGATGGACACCATGGGTGTTTTGGCGCTTTACAACCTGATCGGCGACAATCAGAAAGAAGATGAGCCGATGACCATCGGAACCGTCAAGGACATGATGGATGCGGCCATCACCAAAGCGGAGAGCAGCCATCGCAAACTGCAGAGATCCATTTCCAAAAAAAGATTCGATAACGACGGGAAAGTTGTTTTATATGAAAAAGATTTTAAATAAAGAAATGGCCATGCCATATTTGGGAGATCCGAAACGCACCATTGAGGTTTTAAAAAAATATGAATTTGTTTTCCAAAAAAGGTTTGGCCAGAATTTTTTGATAGATTCCCATGTTTTGGCCAAAATTTTAAAGGCGGCGGATATTGGGGAAAATGATTTTGTGCTGGAAATCGGGCCCGGTATCGGCACGCTGACCCAGCATCTGGCCGCCGCCGCAGGGAAAGTGACGGCCGTGGAAATCGACCCGGCGCTGATTCCCGTATTGGAGGACACGCTGCAGGATTTCCCCAACGCGGAAGTAGTGCACAGTGATATTCTGAAAATGGATCTAAAGAAACTGGCAGAGGAAAAGAGCCAGGGCCGGCCCATGAAAGTAGTGGCGAATCTCCCCTATTACATTACGACCCCTATCCTTATGGAACTGCTGGAAAAGAAAATACCCATTGATTCAATTACCGTTATGGTGCAAAAAGAGGTGGCAAAACGCATGTGCGTAGGACCGGGGTCCAAAGATTACGGCGCTTTGTCGCTGGCCGTGCAGTATTACGCAGAGCCTTCCATAATCGCTTCCGTGCCGCCTAACTGTTTTATGCCCCGCCCAAAAGTGGGCAGCTCAGTTATACAATTAAAAATTTATGAAAAGCCGCCGGTGGCCGTACAGGACGTTCATCTGATGTTTCAGCTGATTCGTGCTTCTTTTAACCAGAGGCGCAAGACTTTGGCCAACGGTCTTTTGAATTATGAGGGACTTTCTTTTCAGAAGGAAGAGATTCAACAAGCGTTGGAGGAATGTGGATTTGCGCCAAATGTGCGCGGCGAAAGCCTTCGTTTGGAAGAATTTGCCCGATTGGCCGATGCATTTGCCAGGCAGCTTGAATAAAATAAAGAACAAAAAATAGAACGCTAAGCGGAGCGTTCTATTTTATAAAGGAAGGAGCGCCGAACTTACGTCGGCATATGAAAAAGAAATTTAATAAAAATAATTGATTGATTGTTATTATTTTTATGATGATTAGTATATCTGCCAAATATGATAAAACAATGATTAAGATGTAAAGAAATCATGAACGATTCTC
>CAOJVE010000126.1 GCA_948444865.1 uncultured Lachnospiraceae bacterium
AGGGAGGATTCAAAAGATGATGGATATTTTTGATTGTAAAAAAGTGGGACTTTTTGCGGGCGGCGTTTTGTTCGGAACGGCAGGGGTGAAGCTTCTGTCCAGCAAAGACGCGAAAAAGGCGTACACCAACTGCGCGGCGGCGGCTCTGCGGGTGAAAGACTGCGTGATGAAGGCAGTCACCGCCGTGCAGGAAAACGCGGAAGACGTGCTTGCGCAGGCCAAAGAGATCAACGAGGAACGCTATGCAAAAGAAGCCGAAGCGGTGGAGGAAGACGAGCCCTGCGGCGAAGCTTAGAGTAGGGAGGGCATATCCTTGAAGTTTTATATCCGATGCCAGACGAAAGAATATCTGCGCGTCCATTTGAATCAGGCGTCCATGACCTGTCAGGAAGCCGATATTTTGCAGTATTATCTTCAGACCCATCCCAACGTGGCGCAGGTTAAGGTCTATGAGCGGACGGCGGACGCGGCGATTCATTTTGTGGGCGACCGGGCGGATATCATTTGCGCCCTGAAGAAATTTCATTACGGCCAGGCAAAAGTCCCGGAGGCGTTTCTGGAAAATTCGGGGCGGGATTTGAATCGTACGTACAAGGAGAAGGTTGTAAATAAAACGCTGGCGCGCGTGGCAAGCTGCCTGTTTCTCCCCTATCCCATACGGGCGGTCTGCATAGGGGCAAAATCCCTGAAATACATATACAAAGGCGTCCGCACGCTTTTGAAAGGCCGTCTGGAAGTGGAGGTATTGGACGCCACGGCCATTGGCGTGTCCGTTCTTCGGGGGAATTTAAAGACGGCAGGCTCCATCATGTTTTTGCTGGGAATCGGTGAGCTGCTGGAGCAGTGGACCCATAAGAAATCCGTGGGGGATCTGGCGCGCAGCATGTCCTTGCAGGTGGAGAAGGTATGGCTGAAAAGAGAGGGACAGGAAGTGTTAGTTTCCTCTTCAGATGTGGCCGTGGGCGACGAAGTGGTGGTGCACATGGGCAATGTGATTCCCTTTGACGGCGTTGTATCCGGCGGGGAAGCCATGGTCAACCAGGCATCCTTTACCGGGGAATCCCTGCCGGTGCGAAAGATCGCCGAAAGCTCGGTGTACGCCGGCACAGTCCTGGAGGAAGGGGAGCTGACCGTACAGGTGAAGGAAATCGGCAGCTCCACCCGCTATGAGAAAATCGTAGCCATGATTGAGGAATCCGAAAAGCTGAAATCCGCGCTGGAGAGTAAGGCGGAGCATCTGGCGGACCGGCTGGTTCCCTATGCTTTTCTGGGGACGGGGCTTACCTGGCTTCTCACCAGGAACGCCACAAAAGCCATTACCGTGCTGATGGTGGATTTCTCCTGCGCATTGAAGCTGGCCATGCCCATCGCCGTGCTCTCCGCCATCCGGGAAGCCAGCCTAAATCACATTACGGTAAAAGGCGGCAAATATCTGGAGGCGGTGGCGGAGGCTTCCACAGTGGTCTTTGATAAGACCGGGACGCTGACGAAAGCCCGGCCCACGCTGAAAAGCGTTGTGTCTTTCTGTGAGGAAAGTCCGGATGAACTGCTGCGGATCGCGGCCTGCCTGGAAGAGCATTTTCCCCATTCCATGGCAAACGCCGTAGTGAGAGGCGCCCAGGAGCGGGGGCTGGAACACGAGGAGATGCATTCCAAAGTGGAATATATTGTGGCTCACGGGATTTCTTCCCACATAGGCGAGAAGAAAGTAGTGATTGGCAGTTATCATTTCGTCTTTGAAGACGAGGGATGCACCGTGGACCCTGCATACCAGGATGCATTTGACAAGCTTCCCACGGAGTATTCTCACCTGTATATGGCTATGGATGGGAAGCTGGTAGCGGCGCTGTGCATCGAAGATCCCCTGCGGGAGGAAGCGGAGGCCGTGGTCAATTCCCTGCGAAGAAGCGGCATTCGGAAAATTGTGATGATGACCGGGGACAGCGAGCGAACCGCCGCGGCCATTGCCCGGCAGATTCGGGCGGATGAATACCATTCGGAGGTTTTGCCGGAAGACAAGGCGCATTTCATTGAGGAGGAGAAAAAGGCCGGCCGGAAAGTGATTATGATGGGCGACGGCATCAACGACTCCCCGGCGCTGTCGGCGGCGGATGTGGGCATTGCCATCAGC
Organism: uncultured Lachnospiraceae bacterium; assembly: GCA_948444865.1. Lineage (GTDB taxonomy): Bacteria > Bacillota > Clostridia > Lachnospirales > Lachnospiraceae > MGBC164599. The sequence continues at coordinate 2,132 of CAOJVE010000126.1, forward strand.
GACGGCGCGGAGATTGCTAGGGAAATTGCGGATATTACCATTTCTTCCGATGATCTGTACCAAGTGGTCACGCTGCGCCTTTTAAGCGCAAGCCTCATGAGGCGCATTCGGAAAAATTACCGGGCCATTGTGGGGATCAATACGGCTCTGATACTGCTGGGGGTGGGAGGCTTGCTGCAGCCGGCTGCGGCGGCCCTGCTTCACAACGCCTCCACATTGGCCATTGGTTTAAAAAGCATGGGAAATCTTCTGTGAAACGCTAAGCGTCAGGCCGGGCTGTATGTATCCACGAACTGTCCCCGGATGAAATGGTCCAGCGGGCTTTTCTGGTCGTAAGACGACACAATGTTTTGCAGCGCATGCATATAGGGCGGGGGATTTTGGTTTGTCATGCCTTTATGGTCTGTCATACCCTTATGGTAGACAATGCGGAAATATCGGCTCCACTGGGAATCCTGGCTTGAGAAGGCCGCGAATTCCCCGCTTTTTAGTTCCTGTTCCACAAGCCTTGCGGAAATCAGTGTCAGGCACTGGTTGACCCGCAGGGCGTTTTTTATGGCGTCTGGCGTGTGAACCTCAAAGGCCACGGTTACGCGAATGTCGTGGGATTCCAGGAAACGGTCCAGCAGCTCCCGCGTTCCGCTGCCGGATTCCCGGATGACGAATTCCTGTCCCTGCAGGTCTTCGATGTGCAGGACGCTGCGGCCGGCCAGCGGGTGATCGGCGCTGCAGGCCAGAACCATGGGATCCTCCAGCAGTGGGACGGTGATTAAGTCCGCGCTTTTCACAAAGCCCTCGATGATGCCCGCGTCCAGATCCATGTTCAAAAGCCGCACCTCAATCTCCTGGGTATTTCCCACAAACGCGTACACATCCAGATCTGGAAATTCCTGGCGGAAACGCTTCACCACCGGAGAGAGAATGCTGCCGCCCACCGATATAGTGGCTCCGATGCGGAATTTTTCCCGGCGTTTTTTGGTGAGCATGTTTTCCTCCATCCGGTCAAATTGGGCGGTTAACTGTTTGGCGTATGTATACAGGAGGCGGCCGCTGTCCGTGATGAACAGTTTCTTGGAATACCGCTTAAAAAGCAGCGTGCGGTAGTGGGTTTCCAGCTCGTGGACGGCCTGGCTGACGGAAGGCTGGGCGATGTACAGATTCTTGGCGGCGGCGCTCATTTTGCCCGTTTCCACCACTTCGATGAATATTTTCAGATGGCGTAAAGTCATGGCGGGGTTTTTGATCCTTTCTGAAATAAATGCCGTTCGTAATTGCCGAATTAATAGAAAAAATTTATAAAGTATATAATATTATAATATTTTACATATAGATAAACAAGTGATATGATACAAAAAAGGTTAAAAAACCCAGATGAAGGAGGACATAAAACGATATGGCGACATTGACGATTAAAAAAGCGGATGAGAAAAGAGTGAAAGCGATGGGATTTCTGAGCAATAAAGGCACGGATAATTTCTCAGGCCGCGTGATAACAGTGAACGGGAAGCTGACGGCGGACCAGCATGTGGCAATCGGGGAGGCGGCCAGGAAATTCGGAAACGGGAACGTGGTTTTCACCACCCGTCTGACCGTGGAAGTGCAGGGAATCCCCTATGAGAAAATCGACGAGTTTAAGGCGTTCATTGAGGCGGCGGGGCTTTCCGTCGGCGGGACGGGAGCGAAAGTGCGGCCCGTAGTTTCCTGCAAAGGCACCACCTGCCAGTATGGGCGGATCGACACATACGATGTGTCGGAAGCGGTGCATAAGGCATTCTACGAAGGATACCGCCAGGTGAAGCTGCCCCATAAATTCAAAATCGCCGTGGGCGGATGTCCCAACAACTGCGTGAAACCGGATCTGAATGACGTGGGCATTGTGGGCCAGCTGGTTCCCAAATTTGACCAGGAAATCTGTAAACAGTGCAAAAAGTGCGCCGTCGCCAAAGGTTGTCCCATGGGCGCCGCCAAGACAGTGGAAGGCGTTTTGAACATCGACAAGGAAATCTGCACCAACTGCGGCCGCTGTGTGGACAACTGTCCCTTTGACGCGGTGGAGGGCAGCGTAAACGGCTACAAGATTTATATCGGAGGAAGATGGGGAAAGAAAACAGCCCAGGGAAGAGCTTTGAGCAAAATATTCACATCCAAGGAAGAGGTTCTCAAAACGGTGGAAAAAATCATTTTGTTTTACCGGGAAAAAGGAGAAGCGGGAGAGCGTTTCGCGGAAACCATTGACAGGCTGGGATTTGACCAGGTGGAGGCGGAGATTCTATCCGACGATATTCTGGGAAGAAAAGAAGAAATCTTAAAAGAAGAGGAATAGGCGCGTGGCAAACGGCGATTTGACTCGCAGCGTTCGGATTTTGAAACAGATCCGGACGCTGCGATTTTTAATTTTTTTGGGAAATTTTTGTAATAGTTTTTTTACAATCGTGAAAAAAATATAATTTTTCTCATTTTCTATTGTAAAACCTGGAATCATTCGTTAAAATGATAATTGGTTATGCGTGGTTTTCGCTTGTCAGAAGCTATTTTTATAGACGGACAAGGAGAACTGTATTATGAAGAAAAAAGCGTTTATTTGTGCGGTCATGGCTGCGCTTTGTCTGGCCCATTTTGGCTGCGGGAAGCGCGCCCAGGAGCCGGCGTTTGAACTGGAGCAGGAAAAAGCCTTCCAGGAGGAGAGCGGGGAGGAACAGGAGCCGCAGATGGATGCGAAAGACATTCAGGCGGCGCTCACAGAAGCCTTGCAGTCGCTTGAGTTTTGTCCGACGATACAGGTTACGTGCAGCTGCGCGGGGGAGGCCCAGGCGGTCGTGGAATCCGCCCAGACAGTCGCAGAGGCTGCCCGGGAGCCGGCCGATGATGGCAAAGTGAACATTAACACAGCGGACGCCGCGGCGCTTCAGACGTTAAACGGCATTGGCGAGAGTCGGGCGCAGGCCATCATTTCTTACCGGGAAAGCTATGGCGCATTTGGGTCCATCGAAGACATTAAGCAGGTGGACGGCATCAAGGACGGCGTATTCAATAAAATCAGAGACGCGATCTCTGTTGGATAAATAAAAAGAGGCTTTGATTTGGAGGGGAATCATTCATGAGTAAAAGGGTATTGGTGGTAGAAGACGAGAAATTGATTGTAAAGGGCATTCGCTTCAGCCTGGAACAGGACGACATGAAGGTGGACTGCGCTTACGACGGAGAAGAAGCCCTGGAGCTTGCCCAGGAAAATCATTACGATATTATTTTGCTGGATATTATGCTGCCGAAAATGGACGGGCTGGAGGTCTGCCAGCAGATCCGGGATTTCTCTAATGTTCCCATTGTCATGCTGACGGCCAAGGGCGAAGATATGGACAAAATTATGGGACTGGAATACGGGGCCGATGATTACATCACCAAACCCTTTAATATTCTGGAGGTGAAGGCGCGCATTAAGGCGATTATGCGCCGCGCCCACCAGGAGGGCAATGCCCAGGAAAAGGCAAAAACCGTGGAAGTGGGCGAGCTGCGCTTGGACTGCGAGGGAAGGCGCGTGTTCATTGCCGGACGGGAGATTAATCTGACCGCCAAGGAGTTTGACGTGCTTGAGCTTTTAGTTTTCAACCCCAACAAAGTATACAGCCGGGAGAACCTTCTGAATATTGTGTGGGGTTATGAGTATCCGGGGGATGTGCGGACCGTGGATGTGCATATCCGCAGGCTTCGGGAGAAGATTGAGACGAACCCCAGTGAGCCGAAATATGTGCACACCAAATGGGGTGTGGGTTATTATTTCCAGGGATAGGTTGTGCATGGGATGCTGAGAAAAAGAATGAATTTCTTCAATAGCGTGCGCTTTCGCATCATGATCATCATGATCGCGCTGGGGATCGTGCCTGGCGTCATTTTATCGAAAGCGGTTATACAGTCCTATGAGAAGCGCGCTGTTTCCCTGCGCATCAGCAATGTGCGGAATCAGTGTGACATTCTCTGCAACCAGCTCATGGGCGCGGGCTATCTGGAAGACCCGAAGTCCAATGTGATTGAAAAGCAGCTGGAAGTCCTCTCCAATGTCTATAACGGGAGGATTCTGCTGATCAACAATTACTTTAAGATTGTAAAGGACACCTATGGGCTGGATGAGGGCAAGACGGTGGTCGCCGCCGACGTGATCCGGTGTATGGACGGGCGGCACACCAGCAATTACAATAAGAAAAATGATTATCTGGAATTGACCATTCCGCTTAAAAACCCCGGGCAAAAGGATGTGCAGGGGGTTATGCTTGTGAGCATTTCTACGGGGGAGATTTCTTCGTCTATTGAATTTCTGGAGAGAAACGGCATGCTGTTTCAGGGGATTATCGCGTTGATTGTGGTGGTGTTCTCGTACGTTGCATCCCGGATATTGGTGAAGCCTTTCAACAAAATCACAAAAGCCATTGAGGAAATAACCGACGGGTATCAGAAAGGGGATATTTTCGTAAAAGACTATACGGAGACGGAGCTTATCACGGACGCGTTCAATAAGATGCTGAACCGGATGAAGATTTTGGATGAGTCCAGGCAGGAATTTGTCTCCAACGTGTCCCATGAGCTGAAGACCCCGATGACTTCCATGAAAGTGCTGGCGGATTCCCTTGTGGGGCAGGAGAACGTTCCGGAGGAGCTGTACCAGGAATTCTTACGGGACATAACGGCGGAGATTGACCGGGAAAGCAAGATTATCACGGATCTGCTCTCCTTGGTGAAGCTGGATAAGAGGGCTTCGGAGCTTCATATAGAGCGTTTGAACATCAATGATTTGCTGGAGCGCATCTTAAAACGGATGCGGCCCATCGCGGACAAGCGCAACATTGATCTGATCCTGGACAGCTTCCGCCCGGTGGAGGCCGATGTGGACGAGGTGAAGTTTACGCTGGCCATCTCCAACCTGGTGGAAAACGGAATCAAATACAATGTGGACGACGGATGGGTGCGGGCATCGCTGGACGCGGATCATAAGTATTTCTATGTGACGGTTTCGGATTCGGGCATGGGGATTCCCGAGGATTCTCTGGAGAAAATCTTCGAGCGGTTTTACCGGGTGGATAAGTCCCATTCCCGGGAAATCGGCGGCACCGGTCTGGGCCTGTCCATTGCCAGAAGCGCCATTGTGATGCACCATGGAACGGTTAATGTAAATAGCAGGGAAGAGGAAGGGACCACGTTTACCGTGCGGATTCCGATCCTATATATTCCATGAAAGAGGTTGCCATGAAAAAGTGGGTTTGTTTATTTTTTCTGCTTTTGACTGCCCTGACCGGATGCTCCCTGCCAGGGCGTGGGGAGGACGCGCCGGATTCGGATTATTATTTTTACTATATCGATCAGACAAAGACCGAGTTGATTAAAGCGGCTTATATACCAGAGAAAGAAACCACGGAGTACATGATCCAGGATTTTATGAAGCTGCTGAACAATAAAGAACATAAAGAAGACGACATCAGTCTGCTGCCGGAAGACGTGGAGATTACTACCCACAGCGTTTACGACGGGGTTTTGAATCTGGATTTCAGCAAGGAATACCTGCGGATGGACGCGGCGCGGGAAGTGCTGGTCCGGGCGGGCGTGGTGAAGATATTCGCTCAGCTTCCGGATATCCAGTATGTGAAGTTCCAGGTGGACAGCAAGCCTTTTCTGGACTCCAACAAAAAGCCCATCGGCATTATGAATGAGGAGAGTTTTCTGGAGAGTTCCGGGGAGAACTTAAACTCCTATCAGGAGGATGACATGACGCTTTACTTTGCCAGCGAGGACGGCGAAAAGCTGGTAAAAGAGGAGCGCAAAGTGTATTTCGACCGAAATGTGCCGCTGGAGACGGTGGTGGTGGAGCAGCTTTTAAAAGGACCCAAAAGCGACGCCAGTCCCACGCTGCCCCCCGGCGCGAAAATTGTGTCCGTGACTGCCACAGACGGGATTTGCTATGTGAATTTCGGCCGGAGCTTTGTGGAAGAGGCGCTGCCTCTGAAGGAAGAGCTGCCGATCTACTCCATCGTAAATTCGCTGATTGACACCTGCCGCGTGGAAAAAGTGCAGCTATCCATCGAGGGGATTACGGACGTTACTTACGGGGAGAAGATGAATTTTGACCAGTTTTATGAAAAAAACAAGGAACTGATTGACGAGAGAAAGGAAGTGGGTAAACAGTGAAACGGCCCATGTGCTGGCTGTGCCTGTTGTTTCTGGCGGGAATAGCGCTGGGGGACCTGACAGGGATTATGCCTGTCAGGCAGAAATCCGGCGCGCAATTAGAAGGAGGGCCTCCCGGGCAAAATGAGCAGGCGGTT
>CAOJVE010000127.1 GCA_948444865.1 uncultured Lachnospiraceae bacterium
CAAAGACGATATGACCCCCAGGGGAACCCGTATTTTTGGACCGGTAGCTCGTGACTTGCGTGAGAAACATTTCATGAAGATCGTTTCTCTCGCTCCGGAAGTATTATAGGAGGGTGCATAGACTTATGTTAAAAATTAAAAAAGGCGATACCGTAAGGGTAATTGCCGGCAAAGATAAAGACAAAGAAGGAAAAGTCCTCGCCATCGACAGAGAGAACCACAGAGTTCTCGTGGACGGCGTAAACAAAGTGACCAAGCATACAAAACCCTCTGTGATGAATCAGCAGGGCGGGATCATCCAGAAGGAAGCCCCCATCGATATATCCAACGTGATGTATCTGCACAAAGGGCAGCCGACCAGAATTGGCTTCAAGATTCTGGAGGATGGCCGCAAAGTCCGCGTGGCCAAGAAAACCGGAGACGTTATTGATTAAGGGAGAGGAGGGCAAAATAAGTGAGCAGGCTTAGAGAGTTTTACGAAAAAGAAATCGTAGACGCCATGATGAAAAAGTTTGGATATAAAAATGTACTGGAAGTGCCGAAACTTCATAAAATTGTTGTAAATATGGGTGTTGGTGAAGCCAAGGAAAACGCGAAGATCCTGGATTCCGCCATTGCGGACATGGAACTGATCACCGGCCAGAAAGCCATTTCTTGTAAAGCCAAGAAATCCGTGGCTAACTTTAAGATTCGGGAAGGCATGCCGATTGGCTGTAAGACAACGCTGCGCGGCGAAAAAATGTATGAATTTGCGGATCGGCTGATCAACCTGGCCCTTCCCCGCGTGCGTGACTTCCGCGGCGTGAATCCCAATGCGTTTGACGGCAGAGGCAACTATGCGCTGGGAATTAAAGAGCAGTTGATTTTCCCGGAAATCGAATACGACAAAATTGATAAAGTCAGAGGCATGGATGTGATCTTCGTTACCACAGCCAAGACAGATGAAGAAGCTCGTGAATTGTTGCGGTTATTTAATATGCCATTTGCAAGTTAAGAAATTTAGGAGGAAAAGTTCATGGCAAAAACAGCAATGAAAATCAAACAACAGCGCAAAGCAAAATTTTCCACCAGGGAATATAGTCGTTGCAGAATCTGCGGCCGCCCCCATGCTTATCTGAGAAAATATGGGATCTGCAGAATCTGTTTCCGCGAATTGGCGTATAAAGGCCAGATACCCGGCGTCAAGAAAGCCAGTTGGTAAAAACTGCACATGTAAAGTCTAACAAGGAATGAGGAGGAAACTTACATGACAATGAGTGATCCAATTGCGGATATGCTTACAAGAATCCGCAATGCCAATATTGCAAAACATGATACTGTAGATGTTCCTGCATCTAAGATGAAAATAGCCATCGCAAATATTTTACTGGACGAAGGTTATATCGAAAAATATGACCTGGTGGAAGACGGAAGCTTTAAGACCATCCGCATCACATTAAAATACGGCGAAGACAAAAATGAGAAAATTATCACCGGCTTGAAGAGAATTTCCAAACCGGGTCTGCGCATCTATGTGGGCAAGGATGAACTGCCGAAAGTTCTGGGCGGACTGGGGATCGCCATTCTCTCCACCAACAAAGGCGTGATCACAGATAAAGAAGCCAGAAAAGAGCGTGTAGGCGGCGAGGTTCTGGCGTTTGTCTGGTAGACACAGGGCATTGTTTAAAACTGAAAACAGAGGGGGGAAGACTTGTTTGAGCCCCTTCCGACAATCTAAGTAAGGAGGAAAATCGTAATGTCACGTATCGGAAGATTACCGGTAACCGTACCTGCCGGAGTAACTGTAGATATCACGGAAAAGAACCATGTAACTGTGAAAGGCCCGAAAGGAACATTGGAGCAGGCGCTTCCGCAGGAAATGGAGATTAAGCTGGAAGATGGGGCCGTTTTAGTGACCCGTCCCAGTGACGTTAAAAAGATGAAATCTCTGCACGGCCTGACCAGATCTTTGATTCAGAACATGGTGACAGGCGTGACGGAAGGATATAAAAAAGAGCTGGAAGTTAACGGCGTGGGCTACCGTGCCGCAAAACAGGGGAAAAAGCTGGTGCTGAATCTCGGCTTTTCGCATCCGGTGGAGATGGAAGACCCAGAAGGCCTGGAAGTCAAAGTGGACGGAAATAAAATCACCGTTGAGGGCATTGACAAGCAGCGCGTGGGTCAGTATGCCGCTGAGATCCGGGATAAGAGAAGACCGGAGCCTTATAAGGGCAAAGGCATCAAGTATGTCGATGAGGTGATCAGACGTAAAGTGGGTAAAACCGGTAAGAAATAAATAAGGAGGGTATGAAAAATGGTTAAGAAGGTTTCAAGAGCGAAAGTTCGTCAGAAAAAGCATAGAAGAATACGTCATCGCCTAAGCGGCACAGCACAGACTCCCCGTTTAGCCGTATTCAGAAGCGACAGTCACGTGTATGCGCAGATCATTGATGATTCGATTGGCCATACCCTGGTATCCGCGTCAACTCTCCAGGCAGACGTAAAGGCAGAGCTGGAGCATACCAATGACACGAAGGCCGCCCAAAAAGTAGGCGAAGTGATCGGCAAGAGAGCAATTGAAAAAGGCATCAAGAAGGTTGTTTTCGACAGAGGTGGTTTTTTATACCATGGAAAAGTGAAGGCTTTAGCTGATGCAGCAAGAGAAGCTGGGTTGGAATTCTAGAAAGGGAGGAAAAAACACATGAAACGCAATATCATTGATGCCAGTCAGCTTGAGTTGGAAGATAAAGTAGTATCCATTAAACGTGTAACGAAAGTTGTAAAGGGCGGTCGTAATTTCCGTTTTACAGCGCTTGTAGTGGTAGGCGACGGCAACGGGCATGTGGGCGCTGGCCTGGGCAAAGCCACAGAAATTCCCGAAGCGATTCGTAAAGGAAAAGAAGATGCCATGAAGAAAATGATTTCCGTGGCCAGAGACGACAATGGCAGTATCACCCATGACTTTATCGGCAAATTCGGAAGCGCACAGGTGCTTTTGAAGAAAGCTCCAGACGGTACTGGCGTAATCGCCGGAGGACCTGCGCGTGCGGTGATTGAGCTGGCGGGAATTAAGAATATCCGAACAAAATCGCTCGGTTCCAATAACAAGCAGAATGTTGTGCTTGCGACAATGGCGGGCTTAAGCCAATTAAAAACTCCGGAAGAAGTGGCAAGGCTCCGTGGAAAATCCGTAGAAGAAGTTGTTGGATAAGGAGGGGTGAAAAATGGCGGATAAATTAAAAATTACGCTTGTAAGATCTACTATTGGCGCGATTCCAAAACACAGAAAAACAGTGAAATCTTTGGGACTGCGCAAGCTTAACAAAACTGTGATTATGCCGGATAATCCTGCGATCAGAGGCATGGTTAAGCAAGTACAGCATCTGGTGAAGGTTGAAGAAGTGCAGGTAGAAGACTAAAGGAGGCGTTGAAATGGAATTATATAACTTGAAACCGGCAGAAGGCGCCACACATGACCGTTTCAGAAGAGGCCGCGGCCATGGTTCTGGAAACGGAAAAACCGCCGGCAAAGGACATAAAGGCCAGTTAGCCCGTTCCGGCGCAAAAAAAGCCGGATTTGAAGGCGGTCAGATGCCTTTGTACAGACGTATTCCCAAAAGAGGGTTTACAAATAGAAATTCAAAAGAAATCGTAGCCATCAATGTAAAAGAGCTGGAGCGTTTTGAAGACGGAGCGGAAGTTACCGTGGAAGCGCTTTTAGAAAGCGGCGCAATCTCCCATAAAAAGGACGGCGTGAAAATCCTTGGAAACGGAGATTTGACAAAGAAGCTTCATGTCAAAGTCAACGCATTTAGCGCCAGCGCGAAAGAGAAAATCGAAGCGGCTGGCGGAACGGCAGAGGTGGTTTAATGTTAGAAGGCGTGGCAAACGTATTCAAAGTAAAAGATATCAGGCGAAGATTATTTTTCCTTTTACTTATGATTGTTGTGATCCGAATTGGGTCACAATTGCCAGTCCCTGGGACAGACGGGGAATACTTTAAGAACTGGTTTGACAGCCAGTCTGGTGACGCGTTTAACTTTTTCGATGCATTTACCGGGGGATCTTTTACGCAGATGTCCATATTTGCGCTGAACATCACTCCGTATATTACGTCCTCGATCATCATGCAGCTGTTGACCATCGCTATTCCTAAGTTAGAGGAAATGCATAAAGACGGTGAAGAAGGACGGAAGAAAATTGCGTCTATCACACGTTATCTGACCATCGGCCTTTCTGTTTTTGAAGGCATCGCCATGTCCATTGGATTTGGCCGTCAGGGATTGATCCCGGCATTGTCCGCCGGATCGGATTCGTCCATGCCCGAGAAAATCGGGGCTGCGTTGGTTGTGGTTGTGTGCATGACGGCCGGTTCCGCCATGTTGATGTGGATCGGAGAACGCATAACGGAGAAAGGCGTGGGAAACGGAATCTCCATTGTCTTGACAGTGAATATTGTGTCTACGATGCCCAATGATTTCGCGGGGTTGTACGAGACGTTTGTGAAAGGAAAGACGATTGCAAAAGGAGCTCTTGCCGCACTGATCATCTGCGCGATCGTGCTGGCGATGGTTGTGTTCGTATTGATTTTGAACGATGCCACCAGAAGGATTCCGGTGCAGTATTCCAAGAAGATGCAGGGCAGGAAAATGGTGGGGGGACAGTCCTCACATATTCCGCTGAAGGTAAATACGGCGGGCGTTATTCCTATTATCTTCGCATCCTCCATTATGTCATTCCCCATGGTAATCGCCTCATTCCTGGGAAGGACAGAGGGAACAGGCATGGGAAGCGAAGTTCTGCGGCTATTGTCTTCCAACAACTGGTGTAACCCGGAAAGGCCCATTTACTCCATTGGATTGGTTATATATGTGGTGTTGGTGATCTTTTTTGCCTATTTCTATACATCCATCACCTTTAATCCCATAGAGGTGGCGGACAATATGAAGAAACAGGGCGGGTTCATACCTGGCATTCGTCCGGGAAAGGCGACCACGGATTATCTGACAAAGATTTTGAACTATATTATTTTTATCGGCGCTGCGGGTCTGGTGATCGTTGCCATAATTCCGTTCTTCTTTAACGGAGTGTTTGGCGCGCAGGTATCATTTGGAGGAACTTCCATCATCATCGTGGTTGGGGTGGTCTTGGAGACAATTAAACAGATTGAATCCATGATGCTGGTGCGTAATTACAAAGGTTTCTTAAATGAATAGACGCAAAAAAGGAGGTTGTGGTGGCAACACCGCAGCCTTTGATAATATTCGTGTATGGCAGGAGGTTTTAAGGATATGAGGATCATTATGTTGGGCGCGCCAGGGGCAGGCAAAGGAACGCAGGCGAAGAAAATAGCGGCGAAATACGGGATTCCCCATATTTCCACCGGGGATATTTTCCGGGCGAACATCAAGAACGGAACAGAGCTGGGAAAGAAAGCGAAATCTTATATGGACCAGGGAATGCTGGTGCCCGATGAGCTGACCGTGAGCTTGGTGATGGACCGTTTCCAGGAGCCGGATGCCCAGAAGGGATATGTGCTGGACGGTTTTCCAAGGACGATCCCCCAGGCGGAGAGCTTGGACGAGGCGTTAAAAAAGAGCGACAGTCAGATCGACTATGCCGTCAATGTCGATGTCCCGGATGAAAATATTATAAACAGGATGTCTGGCAGAAGGGCTTGTGTAAAATGCGGGGCTACATATCATCTGCAGTATGCGGCGCCGAAGAAGGAAGGAGTTTGCGATTCCTGCGGGGAGGCGCTGATCCTTCGTGACGATGATAAGCCAGAGACGGTGAAGAAGCGTCTGAAAGTTTATCACGAGCAGACACAGCCTCTGATTGATTATTACGCACAGAAGAAAGTCTTGAAAGAAGTAGACGGGACACAGGGATTGGATGAAGTGTTCTCGCAGATTACGGCAATTTTAGGAGAATAGGGATGTCAGTATCAATTAAGTCATCGAGTGAGATAAAGCTAATGAGGGAAGCCGGACACTTTTTGGAGAAAGTGCACAATGAGCTGGCGAAAATGATTAAGCCGGGCGTTTCCACCTGGGAGATCGACAAAGCGGGCGAGGATATGATCCGCAGCCTGGGATGTGTGCCGAATTTCCTGAATTACAATGGATTTCCAGCTTCTTTTTGCACTTCTATTAATGATGAAGTGGTTCATGGAATACCTTCTAAAAAACGAAAGCTCAAAGAAGGAGACATCATCAGTCTGGACGCGGGTCTGATTCATAAGCGGTATCATTCCGACGCGGCCAGGACCTACGGAGTGGGAGAGATTTCCGACGAGGCCCGCCAGCTTATTGAAGTAACCAAACAGAGCTTTTTTGAAGGTTTGAAATATGCAAAAGCGGGGAATCATCTATTTGAGATTTCCGGCGCCATCGGGGCTTATGCGGAGAGCTACGGCTATGGCGTGGTGCGGGATCTGGTGGGCCATGGAATTGGCACCAAGCTTCACGAGGAGCCCCAGATACCCAATTTCAAACAGAAAAGGCGGGGGATGAAGCTGTATGCAGGCATGACTCTTGCCATTGAGCCGATGATCAATGAAGGACGTGCGGATGTGGTGTGGCTGGATGATGAATGGACAGTGGCGACGGAAGACGGGTCTTTGTCCGCGCATTATGAAAATACTATTTTGATAACGGACGGAGAGCCCGAGATCTTAACGCTGACGCAATCATTAGAATAATCAATCCATAGGAGGTTTCCATGTCGAAAGCAGATGTAATCGAAGTAGAAGGCGTTGTGCTCGAGAAGCTGCCCAATGCCATGTTTAAAGTGCAGTTGGAAAATAAACATGTGGTGTTGGCCCATATTAGCGGAAAACTTCGCATGAATTTTATCCGTATTTTGCCTGGTGATAAAGTTACCATTGAGCTTTCTCCCTATGATTTGTCAAAGGGACGGATTATATGGAGAGATAAATAAAAAATGCTTGCATAATGGAAAATATTTTGATACAATATTAGACGAACTTTTGTGTTTTACACAGAGCGGCAGATTTGATAACGGAAGGAGGATTTCCAGTGAAAGTAAGATCATCTGTAAAGCCCATTTGCGATAAATGCAAGATTATCAAGAGAAAGGGAAGAATCAGGGTCATCTGTGAAAATCCCAAGCATAAGCAAAGACAAGGCTAAGGCGTTACAAATTTTCAAAGTTTAAGCGCAGCAGTAGGAACCACACGGGTGTGTTGTTCTGCTGTTTATATAATGTAGATGCAGTGTTTGACAAAAGCGCTGCCATGCGAACAGTACGGAACAGTCTTCACATTCATACGCCTAATACCGGGGCATCCCCGGAAAGGCTGCGTGTATTTTAATGCGGCTGGGCGCACATCTTGCGCCCCAGTTAGGAAAAATATTTGAATATCTTGTAAGAGAAAGATTTAGGAGGAAATTCTATGGCTCGTATAGCTGGTGTGGACTTACCAAGGGACAAACGTGTAGAGATCGGTCTGACCTATATTTATGGTATCGGCAGATCCACTTCAAACATGTTGCTTAAGAAAGCCGGAGTGAACCCGGATACCCGTGTCAGAGATCTGACAGACGAGGAAGTAAACAAAATACGTGAAGTGATGGAAGAAAACTGCGTAGTGGAAGGTGATCTGCGCAGGGAAATCGCCATGAACATCAAGAGGCTCCAGGAGATTGGATGCTACAGAGGCATCCGTCACAGAAAGGGGCTTCCGGTTCGGGGACAGAACACCAAGACAAACGCCAGAACGCGTAAAGGTCCCAAGAGAACGGTGGCAAATAAGAAGAAATAAAAAAGCTATAACTGTTAATATGGAAAAATGTATAGAAAGTGTAGGTTAGTTTAAATGGCAAAAGCGACAAAGAAAACGACAAAACGTCGTGTCAAGAAAAACGTTGAACGAGGACAGGCACATATCCAGTCATCTTTTAACAACACCATTGTTACTTTGACGGATACGGAAGGAAACGCTCTTTCATGGGCAAGCGCCGGCGGCCTGGGATTCAAGGGTTCAAGGAAATCTACTCCCTATGCAGCGCAGATGGCGGCGGAAACGGCTGCGAAGGCTGCTTTGGTGCATGGTCTGAAAACTGTGGATGTAATGGTAAAAGGACCCGGTTCCGGAAGGGAAGCTGCGATCCGCGCTCTGCAGGCATGCGGTCTGACAGTTACCAGCATCCGTGACGTGACCCCTGTTCCCCACAATGGTTGCCGTCCACCGAAACGTCGTAGAGTATAGATTCGTTTACTTATGAGAGCAGTAAGAGTTAATAGGAGGTAGCTAAGCATGGCAGTAAATCGAGTGCCAGTATTGAAAAGATGCAGGTCTTTGGATTTAGACCCCATTTATTTGGGAA
>CAOJVE010000128.1 GCA_948444865.1 uncultured Lachnospiraceae bacterium
TGAACCGACCGACTGGCCAGGATGGGATGCCTGAAGGGTATGCCTTAGGCCTTAGAAAAAATTTAGATTTGAAAATATTGTTTTTAGGTTTGTTTTTAGAAATATGGGTTTAATTTTGAAAAATGATTTTTGAAAAGAAGCGGCGCGGAAATGGGAATTTGCGCCGCTTGTTGCTGCATGCGGATGATTTTTTAAGAATGTTCCAGAAGACAGATCGTTTCTGTGTGGCAGGTCATGGGGAAGTTGTCCACAGGGCAGGCCTTTTTCAGTTCGTATCCGCCCTGCCTTAAGTATTTCACGTCGCGGGCCAGGGTTGCGCTGTCGCAGCTTACGTACACGACACGCGGCGGTTTCGCCAGAAGGATCGTGTCCAAAAGGGCGGCGTCACAGCCTTTGCGCGGCGGGTCCACGACGATGACGTCGGCGCGCATCTGGCCGTCCCGGTATTTGGCGGGCAGGATCTCCTCGGCCTTCCCCGTGAAAAATTCCACGTTGCCCAGCTCGTTTAAACGGGCGTTTTCCCGGGCATTTTCCACAGCCTGGGGGACGATCTCCACGCCGTAGACCTTTCTGGCGTGTCTGGCCAGGAACAGGGAAATGCTGCCGATGCCGCAGTACAGGTCCCAGACGGTTTCGGCGCCGGTTAAGGCGGCGTATTCCAGGGCTTTTTCGTACATTTTCTCTGTCTGCTGCGGGTTCACCTGGAAGAAGGACTGGGGGGAAATGCAAAACTCCAGATCTTTGATGCGGTCGATAATGTATGGTTTTCCCCAGACCAGTGCGGTTTTCTCGCCCAGGATCACATTGTTTCGCTGTTCGTTTTGATTCAACAGGATGCTGGTCATGCCTGGGAGGGCGCGCAGCCGCCCGGCCAGCTCTTTTGCGTGAGGAAGGCTTTTCCCGTTGACAATCAGGCAGACCATGATCTGGCCGGTCTGGAATCCGCAGCGGATCAGCGCGTGGCGGACCAGCCCTTTGCCGCTCATCTCGTCGTAGGGCGGGATGCGGTATTTTTCCATATGGTCGATGATGATGTCCAGGATGGGCCGGTTCTGGGGGACGCCCAGATGGCACTCCCGGTTGGGGATGATTTTGTGGGTGCGTCCGGCGTAAAAGCCTGTGATAATCTGGCCGTCTTTGTCGCGGCCCACCGGGAACTGGGCTTTGTTGCGGTAGCGAAACGGATTTTCCATGCCGATGATAGGCTCCATGGGCGGGTTTGGCAGTCCGCCGATGTGCTCCAGATTCTGACGGACGGCGTTTGCCTTAAAGGACAGCTGCTGGGGATAGGCCAGGGCCTGAAGCTGGCAGCCGCCGCATTGCCGGGCGAAAGGGCAGAGCGGTTCTGTCCGGTGGGGAGAAGGCTCTAAAATCTTTGTCAGCCGGGCATAGCCGTAGTGGCGCTTTGTTTTCATGATCTTGGCCTGAACCACGTCGCCGATTACGGCGTCTTTGATAAAAAGGGCATAGCCGTCCGCCTTGCCGATGCCGGCCCCGTCTTTTCCCATGTCCTCAATGGCGACGGTCACCACTTGATCTTTGTGAAATTCCATAAAAAACCTCCACGGTGTTGTAGGGCGTGTTTGAAAATTGCTTTTTGCGCTAATAGGGTATGATATGGGAAATCTGCCCAGAGTGAGTGTGACGCGGCGGGCCGCGCGGGCCGAAAACGGGACAGATTGACCGCAAAGCAGGGCGTGCGGATATCGTGAATGAATTTTCAAATACGCTAAAAACTATATGGTAAAAAAGGCGCAGTCAGCAAAGAACAAAGAATAATGCAGAAAAGATAAAACAAGCAAGTCCCCACGTAGTATGAGGACTTGAAAGAGAAAAGCGTGAAACGGGACTCGAACCCGCGACCCCGACCTTGGCAAGGTCGTACTCTACCAACTGAGCCATTCACGCACAAGCGGGTGATGGGAATCGAACCCACATATCTAGCTTGGAAGGCTAGTGTTCTACCACTGAACTACACCCGCAAGAAATATTTTCCTTAGCGACAAAAAGTATTCTACTCCAGCGGTCCCGAAAAGTCAAGGGCTTTTTTGAAAAAAATTTATTTTTTTAAAAACGCGGGGATTGCGGGATGAAATAAAAGAAGCTATACTGAGAAAAAAATGACAGGAGGCGCAAAATATGGATCCAAGTGGACGCTCCTGCGCGTACGGGAGTTTTGCGGAGGTTTACGATATGTTTATGGACAATATTCCTTATGAAAAATGGGCGGAATATATTTGCGGGATTCTGCGGGAGCAGGGCATTGCAAAGGGGCTTGCGCTGGAGTTGGGCTGCGGCACGGGCAGCATAACCCAGCTTTTGGCCCAGGCGGGCTACGATATGATCGGGGTGGATTCCTCGCCGGAGATGCTCCAGGCGGCTGTGGAGAAGCGGGACGCCGCCGGGCTGGATATTTTGTATCTGCTCCAGGATATGCGGGAGTTCGAGCTGTACGGCACGGTCCGGGCGGTCGTCTGCGTCTGCGATTCGCTGAATTACATTACCGAGCCGGAGGATTTGCTCCAGACGTTTTTGCTGGTCAATAATTACCTGGACCCGGGCGGGATATTTGTCTTTGACTTTAATACAGTTTATAAATATAAAGAAATTTTAGGTGACTGCACGATTGCGGAGGACCGGGAGGAGGCCAGCTTCATTTGGGTAAATGAGTACGACCATAAGGAGCGCATCAACGTCTATCAGCTGACTCTTTTTTTGCGGGAAGCGGACGGGCGCTACCGGAAGCGGGAGGAGCTCCACTGCCAGAAGGCGTATACGCTGGAAGAAGTGGAAGATCTGCTGAAAAAGGCGGGCCTGGAATTTCTGGCCGCTTACGACGCGTTTACCCGCCGTCCCCCCAGTCCCCGCAGCGAGAGGATTTACGCGGTCGCCCGGGAGTCGGGAAAAATGGCTTTGAAAGGCGCTGAGTGAAGCGCTAAAGGGACATATCATTAATTGGTTTAGGGATATATTTAGCAAAAGAATATTTTATAAAAAATGAATGGAAAATTATGGACAAATTATCTCGGGGGAGGGTATAATGATAAATGAATGTTAAGACGCGCTTTTTTCTGAGTGGCAGAGGAGGGGATGAAGAATGAAAATGGTTACGTAAAAGAACAGAAGAACAGGGCATTGTGCATGAGAACAGGAAAGGAAATAGGTATGAAGAAAAAAATAGTAAAAATGATCATATGCCTGGCGTTGACGGGGACATTGTTGGGCTGCCAGACAGGGGAGCTGCTGGCGGCCGCGAATGCGCAGGAGAGCATTTCGGAAAATGAGATTTCAGAAAATGACAGCAATGTGACGGTCGGCGGCGAGGAGATGGAAAATACAGAAGGGGAGAACGCAGACCTGGAAGTTGGCGAGCAGGAGTCCCTGCCGGAGATTGTGGAAGAGCCGGCAAAGCCCGAGGCGGGAAATGAGGAGGCGGACATATCGGACGCCCCGGAATATGCCCCAAAGAAGAAAGAAGAAGCGCATCAAGAGTATTTGAGGAAAATAGAAGAAGACCGTGAAGAACGCGCCGGCGCTACATCCGAGCAGACAATGATCGGGAATGAATACCTGGAATTTATGGTAGACTCCAACGGGCGTTTTACCATCGGAAATGTGGAGGGGAATCCCGATTATACAAGCGACAATGGCGCGATCCTGCTCTACGGGCATGACGATCCGGGAACGTCATTCAGCACGATCCGCATGATGTCCAGCGAGGGGGATACAAGAGACTTAGTATTTAAGGCCGACAGCAATATATATGACACAGTAAACAGGACGGTCACATCGGTCATGGAAGCGGAAGGTTTTTTTGACAATGAGGAGGCGTATCATTTTCGGATCACGCAGTATCTGGAATTTATCCAGGGAGCGCAGGGACGGGCGGACACTGTAAAAATCAGTTATAAGATAGAAAATATGGGGCAGGCTGCGCAAAAAGCAGGCGTTCGCATTATGATGGACACGATGCTTGCCGACAACGATGACGCGCCGTTTAAAGTCGTTGGGCATGGCAACGTCACTTCTGAACTGGAATTAAGAGGCCGGGAAGTGACTCCCACGTACCAGGTTTACGACAATCTTGAGGAGCCGACGACTTTTGCCACGGGAAGCCTGTATCTCGGGAATGACCGAAGGCCGGATAAAGTGCAGTTTGCTAGATGGGATTATATTACGGATACAGATTATGACTATGAAATAAACGACAGGGAATTTGGCGACAGCGCGGTTGCCGTCTATTTTGATCCGGTTAACATAAATCCATCGGCTCAGACGAATGTCTGCACTTATTATGGGGTCAACAGTAACCTGATGTCCGGCGAGGGCGTGGAAACCATTGATGAATCCCAGTATGGAGTATTGGTATATGACAGCCTTACAGAACAGGCTATAGCCGACGCGGAAGTTGTGATCGGAGACGTTTCTGTAAGGACAGGTGAAAATGGCCTTGCGGTATTCGATGATTTCGAGGAGAAAAACGGGGAACAGGTGACCGTAAAGGTTATAAAAGACGGGTACATAACCGCGGAGATGATCAGAAATGTTTTGTGCGGAAGCTTTACCGGCATCGGGATCGTCGATGTAAATGCCCCCCAGGAGCCGTCTATACAAAGCGTGGTCATGCAAAGCGGGGCCAGTATGTACGACTTGCTGACCACTTATGTTTACTATGATGAAGCGGACCAGGGAGAAGAGGCGGATGATTCCATCACGATCCGGGTGGAAAACACAGGCGACGCGAACGCCTATCGTCTTGTGCAGGCCGGTTCTGTGAAATACGAATCGAAAGACGGCGTATTTGAGATCCCGATCGTGACAAAAGATAAAAAGGGGAACCCATACAGAACGCCCCGCATCGTGGGCCTTTCCGCAGGGAAAAAAGTGGAGCTTCAGATTCCAAGCGGCGGACTGGGTTCAAAGAAAGCGACTCTCGGCCTGAAAATCGCCACACCCACATTCAGCGCGGCGGATTCGGCCAAAGGGTCTATAGAAATCGGAGATAAGATTAAGTTCACGGTTCCCGAGGATGTGTTTATCCTGGGCGGGGCGGAATTTAATTTCGGCATTGTGGATGCCCTGCCCGTAGCTGTGAAAGTGGAAGAAGGCGGCAAGTTCAGAGTTTCCGTTAACGGGGATCTGAACGACTCTTCGGACGGCGATGCATGGGATAAATTTGAAAAATCCTATAACGATATGCTGGAAAATATAGATAAAGTTTCCAAGTTGCATGAATTATGTGATGCATTTGGCGGCAGCCGCGGCGGCAATTTTGGAGCCGGCCCGCTGAAGCTTAAATGCAACCTGACCGGATATGGAGAAGGCGTTGCGGATTCCAATGGAAATCTGAATGTTGAAGTAGGGATTATTCTGGAACTGCAGGAAGAAAAGGATTTCACCCATTATATCTTTGTCAGCGCGGTGCCGATCTACATAAACGTGGGTGAAAAAGGCGAAATCGCGACGCAGATAAAAGGAAATCTTGTATTCGGCGATGGCAATTTCTCTTTTGTAGGCGGAGACTGCACGATCAAGCCTTCTTTCCAGCTGAGCGTGGAAGGGGGCGTCGGCGTAAAAGGCGCCGTTTCCGTTTCGGCCGAGGGCGCGCTGAAATTAAGCTGGGAGCACAGATTTACGGGACCTTATGACAGAGTGTGGCTGAACGGATCGGTTGCCATAAAATTAAAGCTTTT
This sequence comes from uncultured Lachnospiraceae bacterium, assembly GCA_948444865.1. GTDB lineage: Bacteria > Bacillota > Clostridia > Lachnospirales > Lachnospiraceae > MGBC164599. The sequence goes on from CAOJVE010000128.1 coordinate 5,694, forward strand.
ATTATTTGAGGCAAAGAAGTCGTTCCCGTCCGGCGACCTGACCATTTGGGAAAGCGACAGAGGCAGGGAACTGCGGGCAAATCTTCTGGAAAACGCCTTCGAGGAGGTTCCGTTCACTCTTTCAAGAAGAGAATTGTCAAACGACAGGGCGATGGCCGCAGGGGATTTACTCATGCTGGAGCCCATGTATACAGATGTGCAGGAAACGATCGTGCAGGGGTCAAGGCACCGTTTCTATCTGGCGGATGACAGCAAAAGAGCCGATCCGGATCGGACGACGATCGTATACCAGAAATATGAGGACGGCGCGTGGACCCAGCCAGTCCAGCTGGACGATGACGGGACGGCGGATGTAGGATTCTCTCTTGCGTCAGACGGAAATGACATTTACGTCGCGTGGGAAAATATGGATAAGCAGTTTTCTGAAGACGTGTCACTGCCTGAGATGGTAGAATCCAGCACAATACGTCTTTGCAAGCTTGACGCGGTTACAGGCGAAGTGACGAAATTATATGATTCACCGGCCGGACAGCCAGGCGCTTTTTCACCGTCGGTGTGCATCAGCGACAATGGCCAGAAGGTAAAAGTCGTATGGTACAGCAATTCCAATAATTACATCTATGGAAATGCACAGGGAGAAGCGGGCAAAGACAGCGTTCATTATGCAGAGATCCCGGTTGGCGCGGGCGCAGAGAAAAGCGGAAGCTTTGATATAGACGCCGGGCACATCATCTCTCTTGCGGCGGGCGTTTTAGACGGCAAAGACATCATTGTTTATTCCGTGGACAAAGACGGGGATTTTGAAACGCAGCAGGATATTGCATTGTATGCATATACAGAGGGCGCGTCAGTTCCACTGGCGGATACAGACGCGGTGAACACAAATGCCAGGATCCTGGGATTCGACGGAAAGCAGACGCTGTTTTACTATAGCGGAGGAAACATTGCCTATACAGAAACGGGGCGCGCGGAAGATGTGAAATATGTATTCGATCCTGAAAATCTGCCATCCGGGGTGGGCGATAATTTTTCAGTCCTGCAAAATGCGGATAATGCCGAATGCAGCATTTTGTGGAAAAAATCAAACGAACAGGGCGCCATGGATATTTATGCGGTCGACTATCAAAGCGGAAAATGGTCAGAGCCGTATGCGCTGCAGAAAAACATCCAGGGCACGGATGTGAGCATCCCATCTGGATATATTGATGAGAATGGTGAGATCCGCATGTCTTATGGATGCAGCGAAGGCGGCTACGCTTCTGTTATGGAGGAGAGCGTTGAGAGATACGTGGACGTTGTTTTAGACAGCGCGGATTATGCGTATGAAGCCGTTCAGCCGGGATCCGGTTTGGGTCTGGAACTGCAGATGACGAACAAAGGGCGCCGGGCTGTTGAGAATGTCCATGTGGATGTGTTAAAAGACGGCTCTCTTATCAGCAGCCAGATCGTGAACGCCGGATTGGGCGTTGGGCAGACGGGTTCCCTGTCTGTTCCGGCGGCATTTACAGTCCCGGAAGACATCGCGGATATATCGAATTACGAGGTTGAGGTCTGGGCGGATGGAGAGACGGAAAGAGGAGATAACGTCCAGCAGATCGTCATTGGGTATACAGACATTTCCGTAAAAGAAGACGGGAGATACATGGCCGCGGGCAATGAATATATTGCGTTGAAAGTCAGCAATCTCTCAAAGATCACAGCCCGAAACGTGAGGATGCGGGTATTCGCAGACAGCCGGGATGGCGTAGTGGTCTACGACGAAACCGTCGGGGATTTGCCAGGCGGATCAGAAAAAATTTACAATGTGAATGTCAATCAGCTGTCGGGCAGCGCCGTTGCATATGCGCTGGCAAGCAGCGCCACGCCCGACTGCCATGCTTATAACGATGAGGAATTGCTGGCGATCAACCCCTACGCTGGGGAGATAGAGGATGTGGAGAAAAAAGACATTCAAAACTGCACGGTTATCCTTTTGGAAAACAGCTTCGTTTACGACGGCACGGAAAAAAGGCCGGGCGTGGCTGTAAATGACGGCGACGCGGAGCTTGTGGCTGGCCTGGATTATATTTTGGAAGACAGGAACAATATAGAAGCGGGGACTGCGTCTGTCGTCGTAACCGGAGTGGAAAGTTACACAGGGACGAAGACAGTCAACTTTACCATAGAGCCTGCAGAAACGCCGACGCCTCCGGTTGTGACTGCAAAAAGACCGCAAAGCCTGAAATTTACGGGAACAGGATCTGCGAAAATGGCGGTTGGATCTGCGAAGACCTTGAAGGTTACAGGAAATAAGACGGCGGTCACTTATAAATCCTCCAATGCAAATATTGTAAAAGTAGGTAAGAAAAACGGGAAAATCACAGCCGTTCAGCCGGGGCAGGCAACGATCACGGCCGCAGCGGCTGGAAACAGTAAGTACTACAGAGCGGAAGCGAAGATTACCATAAAAGTGGTTCCCAAAAAGGCGGCGCTTAAGTCATTGGCAGCCAGGAAGAAGCAAGTGACAGTCAAAAGCAGCGCTCT
>CAOJVE010000129.1 GCA_948444865.1 uncultured Lachnospiraceae bacterium
CCTTATAATACCATTGTTCTGATATATAATCAATGTTTTCCCCGTGAAATGCCCATAGAATTGTGTTTACGAACGTCGCGAAATTTGTTATTCTGTAATCATGAATCATTTATTTATTCAGAAAATAAGCATAGACTGGGAAAAAATTTCCCCAAGCAGCTATCTGCGGGAGATCGCGGCGCTGCAGGGGCTGGAGGAATTGGCGTTTTTAAAACCGGTGACTTTTTTCGTGGGAGAAAACGGAACGGGGAAATCCACGCTTCTGGAGGCGTTGGCGGTGGCCTATGGCTTTAACGCGGAGGGCGGGACAAAGAATTATAGTTTTTCCACCTACGATTCCCATTCGGAGCTATGCCAGGCCCTGCGCATCGGGAAAGGGTACCGGAAGGCCAGGTGGGGTTATTTTCTCCGGGCGGAGAGCTTTTACAACGTGGCCACCAAAGAGGAGGAATACGCGTCGGAGCCCTTTGGCCGCGTTCTGCCGGAGGAGCTTCACCAAAAATCCCACGGGGAGAGCTTCCTGGCCGTGGCGCAGAAGCATTTTCGGCCGGATGGGCTGTATATTTTGGATGAGCCGGAGGCGGCGCTTTCTGTGCAAAGGCAGCTGACGCTTTTGCTGGAGATTTACCGGTTGGCCGAGCGGGGGGCGCAGTTTCTCATCGCCAGCCATTCGCCGATTCTGCTGGGATTTCCCGACGGGGAGATTTTGTCCTTCGACGAGAGGCGGATTCGCGCTGTGGATTATGAGGAGACGGAGAGCTATCAGGTGACGGAGCTTTTTATCAACAACCGGGAATATCTGCTGGAGCGGTTGCTGCGTGAGGGATAAATTATGCCTGTAAGGAATAACGCGCTATTAGAAATAAGCATTGGACAAATTCCAAAGACGCATGTATAATTATTTAAAAATTATGCGCTGACGCACAGCGCAAATGAAGGAGAGAGGAGTTCATATGGAAAAAGCGAAAGTGTATTTTACCAAAAAGATCACGCCGGAGACGGTCATTGAGATGTATAAGGCTCTGGGAAAGGAGCTTCCGGGGAAAGTGGCGGTGAAGGTGCATTCCGGCGAAAAAGGAAACCAGAATTATCTGCACCCGGAGTTTATGCGCCCCATGGTGGAGGCGGTAAAAGGCACGGTGGTCGAGTGCAACACGGCCTATGACGGAGAGCGGAATTCCACCGAGAAGCACCAGCGGCTTTTGCAGGAGCATGGCTGGACGGAGTATTTCCAGGTGGATCTGATGGACGCGGAGGGGCCGGATCTGGAGCTGGCCATCCCCAACGGAAAAGTGATGAAGAAGAACTTTGTGGGAAAAAACATCGTCAACTACGATTCCATGCTGGTTCTGTCCCATTTTAAGGGCCATCCGATGGGAGGCTACGGCGGTGCGCTCAAGCAGCTGGCCATCGGCTGCGCTTCCACGGAAGGGAAAGCGCTGATCCATTCCGGCGGTTTTACCGGCGATCAGACCATTGTCTGGGATCATGTAGCGGAGCAGGACGCATTCTGCGAGGCCATGGCGGACGCGGCCGGCAGCGTCATGGAATACTTCAAAGGAAACGCGGCGTTTGTAAATATGGTCTGCAATCTGTCGGTGGACTGCGACTGCTGCGCGGTGGCGGAAGATCCCTGCATGAAAGACATTGGCATTCTGTCGTCTCTGGACCCGGTGGCGCTGGACCAGGCCTGCATGGATCTGATTTACCAGTCCGACGACCCAGGACGGGATCATTTCATCGAGCGGGTGGAATCCCGCCACGGAACCCATACCATTGACGCGGCGGCGGAGCTGGGCTATGGCACGAAGGAGTATGAGCTGATCTGCGTAGACTGATTGTGAAAAAATATCCCCGGGAGCAGGAATCCCGGGGAATTTTTTGCTGCAAAAGCTCTGTCGTCAGTTTAGAAGGCGTACATTTGGGGAGACCCAATGCGCCTGTCCTGTTTCGCGTTACTCTTCCCGATCCCAGATGTCCCGCCAGTCTTCTGCGCTTTCCCACAGAAAAACTTGTCCTTTTAACAGGCGGAAATTCCGGTCCGCTTTTCTAAGAGTTTCCATCTCTTCGTCGGTGAGGAAATCTTCGGTGACGCATTTTAAGTTTCCGACGTACTCGTTTTCAAAAACGGAGAACGGGATGGGAACCTGGCCGCGCTGCACGGCCCATTTTACGCAGACGGTGGCCGGGTGGCAGTTGTGGGCTTTGGCGATTTCGATCAGCTCCGGCATCTCAAAGGTCACCAGGTCGCCGGGCGCCGTATCCCGCTCGGGGCGGCAGGGGGAGCCCATGGGGCTGTAGGCGATGGGAAGGATGTCGTGCGCTTTGCAGTAGTCGAAAAGTTTTGGCTGCTGGAAGGTGGGGTTGATTTCCACCTCGAGAACCACTGGCTTAATCCGGCAAAGAGGCAGAATCTGCTCCATTTTTGTGATGGTCACGTTGGACATGCCCAGCCCGCGCGCCAGGCCCATGTCCACCAGTTTTTCCATCTGGCGCCACACGCCCATGTACTCTTCCAGCGAGAAGGGGACGTGATTGGGGTCGCGGCCTTCCAGGTGGGCGCCGGGCTCGTGGTGGTTGGGGAAAGGCCAGTGAACCATGTAGATGTCCGCGTAGTCAAGCTGCAGATCCCGCAGGCTCTGGGCGCAGGCCACCAGCACGTCGCCTGGGCCGTGCATATTGTTCCAGACCTTTGTCATGATGGTCAGCTCCTCCCGCTGCGCCAGGCCTTCCTTGAAAGCGCGGGCGTAAACCTTGCCGATTTCTTTTTCATTTCCGTAGGCGGCCGCGCCTAGAGTCTAAGACCAGCCGGTTCATGGCTTCGTAAACGGATTCGCCGGTTTCCTTCGCAAGTTGTTCCTCTTCCTTACAAAATGTATGGCGGATGTAGGAGTAGGAGCTGCCGGCCGCCTGCATGGTCCCGCAGGGCATATATTTTCCCGGAATCACGTGGCCAAAGCAGATCAGCGTCTTGTCTTTATCCAGAAATACTTCATCCGACGTTCCGGCAATCCAGGCGGAGGTGCCGAAAGATAAAAACATCTGTCCGTTTTCAATGCTTCCCGCGCCCAGGGCGGAGCATGCGCCATCGCCGCCGCCGCAGATGACCTTTGTGGTCTGTTTAAGGCCCAGGGCCTCGGCGGATTCTTTTTTGAGGACGCCGATTGCGTCGGTGGACGCGTGCAGCCGGGGCAGCTTTTCGCGTTCGATTCCCGCGGCTTTTAGGATTTCTTTGGACCAGCGGGCGTTTCGCAGGTCGAACGCGTCGGTGCCGGAGGCCTCGGAGTAATCCGTCACAAATTCGCCGGTGAGGCGGCAGATGATATAGTCTTTCGCAAGAAGCATTTTATAGGTTTTTTCGTAAGTTTCCGGCTCGTTATCGCGAATCCACATAAGTTTCTCAAGGCTGTAGCTGGCGCTGACCCGGTGGCCGTTGATTTCGTACATACGATCGAATCCAATCCGCTCTTCTAGCTGCCGCGCCTGGCTCTGGGCGCGCAGATCGGCCCAGATCATGGCGGGGCGCAGGGCTTTGCCTTCCCGGTCCACAACCACGCAGGCCTGCATCTGGGAGGAAAAAGATATGCCCAGCACGTCGGCGGGGTCGATGTCTTCCACGATTTTTCTCGTGGCCGCGCAGACGGCGTTCCACCAGTCTCCGGGATTTTGCTCCGCGCAGTTTTTGTTAAAAAAGTGCACGTCGTAGGGCTCTGTGTGGCTTTTGATCAGCTTTCCCTCGGTGGAAAACAGGGACGCTTTGTTGCTTGAAGTGCCCAGGTCGTGGGCGATCAGATATTTTTTCACAGTTCGTTTTCCTTTCCCCGGCTATTTTCCCGGAATCACAATGTATTTTCCCAGGGCCCGCATCGCCGGGTCGCGCAGCGCGTCTTCTAACTGGTCAAGGCCGATGGCCGGGCAGACCATGGACTGTACATCCAGGCGGCCGGAGTCAATGAGATCCAGGGCTCTTTGCTGGGTGCAGGGGTTGATAAAAGAACCCATGATGGTCAGCTCTTTCTGGAAAATCTCGAAGGGGCGAAGCCGTATCTGCGCGTCCGGGCGGGTCAGGCCATAGAGCATAACCGTGCCTTTTGGGCCGGCCAAGTCCACGGCCTGCTCCATGGTCTGGGGGAGTCCGGCGCATTCGATGACCGTGTGAATCCAGGTTATGCCCGCCGCGGAAAGTGTCTTTTTTACGTCTTCATGCAGCGGGTCGACGCAGACATCCGCGCCCAGCTTTTTTCCCATCTCGCGCTTTTTCTCCACCGGCTCCAAAAGCGCGACTCTTGCGGCGCCTGCCAGCCGGGCCAGCTGGACCATCAGAAGGCCGATCATGCCGCCGCCGATGATGACGACTTGCTGTCCCGGGGTAATCCGGCACAGGTCAATGCCGTGGAGGCTGCAGGCGGCCGGCTCCGTCATGGCGCCCTGTTCAAAAGTCGTGTTGGCGCCCAGGGCGTAAATCTGCCGTTCATCAACGGCGCAGTATTCGGCGAATCCGCCGTTTACCGTGGTTCCGTAGCCGATCATATTTTCACAGAAATGCACCTGCCCGTTCCGGCAGGGGTCGCAGAGGCCGCAGTAATGGTTGGGGTCGATGCAGACCCGATCGCCTTTTTTGAATCTTTTCACCGCGGGTCCCGTTTCCTCAATTACGCCTGAAAACTCATGGCCCAGAATCGTGGGGGGAGTCACGGCGGCGGCCCCTTTGCCGCCCTCGTAAATGTGGATGTCCGTGCCGCACACGCCGCAGGCCTTCACCTGGATCAGGGCTTGCGTGGGCTTAAGTCTGGGGATTTCCGTCTCTTCGATTCGCAAATCATGTTTGCCGTAAAAAACCGCGCTTTTCATCTATTTTACCTCCGTATTGCTTGTTTTCGGATTATCTGTTTTTATCTTACTATAAGAAATGGAATTTGTAAATATAAAAAACTAAAAATCTTTCGTACGAAACTAATTATATTGACATAACAATCCTTCTGTGCTAATATGTCTGTATCAGAAACAAGGGAGGACGCCCATGAAAGAACGGCACGTTGCGATTCTGGAATATGTGACACAGCATGGAAAAACCCCGGTGAACGCCCTGGCGGAGCGTCTTCACACTTCAAAGGTGACCATACGAAAGGACCTGGAATATCTGTCGGAGCGGGGGATTTTAAAAAGGGAGCGGGGCTTCGCCGTTCCCAATAGTCCGGGGGACATCAATTACCGGATGGCTTTTCACATGGACACGAAGCAGCGGATCGCCCGGGCGGCGGCGGCCTGCGTCCGGGACGGGGAGACGCTGATTATCGAGTCCGGCTCCACCTGCGCCCTGTTCGCCGAGGAGCTGGCCAGGACGAAAAACAACATCACCGTCATCACCAATTCCATGTACCTGGCGGGCTACGTGGGCGCCTACAGCAATATGCAGCTGATTTTGCTGGGCGGAACCCTGCAGCCCCATACCCAGTCGCTGGTGGGGCCGCTGACCAAGAACGCCATCGCGTCCTTTCATGTGGATAAGATTTTCACCGGCACAGACGGCTACTCCCGCGATTACGGCTTCACGGGGGAGGACCTGATCCGCGCGGACACCTTAAGCGCGCTCATCGCCCGCGCCAACCACACCTATGTGCTGGCGGGCTCCGAGAAATTCAGCCGGCCCGGCTCTGTGTATTTCCTGAAATTGGAGGACGTATATCAGATCATTACGGACGACGGGATTTCGCCGTCGGAGAAAGATTTTTTGGAAAAAAAAGGCATTGCGGTTACGATTGCCTGAGCTATGACTATACAGGAGGTTTTTAGATTATGAAATATTTATTAGATACGGCCAATCTGGCTGACATCAGACGCTTTTACGACATTTTTCCCATCGCGGGCGTGACGACCAATCCTTCCATTGTGAAAAAAGAGGGCAAAATCGACTTTTTTGCCCATATGAATGAAATCCGCGATATTATCGGGCCGGAGAGTCCGCTGCACATCCAGGTGACGGCCCTGGACATGGAGGGGATGGTTCGGGACGCGGAGGCGATTTTGACAAAAATAGACGCCAAAGTTTATGTGAAAGTTCCGGTGACGATGGAGGGCATCCGCGCCATCAAATGCCTGAAATCCCAGAAGGTGCGCGTGACCGGCACAGCCATTTACAGCGCCCAGCAGGGATTTCTGGCCATGGAAGCCGGCGCGGACTGCATCGCGCCGTATTTTAACCGCATGGAAAACATGGGGCTTAATTCCGATGAAATCATCGCGGCGCTGGCGGAAATGATTCGGCTCTACGACTATCCTACAGAGATTCTGGCGGCCAGCTTCAAAAACGCCGGACAGGTCGACCGCGCTTTCCTGGCCGGCGCCCAGACGGCCACCATGGACCCGTCCATCCTGGAGGCGGCGCTGACCCAGCCGCATATTATGCAGGCGGTGGCCGGGTTTGACGCGGATTGGAAGGCTGTTTTCGGGGAGAAGACGGTGGCGGAGCTGTAAGAGCGCATTGACATGGATGTGGAAGCGTATTATAGGTTATAAAAAAGGGTATAAGACGATGATTGCGACAAGACAGATGGATATGAGAGCAAATATAAAGAAATATTTTGACATTGCTTTTAATGGTGAGCCAGTGATTGTATCACGCAAAGAAAATAGAAATGTCGTGATAATTTCTGAGTCTGAATACAACGAACTGGCAAAAGCAAAAAAGAATACAGAATATTAGAATTATATCCTGCAAAGGGCGTTAAAGTGATTAAGAAAAAGGATAGAGAAGGCGAAAGGCATGTGCGGGGAGCAGAGCATATGCCTTTTCCTTTGTTAAAAATTCAGTGGTTCTCAGCCATTTGTTTCTATATTTTCAAATGAAGTGGTTTCCTTTTTGAAACATGAAAAAATAGATGATTAAGTTACAAAATTTTCACTGTTCATTCATGTATTTGTCATAATTCAGCCTGCGGCTGCTATGGAGGGTTTTTCTGGATTATGGTATACTTTTTATTGTGGAAGTTTGCCGCTGAACAGATGGCATATAAAAAGGGATGCCGGATGCGCCCTCTGAACTTTCATTTATAGCGAATGTCCGATACTTTTTCAGGCGCGTGTGGGTTTAGCGAAGGAGCAGAGGCGGAATAAACAATCAAAAACCAGGAGAGGAGAAAAAGGATGAAGAGAAAAGCAAGGAGATTCTTGAGCGGATGCCTGGCGGCGCTGCTGCTGGTGAGCGCCATCCCTGTGGAGGCGGCGTCCGGTAATGCACAGGAAGTAGGACAGGAAGAGGAGAGCGTCAACAGCGAGATTGTCACAGAACCAGAACAGGTGTCGGAGGAGATCCAGGGGACGGAGCAGATCCCGGAGGAGGCCCAGGAACCGGAAGAAACGCCGGGGCAGGAGGGGAACGCCGAGGCAGTCTTGCCTGGGGTGGATGTGGAAGTGCAGCCGGAGCTTAAGGAAGATTCGGCGTATATGAATGAACAGATGGAGATCGTGGAGGAACTGCTGGGGAACGACGCACAGCAGGCCCTGGCCGGAGAAGGAGAGGATGACGGGCTTCCGATGGTGCGGCTGGGGAGTCATTCCGCGGTGGTGAAGACGGACGGGAGCCTGTGGATATGGGGGTATAATAGATACGGCCAGTTGGGAGACGGAACGACCACGGATCGCCATGAGCCGGTGAAGGTGATGGATGGAGTCAGGAGCGTGTCCGTGGCAGGGAATTATAGTGCGGCGATCAGGACAGACGGGAGCCTGTGGATGTGGGGGTATAATCGATACGGCCAGCTGGGGGACGGAACGGCGGAAAACAAGAACGAGCCGGTAAAGGTGGCGGAGGAAGTAAGAAGCGTTTCCCTGTCAAATTATTGTAGTGCCATAATTAAGACGGATGGGAGCCTGTGGATGTGGGGGATGAATTCCTCCGGCCAGTTAGGAGACGGAACGCGTGAAAATAGGAACAGGCCTGTAAAGGTGCTGGATGGAGTAAAGAACGTTTCTTTGTCCGGTTCCAGATCCTACGTTGACCGATATGAGCCCAATTTTGGGCATAGTGCGGCGATCAAGACGGATGGGAGCCTGTGGATGTGGGGAATGAATTCCTCCGGCCAGTTAGGAGACGGAACGATGGACTCCAAGAGTAAGCCGGTGAAGGTGCTGG
>CAOJVE010000130.1 GCA_948444865.1 uncultured Lachnospiraceae bacterium
AGGCTACCGGCATCTGTATGTCGCCGGAGTTCGTGGAGCTTATTTTCGAGACTTTTGAGCGGGAAGCCAGCGTCACCAAGACGGGAATCCAGGGCACAGGGCTTGGCATGGCCATCACCCAAAACATTGTGGAAATGATGGGCGGCGCAATCTCTGTGACCAGCGAGAAGGGAAAAGGCAGTGAGTTCCGGGTGGAATTAAGCCTGAAGCTTCAGGATGTGGAAAAAGGCTCTGCGCAGATTAAAGAGCTGGAGGGGCTGCGGGCTCTGGTGGTGGATGACGACTGCGACAGCTGCGAGAGCGTGGTGCAGATGTTGGGCCAGATTGGAATGCGGGCGGAGTGGACCACTTCCGGCAAGGAGGCCGTCTACCGGGCAAAGAGCGCCCACAACCACGGGGATTCTTATCATACATACATTATCGACTGGCAGATGCCGAAAATGAGCGGCGTCGAGACGGCCCGGCGGATTCGCGCGGCCATTGGCAAGGAGGCGCCGATTATCATCCTCACGGCCTATGACTGGACGGATATTGAGGAAGAAGCCCGGCAGGCGGGAGTGACCGCTTTTTGCGCCAAACCGCTGTTTATGTCCGACTTAAAGTCCGCGCTGCTGGCCGCCAATAACCTGCTTGAAAAAGAAGAAAAAGCGTCCTGGACGGAGGCGGATTTCAGCAATAAACGGGTTTTGGTGGTGGAAGATAACGAACTGAACCGGGAAATCGCCGAAGCCATTCTGGAAGAGACGGGATTTGTGGTGGAGACGGCGCCGGACGGCACCGATGCGGTGGAGATGGTGCGTGACTCGGAAGAATATTATTACGACGCGGTTCTCATGGATGTGCAGATGCCGGTGATGGACGGCTATGAGGCCACCCGAACCATCCGGGCCCTGCACCGCAAAGACGCCAAGAGCCTCCCCATCATCGCCATGACGGCCAATGCCATGGAGGAGGATAAGGAGGCGGCGCTGAAAAACGGCATGAACGCCCATATAGCGAAGCCTATCGACATCGATCTGTTTCTGGAGGTTTTGGGAAAATATCTGGGGTAAAAGAATCGATGCAGACGGGAGCGGCCAGCTCCTGCCTGGCGACATAAAGGCTTTGGTCCAGCCGGACATCCATGGTCCATTTCACCAGAGTCAGGCATCGGCGCTGGATCTCAATGCAGGTGATGCAGCGGGGATGAACGCAGCTGCCCGTGTTGCAGTAAGGCGCGCGGGCGGTTCCGATCATGGGCCGGTGCGTATGGCCGGTGATTAAAATACAGTCTTCCTGGCGCGCCCACTGGGTGAACTTTTTCTCAATGCGGCGTTTGCGCTTATTGTTCTTGGCGGCGCTGGTGGGGTCCAGAACGCCCATCCGCTCCGCAGGCCCCCATAAGTACCGCACGAGGAAGCGGCTGAGTGGCCACAGGCGGCTGTTCAGAAAATCGGCCTGGTGGCCGTGGGTCAGGCAGATGTCCTTTTTTCCCATCTGGTCTTTTAAAATCAGGCCGGAGTGGAAGACGACGCCGGGAAACAAAGGGAGCCTTCTTTTCCCGGAAGGGCATGTATAGGATGTAAAATATTTCCGAATTTTTTTCGGGGATTTTTTTATAATATCATGGTTCCCATATAAGAGATACAGCCTGTTTTCCCGGTAAAATCTGGACAGCAGCCAGAATGCGTCTTTGTGCGCTTCCAGGATGGGTTCCATGGAGCGGTTTTCCCAGAGCTCGTCGCCGTCCCCCAGCTCGATGCAGGTATAGCCCTGTTTATAATAATGTTCCAGCGCGGCGAAATACAGATGCTGGTTTTTCAAAAAATTGTCGTTGGAATTTCCGGCGCCCCGGTGGCAGTCGCTGATCAGCGCGTACCTGGATTCCTGGGTCAGAGGGAGGACGGGCGCGTGGGCGAAGGCTTTTTCCAGTCTCTGGCGCGCCGTCATCTTTTGCCGCCTCCGATTATTTTGCGGAAGGCGAAGGGCAGGAAGTAATACAGGTACAAAAGCCGGTCGTCATTGCGGGAAAATGGCCGGGTGATGCGCAGATATGTTTTGCAGAGCAGCCGGTTTTTCCGCTGGGAAATGGCGCTGCGGACCGGGAGAGCCTTCCGGGGCTGCGAGGAAGTCGGCGCGTCAAAGGAAAAGACGGCGGTGCGTCCGGCGGTGCGAAGAGATTTTCGGCAGTGGCTGTTTTTCATCAGGGAATCGGAAAAAGCGCGTATCATTTCCTGGTTGGGGAACGTGATGGAGACGGTCATCGAAAGGTCTTCGGGCCTGGAATAAAGTCCGATGGAAAAGCCCGCCAGCCACCAGTGGCGCCTAGATAATTGAAATAAGGTTTTGTTTTTTTTATGGAGGGCTACGCGGATGGGAAGCATTTCGTCGTTCTCTGCCGCGGCAAAATGGGCGCTGCTTCGCTGGGATGGCTCCAGGACGGAGGCGGCTTTGTAAATGCCCGCTTCACACCCGGAGGTGATGCCGTACTGCCCTTTCCACAGCTCGATCATCCAGGTTTTTCCCTCGTAGTCGAAATAAATGGGTTCACAGTCAAGCGTCATCTGGAAAAAAGGCGCGGACTTGTCAAACAGCCCCGAGTAGCCGTAATGCCGTTGCCAGGCGTCGATTCTAGAGACGAATATGTCCTGCTCTTCGTCGTAAGAAAACCCTGCCGGCGCCGTCAGGTTTGAGAGTATCTGTGATTTTTCCTTTTGAGACAGACGTTTGACTTTCTGCATGGCGCCGGATTTCCGGCAGGCGTTCAAATACGTGGAAACGGCGCTGAACAGACAAGCGATCGTTAAAATGCCAATGAATAAATACATAGAATTTTGCTCCTGGTTTCTTTTCCTATATTCTATGTCTGTCCCGGGGGAGCGCCACTTGAAAAAAGCGATTGCTTTTACTTCTGGAACCGTATATAATAAAGGGCAGCAAAAGACAAGGATCGTCAGAAAGAGCGGATGGTTTTTACGATGGAAGAGGCAATTCAAAGTTTTATTGAATATTTACATATAAATAAACAGACTTCGCAGAATACGGAAGTTTCTTACCGGAGGGATCTGCGCAAGCTGGCTTCCTTTTTAAAGGAGCGCGGGATGGAGGGGTTCGAGGAGGCCACGCAGACCAACCTAGACGCCTTTGTGCTTCATATGGAGAAAAATAATTTTGCTTCGTCCACCATATCCAGGAACGTGGCGTCTGTCCGTGCACTGTATCAATACCTGTTTCGGGAGCGGCGCATCGAGGATAATCCGGCGGAGGACTTAAGGCCGCCCAGGGTGGAGAAAAAGGCGCCGGAGATTCTCACCGTAGAAGAAGTGGACACGCTGCTTCGGCAGCCAGACTTGGAGACGCCTAAGGGGATGCGGGACAAGGCCATGCTGGAACTTCTGTACGCCACGGGCATGCGGGTCAGCGAGCTGATTCATCTGCAGATGGATGACGTGAACCTGAACATGGGCTACATCACCTGCCAGGAAGGGGGCAAGGAGCGGATCATACCCATTAATCATGCGTCCAGACGGGCGCTGAAGCGGTACTTAGGGAACGCCCGGGAATTTCTAGTCAGGGACGTAGGGACCACGAATTTGTTCACCAACTGTTTTGGCTACGCTATGAGCCGGCAGGGATTCTGGAAAATGTTAAAGGGCTACGCCAAGGCGGCGGGGATCGCGGGGGAGATCACGCCCCATACGCTTCGCCATTCGTTCGCCGTCCATTTGCTGCAAAACGGAGCGGATATTAAGAGCGTGCAGGAAATGCTCGGACATTCAGATATTTCCACCACGCAGGCATACTTGCAGCTGAACGTGAATAAAATAAGAGACGTGTATATGAACGCCCATCCTCGGGAGTGAGGGATGGGCGTTTTTATGCATATTAACATTCTTCCGCAATATCATACAATAGCTGTTCGGACTCTTCCCATCCCAGACACGGATCGGTGATGGATTTGCCGTATATGTGGTCGCCGCCGATTTTCTGGTTGCCGCCTACGATGTAGCTTTCGATCATCACGCCTTTGACCAGTTCCTGCAGATCCGGGCTGGCCTTGCGGCTGTGGAGCACTTCCTTGGTGATGCGGATTTGCTGTTCGTACTGCTTATTGGAGTTGGAGTGGTTCACGTCCACGATGGCGGCCGGGTTTTTCAGATTTCTTTTGCTGTATTTTTCCAGGAGGAGCTGCAGGTCCTCGTAGTGGTAGTTGGGGATGGATTCCCCGTGCTTATTTACGGCGCCCCGCAAAATGGCGTGCGCAAGCGGGTTCCCGGTGGTCTTCACTTCCCATCCTCTGTAGATGAAATCGTGCCCGGCCTGGGCGGCCACCACGGAGTTTAACATAACGCTGATGTCGCCGCTGGTGGGGTTTTTCATGCCGGCGGGCACATCCATGCCGCTGACGGTGAGCCGGTGCTGCTGGTCTTCCACGGAGCGGGCGCCCACGGCCACGTAAGAGAGGATGTCGGATAAGTAACGGTAATTCTCCGGGTACAGCATTTCGTCGGCGCAGGTAAAACCGCTCTCCTCAATGACCCGCATATGCATCTTTCGGATGGCCAGGATGCCCGTGAGCATATCCGGCTTTTTCTCCGGGTCCGGCTGGTGGACCATGCCTTTGTAGCCCTCGCCGGTGGTCCGGGGTTTGTTGGTGTAGACCCGGGGGATAATCAGGACTTTATCGGCAATTTTATCCTGCACTTTGCGCAGGCGGTTGACGTAATCGCATACGGCGTTCTCGTTGTCGGCAGAGCAGGGGCCGATGATGGCCAGAAATTTTTGGGATTTCCCAGTAAATACATCCTGAATTTCCTGATCTCGTTGTTCTTTTAGCTGCCGGATTTTTTCTGAAATTGGGTATTGACTCCGGATCTGCGCCGGGGTTGGCAATTTGGTGACAAATTCAAATCCCATGGTTTTTCTCCTTTGCGTTTTAGTAATGGCGAGCGGTTGCGAAGCTGGTTTCAAATCTCACGAGCCTGGTCAAAATAAACAAAACGGAGCTCAAAACCGTTTTATATTCGCTCCCTATTTGTTTATTTTGCTCAGACTCTGGCTATTGAAGGGGGGCGCAACCATCTGTTCATAATGTCAGGTGGTTGCGAAGCTGCTCTGTCTTTGAAAAGAGGGTTTCGCAAACGTCTGTCGAATAGTATTATAATATATTCCGCCGCCGTTGTCGATTAGGAATTAGCCTGAGGGCGGACGATTCCCATGCAGGTCAGAGCCGCCAGGTACAAAACGCCGCAGAGGGCGATTTCCAGGCCCAGTCGGGCCAGGGCAGGCAAAAAGGCGATGCGCCGCAAAAACACGGCGATGAATAACGCGCTTCCCAGGGCTATTCCCATGGCGGCGGCGGGTTTTAAAAGCCAATTTACGGCGTCGAAGCGAAGTTTGCAGTAGCGGCGCAGGACGCCGAAATTCAGAGCGGCCAGCGCCAGCTCACTGGCCAGAAGCCCCCAGAGATAGCCCTGTATGCCCTGGAAGGGGACCACGAAGACCACCATGCAGATGCGAAGGCTGACGCCCAGCGCGTTGTTGATAAAGCACAGCCCGGTTTTTCCCAGTCCCTGCAGGATGCTGGACAAGGTGGCGTCCAGGTACAGAAAAGGGCAGATAAAGGAAAGCGTGCGGATGAAAAGCCCGGCGGAGCCGTTGTGGAACAGGCACATGCCAAGCCGGGGTCCATAAAAGAAGAAAATCCCCGTGCTGAAGATTCCCAGTATCAGGCAGTATTTCAAAGTGGCCTCGGACGTCCAGCGGATGGTGCGCATATTTCCCCGGGCCTGGGCCTCGCTCACCGAGGGGAGCAGCATCACGGAAACGGCGTTTGTGATGGTGGAGGGAAATAAGACTAAAGGCATGGCCATGCCGCTTAAAGTGCCGTAAACTCCTAAGGCTTCCGAGCTTTTCAGGCCAAAGACGCGCAGCCGGCTGGGAATCAGAATGGCTTCAACGCTGTTTAGAAGCGTGAGCAAAGTCCGATTGGCGGTGACTGGCACGGACAAAGGCAGGATGCCGCGCAGCGTGTGAAAAGGCCGCCGGATGCTGCCCAGGGAAAAATTCTGCGCCTGTAAGTTCCAGGCAATCGCGGCCAGTGAGAAAAGCATAGCCACAAGCTCGCCGCTTACCATGCCGATCACGGCGATGACCGGGGTGGGCTTTAGGCCCTGGGAGAGCATGACTGTGTAGGACAAATAGGTGGCGATGACCCGGGCCGTCTGTTCCAGCAGCTGGGAGACGGCCGGCGGCCCGGTGTTTTTCTGTGCAAAAAAATAGCCGCTGACGCAGGTGTGAATCACGCCCATGGGGATGCTGTAGGCCATCAGACGCAGCATGGGAAGAGTCCGGGGCTCCATCAGGATTTTTTCGCTTAAAAAAGGCGCAAACCGGTACATAGCCAGGGCCGCTGCGCAGGAGAGAATCAGAGAAAAGATCGTCCCCACGGCAAAGTCATTGTTGGCGCCCTGGGAGTCCTTTAAGGCCATCTTGGCGGAGACGAAGCGGGAGATGGCGGTCTGTATGCCCATGGCGGTCAGCGCATAACAGAGCATATTTAAGGGAAAAATCAGTTGGTAGACGCCCATCCCTTCCGCACCAATGGCATGGGAGAGGAATATTCTATAGAAGAATCCGATCATTCTGGTCAATAATCCGGCGGCGGTCAGTATGAAGGCCCCCCGGATCAAACGCTGTCCATTACCCATATTTATTTTTCGATCACTTTCGGTCCGTCTTTGTTCACAGTATATTCGGAAAAGCATCTTGACAGAACAAAAGGATAGTGATACATTAATAATTGAAATCCTATTAAATTACTCGGGATTAAATCTATCAAAAAGAAAGGCAAAAGCAGGGTTATGGAATGAAGCTATCGACAAAGGGAAGATACGGGCTGCGCGCCCTGATTGACCTGGCAGTGTACTGTGAAGAGGAAGCTGTCTCCATACAGAGCATTGCCAAACGGCAGAACATCTCGGACCGCTATCTGGAACAGCTGATGGGCAAGCTAAAGAGAGCGGGCCTTGTGACCAGCGTCCGGGGAGCCGGTGGCGGCTACCGTCTGGCCAGGCCTTCCGGGAAAATATCCGTGGGAGACGCGTTGCGGGCGCTGGAGGGGAATCTGGACGCGGTCACCTGTCCGGGCAACGTGGACGAACAGGGATGTGAGGGGGCGGACATATGCGTCACCCGCTATGTGTGGAAAAAAATCAACGACAGCATCACGCAGGCTGTGGACAGTATCATGATTGAGCAGCTGGTGGAGGAAAGCCGGCGGATTCAGAAAGAAAGAGGCCGGATTTGCTCGCAGTCCTGTGAAAATAAGAATGGAGGTAAGTCATGAAAAAAATCATTTATCTGGATAACGCGGCGACCACAAGGACGGCGCCGGAAGTGGCGGAGGCCATGATGCCGTTTTTTACGGAAAATTACGGGAACCCGTCCAGCATCTATGGGTTGGCGGGGGCCAGCAAAGAGGCGGTGGCCCAGTCCAGAGAGACCATCGCGAACATCCTGGGAGCCAGCGCAAAGGAGATTTATTTCACGGGAAGCGGCACAGAGGCGGACAACTGGGCGATTGTGGCGGCCTACGAGGCATATAAGGGAAAAGGCAGCCACATCATCACCACGAAGATCGAGCACCACGCCGTGCTGCACACCTGCGAGTATCTGGAGAAAAACCGGGGCGCCAAGGTCACATATCTGGATGTGGATGAAAACGGAATCGTAAAGCTGGAGGAGCTGGAGAAAGCCATCACGCCGGAGACGATTCTGATTTCCGTCATGTACGCCAACAACGAGATCGGAACCATACAGCCCATCCGGGAAATCGGCATGATCGCCCGGGAGCATGGCGTCTTATTTCACACAGACGCGGTGCAGGCATTTGGCCAGCTGCCCATCAACGTGGACGAAGACTGCATCGACAT
>CAOJVE010000131.1 GCA_948444865.1 uncultured Lachnospiraceae bacterium
GTTTCTTTTGACCTTCGGTTCCGCCGTGCTGGGAATCATGATCTCCTCCATATCGGGCAATCCCACCACCGCCATGACCATTATGCCTTTTGTGCTGATTCTGCAGCTGATTATGAGCGGCGTGCTTTTTGACTTAAGCGGCTGGAGTGAAAACATCGCTTACGTTACATACAGCAAATGGGGCATGTCGGCCATGGGCAGCATCGCCGACTTAAACAGC
Source organism: uncultured Lachnospiraceae bacterium (assembly GCA_948444865.1). Classification (GTDB taxonomy): domain Bacteria; phylum Bacillota; class Clostridia; order Lachnospirales; family Lachnospiraceae; genus MGBC164599. The sequence continues at coordinate 221 of CAOJVE010000131.1, forward strand.
AGCGATTTTCCGCTGAAAATCAGCGAGGCTTTTCCAGATGTTGTCCGGCTGGAGACGGAAAGCTGTTATGACCATGAGGCGTCCAATCTGCTTGTCGCCTGGGGATGGTGCCTGGGGATCACGGTTTTTTGCGTTATCGTGAGCATTCTGAGTCTGAAGATTAAAAACCGGGATTCTTAAAAGACCCATGCGGCCTTTGGAAAACGAAAGAGGATGGAGATTTTATGTATTGCTATAAATGTATGAACGAGACGGAAGACGGCGTTTTTTGCGCATACTGCGGAAACAGGCTGGATGCGGCGGCGGCTCTGCATCATTTAACGCCGGGAACTCTGCTCAATGGCAAGTACCGGATCGGGGACTTTATCGGGGAAGGGGGATTCGGCATAACGTATATCGGAAGGGACGAGAACCTGGACATACGCATTGCCATCAAAGAATACTATCCCTGTGGTTTTGTAAGCCGCGATAATAATAATTCCAGCAAAGTGACTGTCTCGGCGCAGAAAAACGCGGATTTTTTTGAAAACGGGAAAAAGCGCTTTTTACAGGAGGCCAGGAGCCTGGCGAAATTCTCCGAGGAGCCCGGCATCGTGAAGGTGCGGGATTATTTTGAGGAAAACGACACCGCGTACATTGTGATGGAATACCTGGAGGGCGAGACTTTGGGTAAGCGCATCGGCCGGGAAGGACGGCTGGAGGCGGAGCCTTTTCTTGCGAAAATGCTTCCGTTGATGCATTCGCTGAAAAATTTTCACCAGGCGGGCATGATACACCGGGACATAAGCCCAGACAATATTATGTTCATGAAAAACGGGACGCTGAAGCTGATGGATTTCGGCTCGGCGCGGTATTTCACCAACAATGAGCTGGAGATGTCTGTGATCCTGAAGGATGGCTATTCCCCGGAGGAGCAGTATCGCAAGAGGGGGAATCAGGGGCCCTGGACGGACGTGTACAGTCTGTGCGCGACGATCTACAGCTGCATTACAGGCGTTATCCCGGAAAACGCCCTGGACAGGCTTCACAGCGACACGGTGCAGATGCCGTCGCAGCTGGGGGCGCAGATTTCCCCGGAGAGCGAAAACGCGCTTATGAGAGGCATGGCCGTCTTTCCCGAAAACCGCTGCCAGAGCGTGGAGGAACTGCTGGCCGCATTCGGCGCCGTCGCGGACGGGGGCCAAAGCCGCCAAAACGCGTTTGATCCTTATAAAACTTACCTTGCGGATGAAGGTTACGATACGGGGCCGCAAATGGGCTATGGCGGGGCGCCGCCGCAATCTGCAGGAGGTCCGATGGCAGCGGGGCCGTCGATGGGAGGTCCGATGATGGGAAGGGCCATGACTGGGGATCCGATGACTGGAGGCCCGATGGCGGCGGGTCCGACGACTGGCGGGTCCATGACAGAAGCGCCTGTGACGGGAGGCGCTATGACCGGGCCTGCGCCGTATCAGAAAAAGCCGATCATCCTATTGTCGGCGCTGATCGGCGCAGGCGCGTTGATTGTCCTTATGGTCTGTCTGTTTCTGGTTTTGCCCAATCTGGGAGGCGGTGAAAAAGAAGCGGAAAAGACGGAAGCGGTGAAAGCAAGCGGCAAGAAGAAAGAGGACGGCCAGAAAGCTGACGAAGAAGAAATAGAGGCCGTGCAGATGAAGCCGGCGGAAGTGAAAAAGCTCTCAAAGAAATACTGGAAAGTGACAAAAGACCATTTGCTGAAATCCACTGCGTCGTCCGTGATCAAGCAGCAGGAGGGCGTGAATAACCTGCCGGAATTTTTATTTGACGGCGATATTCAGACCAACTGGCAGGAGGGAACGGCGGGAACCGGCGTGGGCGAGTATGTCTCCTATGAGTTTAAGGAAGTTTTCACGGTGAACGCCATGACATTTCAGCTGGGGAACTGGAAAACCAAAGAATATTATTATGGCAACAACCGCCCCAAAACGCTGACGATCGCCATGGGCGGGCAGAGCTGGACTGTGACGTTCCCCGATGAATGGGTGGAATTTGGTCTGAAGTTCTCCTCCCCGGTGCGAACGGATGATCTGAAAATGACGATCGACGAAGTTTACAAGGGAAGCGACTGGAACGATACGGTTATCACAGATATAGGCGTGTGGTATGAATAAAGGGGGGAAGCGCATGAACAAAAAACGCGTGGATAAATTGGCCATTATTCTGGCAGCCGCCTGTCTGCTGCTGGCGGCAGGTCTTGTGGGGCTTGCGTTTGTCTTCCGGGGCCGCCAGAACCGCTATGAGGAAGTCAAAAAGCAGCTGGAGAAAAAAGAAGCGTCTAAGGAGCCGGCAGGCGCTGAACAGGGGGAAACGCTGGCGCAGGAAAGTCCTGGGTCAGCGGATTCCCTGTCGGAAAACGATGGCGCAAACACGGCGCATTGGGACAGTCTTGACGGCGCCAGGGCGGGATATATCGTTCCCCCGGAAAACCTGGATAAGGAGAATCTGTCCAAATATTTCAATGAGTATGACATTACAGAAGGCGACGCCGTTTTCCAGAGAATCAACGGGAAGTCTTACCGGGAAAATCAGGATATTGGCTTGCAGGACCTGTCCTATCTGCTGATGCTTCACTATAATTACGCGGGACAGATACAGGTGGGCGAGATGATCGTCAACAAGGCGGTGGCGGCGGATGTCCGGGCGATTTTCCAAGAGCTGTTCGAGCGCCAGTATCCAATCCAGTCTATGTATCTGGTGGATAATTACTGGTTGGAGGGCATGGACGGCACAAGCGCGGACAGCGCGTCTATTGACCAGAATAACACCTCGGCGTTCAATTACCGGATCGCCACGGACAGCGCGGAACTGTCCAATCACGCATACGGCCGGGCCATAGACCTGAATCCGCTGCAGAATCCCTATGTGCTGTTCGACGAGGCGGGATATCCCTATCCGGCGTACGCGGACTTGAATGCGGACTATCTGAACCGCGCAAGGGGACATGAGATCGACCACGACGATCTGGCTTATGAAGTTTTCCTGAAATATGGATTTACATGGGGCGGGGATTGGGTGAATCCCATTGATTATCAGCATTTTGAGAAAAGACCGTAAGAGCTGGGAGGGGCAGCAGCCGATTAGCTGACGCCCCTCTTTTTTTATTTGTAGGAAAACCGGGCGGACGCCTGATGGGCGGGATACTGGTAGAAAAGCAGATATCCAATGCCGGCCATGGCTGCGCCCAGAATTACGTCGATCACGGAGTGTTGCTTTAAAAACATGGTGGACAGAATAATCGCGCCCACCAACAGCAGCGAACCCCATTTCACCCAAGCGCGCCTGCACAGGGCGGGACACCGGGAAATGGCCATATAGGCGGCCAGTGAATTGAACACATGTATGCTGGGCAGGATGTTGGTGGCCGTGTCGGCCAAGTAGAGATTTTTCACCAATTCTACGCACAAGTTATCCCGGGCGAAAAAATCCGGGCGAAGCTGATGCCCGTTGGGATACAGGTAAGAAACAGCCAGAAAAATCGTCATGCCCATGCACAGGTTCTTAATATACCGGTAGTATTCTTGTTTATCCTTATTGAAAAAAATAAAGTAAATCAGCGTGGCGGCCAAAAACGGGAACCACAGCAGGTAAGGTATAATGAAATATTCGCAAAACGGAATGTAATCGTCAATGATTGTGTGGACGATGTGGAAATTATGTTGTATTTTATCTTCCAGATGACAAAAAGCGGTCATATAAAAGATCCCGTACACAACAATAATCCATCCGTGTTTGTAGTCAGAAAACCAACGCCTTGCCTTATTTTTATGAAATCGCAATCATTACACCTTCTCTTTTTTAAAATTTATGCGGCGCCGCTTCGCGCTCTGCCTTTTCTTAATGATAACATGTATTTGCCCCGATTACAAACAGGAATTGCAGACTTTATAATTAATTAAGAAAGTTTAGGCGTTATTTAGAGCTATCGCTGAATGCCGGAAAGGATCTCATCCATCCATTCGTTGACATTATAGGAATCGCTGTCAAACAGCTTAATGATAACGCCATAGGGTTCCTTATCATTTGCAAAAGCATTAGCCTCATCAGTATCTACATGCATAGCCAGCGAGAAGTTCTTATGTACCCGGACCACTACGTCTGCGTAAATCAGCGCGCGTTCGTAACTTTTGGTCATGACGAAGACGGATTCGTTGTCCCGCACGTGCATTTTGTAGGCCTGGGAAGGGGTCATGTGGATGTGCCGTTTCGCCACGATTACGCCCCGGTCGATCTCGATGGAGCTGTTGGGACCGCAAAGGGTGCAGCCCGGCGTGTCCGCAATGTCGCCAGACTGGCGGATGATAGCGGGAAGGCCCAGTTTCTTCGTGTCGGTCAGGGACACTTCCACCTGCGTTTCGGGGCGGAAGGGGCCTAAAAGCGCAATATTTTCAAATTCTCCTTTGGGTCCCCGGACAGTGACTCTTTCCTTGGCCACAAATTGTCCCGGCTGGCTCAATTCTTTTTCAAAAGTCAGCTCAGAACCTGTTCCGAATAATTTTTCAAAATCTTCTTTGCAGATATGCATATGTCTGGCGGATGTCTCAATTGGAATTTTGATACTCATTTGACTGAAACCTTTCTGGTAGTATTGTTTGTGAAAAGCCCAAAAGTAAGACGGGCTGACCACAGCTATTATACTCCAGTCTGCCGGGAACGGCAATATTCCCAGAATATTTATATTTTTTTTATTTTAATTTACTTGTATCCTGAGAAGGAAAAGAGTAATATTTATAAATGGAGGGAAGTTATTTTGAGAGAAAAATTTTACCGATTCATGCAGGGCCGCTATGGAAATGACCCTTTGAACCGTTTTTTAATGATTGCGGCGCTGATCGCCATGATTTTGTCGATAATCTGGAAGCCCCAGTTTTGTTTGATTGCTCTTGCGCTTCTGGGGTGGGGGTATTACCGGATGTTCTCCAGGAAGGTCTATACCCGCGCCATGGAAAACCAGCGGTATCTGGAAGTGCGAGTCAAAGCGCTTGGCAGGCTGAATAAAGAGAGGCGTCTGCTGGCGCAGAGGAAAGACTATCATATTTACAAATGCCCCGGCTGCGGACAGAAAGTGCGCGTGCCCAGGGGCAAAGGCAAGATCGAGGTGCACTGTCCCAAATGCGGGAAATATTTTGTCAAAAAAAGCTAATGATGGAGGAGTAAAGCATGAAATTGGAAAATATACAAGAATACGTGCGTGAGAAGGGATGGGAGTGTCAGTATACCGAGGAGGATGGCTGCGGCAGCGTTGATTTTTCCTATCGGGGGATTTCCTATCACGTGTGGGAATTTCCCGATGGGGAAGGCGCGGAGAGCAATGTGAAAGACGGCGGAAAGCAGGAAGATTTCCTGGGAAATAATTACGAAGAAGATATTCTCGCGGTGATCAAAAGCTGGAAATAGCGCTGCGGCGCACTGCATGGGACAGTCCGCCGCGCAGGGTAAGCCGGCTATCTTGTGGTAATCATCGTGCTGTATCCGGCGTCCCTAAGCCGCTGTTCCATGGCGATGGCATTTCCAAGCTGCAGGTATGCGCCCACCTGGACTTTGTAGTATCCGTCTTCATGGAGCATGAAGGCAGGGTATCCCTGGTCCAGCAGTTCATAGAGCAGCTGGTCGGCATACTGCCTGTTCTGGAACGCGCCGGCCTGCACCCGGTAGTAAGTGGGGCCTGTCACGTTTTCCTCGCCCAGAGTCCCTAAGATGGCGCTGGCGATGGCCTGGGCGATTTCGTCAAATTTTTCATCAAACAGAGCGTTGTCCTGGTCGTTATTCAGGAAACCGGTCTCAATCAGCACAGAGGGCATGGAAGTGCGGCGCAGAACCACCAGCCCGGGCCGTTCTTTCACGCCCAGGTTCTCAAATCCCAGCTCTCCCAGCGCGCCGGCGATGTTTTCCGCCATATCGTACTTGATGCCTGATTTGTTATAGACCAGCGTTTCTACGCCTTTGTACTGATTGGCGGTGGGGCTGGAATTGCGGTGAAAGGATATGAAATAGTCTGCCCCGGACTGGTTGGCGATGGTGGCTTTCTGAAACGGTGTCTGGTAAATGTCTTCTGTCCGGGTATATTCCACGTCTATGCCGTTGTCTTTTAATATTTCCCCGACTGCCAAGGTCAGCCGCAGGTTATCGTCTTTTTCCTGTCTGTCTTTGAAGACTGCGCCTGGATCTGCGCCGCCGTGTCCGGCGTCCAGCATGATTTTATATTCTGGCAATTTTATTACTCCTTATGAATGAAACCTTACCATTTATCATATGCACGGGCCGTCATAGAGTGTGTTTGAAAATTCTTTTATGTCAACCGTGCGTCACAATTTGCGGGAGATTTGTTCCAGTTGCGGGCGGCGTAAATGAATTTTCAGACACGCTCTGGAGCGCCGGTCGCCGCATTACTTTAATCTTGGGGGAATGAATATGAAGGGAAAATGGATTTTGTGGTGCATCAATCTGCTGGCATGCGCAGACCCCGGCATTTTGCGCAGGCTGTCCGGCCTACAGGAGCTTTGGCCGCTTTTGGCATACCGGATCGCCATGCCGCTGGCGTGGGGCGCGCTGTGGGTGGCGTTCGCCCGGATCTACAGAAAAAGCGTATGGAATAAAGAGTCTAAAAAAGAGGCGCAGACCATGATGCTGGCTATGCTGGCGCTGAACGCGGTTTCCGTGTCGGCCACCGTGGGAAAACTGGGGAACCTTCCCATTTACTCGCTCATCCTGATCGGCGTTTATATAGGAAAAATCATCGAGCGCAGATTATTTTAATCGGGCGGCTGCCGTTGGTCTTCTTTGGCTTCCAGCTCCCGGATGCGTTTTTCCAGAATCGCCAGCTCCTGGGTCAGCGTCCGCAGTTTGTTGGTCTGTTTGGAGACGATGGAAGTCAGGGACATGCAGATCATAATCAGCACGCCGATGAAAAAGACAAACAGCCCGTTCATGGTGCTGGTGATGCCCAGGAAGTGTATAAACGCCCGGAAGGTATAGGGAAAGAAAATCATAATGGCCATAACGACGCCGCTGAAAATCCAAAGCAGGGTGTATTTCAGCTCAATGGCCCTGTGCTTCAGAAAGAGAAGGATGATGATAAAATAGAAAAGCAGGGCTATGCCCAGAGTGATCGTGAGTTTTGTTGAAAGCATATTTATCTCCTGATTCCGAATGTAATACGGCAGATGATTATGGACAGGGAAACTTTTATCATATAGTAAGCGGACTGAAATCCATGGATGGAACTGGAGCCGGATTCCCGCTGGCGCATGACCACGGGGACTTCTTTGATGCGGCCCCGATGCATGACCGCCGCGATGATGGCCTCCGGTTCAGGATAGTCGGTGGGATACTGTTCGGCGTACAGGCGGATAAATTTCCGGTTAACGGCCCGAAAACCGCTGGTCACGTCGTAAATGCGCACGCCGGTGCACAGCTTGATCAGCCAGCTTAAAAAGCGAATGCCAGCCCTTCGCAGAAGAGAGGACTGAAATCCCTCTTTGTTGATGAAGCGGGAGCCGATCACAACGTCGGTTTCCCGGTCAGTCAGCGGGCGCAGCATATCTTCTAAAAAGGCCACGTCGTGCTGGCCGTCTCCGT
>CAOJVE010000132.1 GCA_948444865.1 uncultured Lachnospiraceae bacterium
TTTTCAACGGATTCATTATAACATACTTCCCTGAAAATGCACCCCTTATTTAACCATATATACAAAATTTAAAATAAATATCACACTTTGTGACAAATCCTTAATGTTCTTTTCACAACAATTCCCATAGAATCGAAAGCCCCCGCTCCAAACGCCCGCAGTCAAGCCCCGAATAGTTAATCAAAAGGGTGTGCTTTCTGCCTGTGTGAGGATTCTGGTAAAACTGGGACAGACAGGCGATTTTCACTCCCTTTTCTCCGCATTCCTCCACCAGCTGAGAGTCTTCTTTTTCGGTGTCCACCTCCAGCAAAAAGTGAAGCCCCGCGTCTTCCTCCCGGATGACGGAGCGGGCGAACAGCGGGCTCTTTTTCAGCGCGTCGATCACCTGGTCCCGTTTTCCCCGGTAATGGTTGCGCATCCGGTTCAAATGCTGCTCGAAATAGCCCTGACTGATGAACGCCGCCAACGTGTACTGCTCGATGCTGGGCACCGCGCAGGAGTAAAATCCCATCTCCCTCTGGTATTTTTCCATCAGATGGGGCGGCAAAACCATATAGCCAATTCGGATCGACGGCGCAATGGTCTTGGAAAATGTGTTCATATAAATTACTTTTCCCCAGTGGTCGATGTCTTTTAAGGATTCGATGGGCCTGCCGGAAAACCGAAATTCGCTGTCGTAATCGTCCTCGATGACGTATCGCCCCCGCGCCTCCCCCGCCCACTTCAAAATCTCCTGCCTGCGCTTGATGGGCATCACGACGCCGGTGGGATAATGATGGGACGGACAGATGTGCACCACGTCCGGCCGGCTCTGGCGAAGGCCCTCCATAGACAGGCCGTCGGCGTCCAGATGGATGTGGCGGCAGTCCACGCCATAGCTTTTGTAAATCTGACCGATTTTCTTGTAACCGGGGTCCTCCAGCGCATAGACCTTCTGGAACCCCAGAAGCTGAATCAGAAGCCCGTACAGATATTCCGCGCCGGCGCCCACCACAATCTGCTCTGGGGCCACGTCCATTCCCCGAAAATGATACAGATAATCCGCGATGGCCTTGCGAAGCTTCGGCTCCCCCTGGCCGTCCACCTTTTCCAGCAGGCCCTTTTCCTGTTCCGCCAGCGTCTTTCGCATCAGCCGGGACCACACGGAAAAGGGAAAATGCTCTGGACTTACTTTATTGGCCGTAAAGTCCAGAAACCATTCCGGCTCCCGCCCGGCCTGCCGGATATTCTGAAGATGCACCTGCTCCTTTCCCCGGCCGCCTTTTTTCACATTGCCCTCCACTGGCCGCACGTAATAGCCTTTCTTTTCCACCGGCTGGATATAGCCCTCCACGATCAGCTGGCCGTAAGCGTTTTCCACCGTAATCACGCTCACTTCCAGATGCCGGGCCAGCTCCCGCTTGGACGGCAGCTTCTCCCCGGTGATCAGCCTTCCGCTTAAAATGTCCTCTTTAATGCATTGATAAAGATATTCATATAGTGTGCGTCCCTTTCTCTTATCCAAATCGTACGTCAGCATCTGTATCCTCTCCTGGTCTTGAAAGTTTTTCCATAAATGGAATTCCTCATATGTTCAGATTCATTATACTGAAAAAGAGCCGCCCGCACAAGTTTTTTAAGCAAAAAAAGAAGCCCTGAAGGACTTGTCCCCCAAGGCTCCTATTATTATTTATTTGTTGTTGATCGCCGCCTGCGCAGCCGCCAGCCGTGCGATGGGCACGCGATACGGAGAACAGGACACATAGTTTAAGCCAATCTGATGGCAGAATTCGATGGAAGAGGGATCTCCTCCATGCTCGCCGCAGATGCCAAGTTTCATGTTGGCGTGAACGGAACGTCCTTTTTTGGCCGCCATCTTCACCAGCTGGCCCACGCCTTTTGTATCCAGTCTTGCAAATGGGTCGAACTCGTAGATTTTCGTCTTGTAGTAGGAATCCAAAAACTTGCCCGCGTCGTCTCTGGAGAAGCCAAAGGTCATCTGGGTCAAGTCGTTGGTTCCGAAGGAGAAGAACTCTGCCTCTTCCGCAATCTCGTCGGCCAGAAGCGCCGCCCTTGGCACTTCAATCATGGTGCCGATATGGTAGCGCATGTCGGAGCTTTTTTCTTCCTTCACCTGCTCGGCCGTCTCCACCACCACATCTTTCACATACTTGAATTCCTTTTTCTCACCTACCAGCGGAATCATAATCTCCGGCACAATCCGGTAGCCTTTTTCCCGGCTCACCTCAATGGCAGCTTCCATCACCGCGCGGGTCTGCATCCGAGCAATTTCCGGGTAGGTCACCGCCAGACGGCATCCTCTATGGCCCATCATAGGATTGAACTCGCGAAGCTCGTTGCACCTGGACTCCACTTCTTTCACGGTCAGTCCCATATCTTTCGCCAGCGCTTTGATGTCCTCCGGGTCTGTGGGCAGGAACTCATGCAGCGGCGGATCCAGATAACGAACAGTCATGGACCAGCCTTCCAACACTTCGTACATGGCCTTGAAATCCGCCTTTTGGAACGGAATCAGTTCGTTCAGCGCCTCTTCTCTGGCTTCCTGGCTGTCGGTAAGGATCATCTTACGGATTTTCGGAATGCGCTCCGCGTCAAAGAACATATGCTCCGTACGGCAAAGGCCGATGCCCTCCGCGCCCAGACGCACAGCGTTTGCCGTATCCTCTGGGGTGTCGGCGTTGGTGCGCACCTTCATGGTGCGGAATTTGTCCGCCCACTCCATCAGACGTCCGAAGTTGCCGCTGATGGACGTTTCCTGGGTCTGGATGTCCCCCAGGTAAATCTTTCCGGTGGAGCCGTCCAGGGAGAGGTAGTCGCCCTCTTTGATGGTGTGGCCGCCCAGCTCAAAATATTTCTCTTCTTCGTGCATAGTAATCTCGCCGCATCCGGAAACGCAGGCCGTGCCCATGCCTCTGGCCACCACCGCCGCGTGGGATGTCATGCCGCCGCGCACCGTAAGAATTCCCTCGGCCGCGTGCATGCCCTCGATGTCTTCCGGGGAGGTTTCAAGCCTGGCCAGGATTACCCGTTCGCCGGCTTCGTGGGCCGCTTTGGCCTCCTCCGCCGTGAAGTAAACCTTGCCGGCCGCCGCGCCCGGGGAAGCGGGAAGCGCCTCGCCGATGACCGTCCCTTTTTTCAAAGCCTCCACATCAAAGGTGGGGTGCAAAAGCTGATCCAGAGACTTGGCGTCGATTCGGATCACCGCCTCTTCCTTGGTGATCTTGCCCTCGTCCACCAGGTCGCAGGCGATTTTCAGCGCCGCCTGGGCCGTGCGCTTGCCGTTTCGCGTCTGCAGGAAATACAGCTTGCCTTCCTGGATGGTAAATTCCATGTCTTGCATATCGCGGTAATGGCCTTCCAGTTTCTGGGCAATATTCATAAACTCCCTGTAGCAGTGGGGCATGTCTTCTTCCAGTCTGGAAATGGGCTGGGGCGTGCGCACGCCTGCCACCACGTCTTCGCCCTGGGCGTTGATCAGGTATTCGCCGAAAATGCCCTTTTCACCGGTGGATGGGTTCCGGGTGAAAGCAACGCCGGTGCCGGACGTGTCGCCCATATTTCCGAATACCATGGCCTGCACATTGACCGCCGTGCCCCAGTCTCCGGGAATGTCGTTCATACGGCGGTACACAATGGCGCGGGGGTTGTCCCAGGAACGGAACACGGCTTTTACCGCGCCCATCAGCTGTTTTCTGGGATCCTGGGGGAACTCAGACCCGCGGGAATCCCTGTACACCTGTTTGAACTTGGCGATGATTTCTTTCAAATCCTCCGCCGTCAAATCGGTATCAAACTCCGCGTCTCTGAGTTCTTTTTCCTCATCCAAGATTTTCTCAAACCGGGACTTTGGAATCTCCATAACCACGTCGGAATACATCTGAATGAATCTTCTGTAAGAATCGTATGCAAACCTGGGGTTTCCTGTCCTCTTGGCAAATCCTTCCACTGCCACGTCGTTCAGACCCAGGTTCAGGATGGTGTCCATCATTCCCGGCATAGACGCGCGGGCGCCGGAGCGGACAGACACCAGCAGCGGATCTTCTGTGTCACCGAATTTTTTGCCCAGCTCTTTTTCCAGAACAGACATCGCCTCAAAAATCTGGGCCTTCACATCATCCGCAATCCGCCTTCCTCTCTCATAATAATTGGTGCAGGCTTCTGTGGTCACGGTAAAACCCTGGGGAATCGGCAGACCCAGATTGGTCATCTCGGCCAGGTTGGCGCCTTTTCCGCCCAGAAGGTTTCTCATGTCGGCATTTCCCTCTTTGAATAAATAAACCCATTTTGCCATTCTACAATCCTCCTAAGTTTTCTTTACCCTTCATTCTATAGATATTCTTTCCATCCGTCAAGAATCGTTTTTACCATATTTACCCACAAAAAAGGCGTAAAACCTGTGATATTCCATAGCTTTTACGCCTTTTTCAAACACGCTTTTGTCCGCCTCTTTTAAAACATCACATTTGGCTTGTACAAATGCCTGGGAATGCCGTCTACCATGATGGGGGAAACGTCGCCCTGGATCAGCGGCCGCACGTAGGATATAAACTCATCGGTTACATAAGTTCCGTCTGCATTTACCCATTCCCTGGGAACCAGTTTCTCGTCATTGGCAATTTTGTGCACATCCTTCACTTCCGTTCCGCACTGGTACGGATCGTCGGATAAGCGCTCCAGCACCACCATTTTTCCCGAATCGCCTTCGTCCGCCGCCTTCACCGCGGCGCCGCCCACCTGGTACGCCTCCAGAATATCAATCCTGGACGCGGAGTGAGAAGCGGAGCGCTGCAGGGTGCTCAACTCGATGGCGCGGGTCTTGCAGCCAACCTGACCAGACACAACATTACACAGATACGCGGCCGTTCCCGTCAGCTGCTTGTGGCCGAAGGCGTCCACGTATTCCACCGCCGTTCCGGCTTCGCACACATAAGTCCCGTCCGGGTTGCGGATGCCTTCGGACACGGCCACCACTACCGAGGGCTTCTTGTCCAAAAGCTCCCGGATCTTATCCAGGAATTTGTCCAGATCAAAATCCAGCTCCGGCAGATAAATCAAATCCGGTCCGGCGCAGTCCTCGCCTCCCGCCAGAGCCGCCGCTCCGGTCAGCCATCCGGCGTTTCTGCCCATGATTTCCACAATGGTGACCAGCCCTTTGTCGTATTCCAGGCAGAAGCTGTCCCGGATAATCTCTTTTACCGAAGTGCCGATATATTTGGCCGCGCTGCCATAGCCGGGCGTGTGGTCCGTCAGCGCCAGGTCATTGTCAATGGTCTTAGGACACCCTATAAATCTACAGTCATGGCCTTTCACAATGGCATAATCCGAGAGTTTCTTGATGGTGTCCATGGAATCATTTCCGCCGATATAGACGAAAGCCTCTATCTCCAGCTTGTGGAGAATCTCAAAAATACGGTCATATAAATCCATATCCTGGTGGATTTCCGGCAGTTTATACCGGCAGGAGCCAAGATAGGCGGCCGGCGTTCTCTTCAAAAGCTCCGCGTCCAGCTCCGTGGTAATATGCTCGGACAGGTCAATGTACCTCTCCTTCATCAGTCCCTGAATCCCGTGCAGCATTCCGTACACCTTCTTGGCGCCTCTGTCCTTGGCCGTGCGGTACACGCCCGCCAGACTGGAGTTGGTGGCTGCTGTGGGTCCCCCGGACTGTCCTACGATTACGTTTCCCTTCATATTCTCATTCTCCTAAAATACAAACTTATCGGCAAAATAGGCTTCCAGATCTTCGATTTTCACCCGTTCCTGCTCCATGCTGTCCCGGTCGCGGACGGTCACCGCGCCGTCTTCTTCCGAGTCAAAATCATAGGTCACGCAGTACGGCGTTCCGATTTCGTCCTGTCTGCGATAGCGTTTTCCGATGTTGCCCCGGTCGTCGTACTCGCAGTTGTACTTTTTGCTCAGCTGCTGGTAAATTTTTTCCGCGCCCTCGGCCAGCTTCTTAGAAAGCGGCAGCACGCCGATTTTCACAGGCGCCAGCGCCGGATGGAAATGAAGCACCGTGCGCACGTCCCCTTTTTCCGCATCCAACACTTCCTCGTCGTAAGCGCTGCACAGAAAAGCCAGAACCATGCGGTCTGCGCCCAGAGAAGGCTCGATGACATACGGCACGTATTTTTCTTTCTTCTCATCGTCAAAGTAGCTCATATCCTGGCCGGACACGTTCTGGTGCTGGGTCAGATCATAGTCCGTCCGGTCCGCGATGCCCCACAGCTCGCCCCAGCCAAAGGGGAAGAGGAATTCCACGTCTGTGGTGGCCTTGCTGTAAAAAGAAAGTTCTTCCGGCTCGTGATCCCGATAGCGCACTTCGTCGTCTTTGAGTCCCAGTGAGCTGAGCCAATCCAGACAGAATTTCTTCCAGTACGCGAACCACTCCAGGTCCGTGTCCGGCTCGCAGAAGAACTCCAGCTCCATCTGCTCAAACTCGCGGGTCCGGAAAGTGAAGTTGCCCGGCGTAATCTCATTACGGAAGGATTTTCCAATCTGGCAGATGCCAAAGGGAATCTTCTTTCTGGACGTCCGCTGCACATTCTTGAAGTTTACGAAAATGCCCTGGGCAGTCTCGGGACGCAGATACACGGTGTTTTTGGCATCCTCCGTCACGCCCTGAAAGGTCTTAAACATCAGGTTAAACTGACGGATGTCCGTGAAATTGTGAGCGCCGCAGGTGGGACAGGGAATCTGATGCTCTGCAATAAAAGCCGCCATCTCTTCCTGAGACCAGGCGTCCACCGTGCCCTCCAGCGCGATGCCCTTCTCCTGGCAGTAATCCTCAATGATCTTGTCCGCCCGGAAACGCTCGTGGCATTCCTTACAGTCCATCAGCGGGTCGGAAAATCCGCCCAGATGACCGGAAGCCACCCACGTCTGGGGATTCATCAGGATGGCGCAGTCCACGCCCACGTTGTAGGGGGACTCCTGCACGAATTTCTGCCACCATGCCTTCTTGACGTTGTTCTTCAATTCCACGCCCAAGTTTCCATAGTCCCAGGTGTTTGCAAGGCCGCCGTATATCTCGGAACCTGGGTATACAAATCCCCTAGATTTGGCAAGGGCTACAATCTTGTCCATTGTTTTTTCCATTGTTATTATTCTCCTATTTTCAATATTCTATTTATTATAACCACATAAAATTATTTTTTCAAGCCCTGTTGCCCTTGAAACTTCCGGGATTTACGGTATATTGGCGCCGGACAATTATATAGGAAAAGCGCTGGCGAGACGTTCTTTCCCATTTCTGCGAACGCTGTTTTAACCGGGATGCTTCTTATTCTGGAAAAGAGCTTGCGGACAGATGAAATAACGACTTCTCATAATCTTTCACATAATAACGGATGGTCTTTTTGCCCTTTCGGATAATGGCATGCCCTTCTTTTTCCAACATCTCCTTTTGCGCTTCTATGCCGCCGGGATACTTGGCGTTCAGTTTCCCGTTGGCTTTCAGCGTTCTCCAGTAAGGCGTCGGGTCCGTTTCCCTCTGAAAACTGGCCCACGCGGCAATGGAGACAAAGATCCCCGCCGTAATCGGCTCTGTGAAATCCGCCCCGCTTTTATCTGCAAAATATTCCCGGATCGCGGCCACCGTAAGCAATTTCCCAAACGGCACAAGCCGCATTGCCTTGTCATAATCTATGGGCGGCGCAAAATACATGCAGTTTCCGCCATATTTCGCTATGCTTTTTTCATCCGTAATCGTCTGAAACTTGGGCATATCCTTATGGTCGTTCAACATTGCGTTAAAATCTTTTTTATCTTCATTGGCCATAAACGCACACCTCCTT
>CAOJVE010000133.1 GCA_948444865.1 uncultured Lachnospiraceae bacterium
ATCCGTTCTCTTCCATGGCGGATTTCCGGGATATTGAGAGCATCCAGGCGTACCGGGAATTTACGGAAAAAGGGATTGTGAAGCCAAAAGAAATGTTCGACTACGTGTGTTATAAAAGCCGGGACAACGCCCGGACTCCCATGCAGTGGGACGACGGGGCAAACGGCGGCTTTACGACGGGAACGTCCTGGATCGGCGTGAATCCCAACTATAAAACCATCAACGCGAAGGAGCAGCTTAAACGCCCGGATTCGGTATTTCATTATTATCAAAAGCTGATTTCCCTGCGAAAAGAGCACGCGATTATTGTGTACGGAACTTATGAATTGCTGTTGCCGGACCATGCAAGCGTTTATGCGTATACGCGCGCGCTGGACGGCGAAAAGCTGCTGACCGTATGTAATTTTTCCAGCGAAACGCAGGAATGCCAGGTTCCCGAAGAATTCGCAAACGGGCAGGCAAAGCTTTTGATTTCCAACTACGAGCAAGGGGAGCTTAAAGAAAAAATTGCGCTGCGGCCTTATGAGGCGATGGCATATCTAAAGTAATTCTTAGATAACAGTTTTGAAAAACATTGCGCGTACATTTTTTCTATGCTAAAATAATATTGTTGAACCTGCCAATGATCAACAATATTTACGATAACGGGGTGAAACATAGGATGTTACAGAAAAAGGTATTAGTTGTTGAAGATAATATGATCAACCGGGAAATGCTGTGTGAAATTTTATTTTCCACATATGAGGTTTTGGAAGCGGAGAACGGCCAGGAAGCGCTGGACGTTTTAGAGGAATATGGAGAAGAAATCTCTCTTATATTATTAGATATCGTTATGCCTGTGATGGATGGATATACTTTTTTGTCCCATATGAAGGCAAATGCAGACTATTCATCGATCCCTGTCATTGTTGCCACGCAGAGCGACAGGGAGGCCGACGAAGTGGCGGCTTTAGCCCATGGCGCCACGGATTTTGTGTCGAAGCCGTATAAGCCGCAGATCATTCTTCACCGGGTGGCCAGCATCATTCATCTGCGCGAGACTTCAGCCATGATGCACCGGGTGCAGTATGACCGTCTGACCGGGCTATACAGTAAGGAATTTTTCTACCACAGCGCCAATAATATATTGAAGCAGCATCCCAACCAGGAATACGATATGGTTTGCTCGGACATCGAGAACTTTAAGCTGATCAACGACGTGTTCGGCATGCCGGCGGGGGATCAGCTGCTGTGCCGGGTGGCGGATGTGTACCGGGAGATTGTGGGCGAACAGGGGATCAGCTGCCATCTGAACGCGGACCAGTTCGTTTGCCTGATTGAGCGGGATCACTGGGTGTATACCGATGCTCTCTTTAAGAAAGTGGATGACCAGATCCGCAGCATGACGAATATGAAGAATGTCACCATGAAATGGGGCATCTATCACATCAAGGACCGGACGCTGATCGCGGAGCAGATGTTTGACCGGGCTTTCATGGCCGCCCGCAGCATCTGGGGGCAGTATGGTAAGCATTTTGTGATCTATAACGACGATATGCACAATAAGTTGGTGCGGGAGCAGGCGATTACAGGGGTTATGGAGACTGCGCTGGAGGAAGAGCAGTTCGAGGTTTATCTGCAGCCTCAGTATAACATCAAGACCAACACCCTGTCCGGCGCGGAGGCTCTGGTGCGTTGGAATCATCCCGAATGGGGATTTCAGTCACCGGGCGAGTTTATCCCGCTTTTTGAGAAAAACGGCTTTATCACTAGGCTGGATCAGTTCGTATGGAAACGCGCCTGCGCAGTTCTGCGGGAGTGGGATGACAAAGGGTATCCGCCGGTGAATATATCCGTGAACGTGTCCAGAGCGGATATCTATAATGTCAATCTGCCAGACATTCTGCAGGACATTATTAAGGAATATAAGATTTCACCCCAGAGGCTGCATCTGGAGCTTACCGAGAGCGCGTACACGGAAAATCCCAGCCAGATTATTGAAAATGTGGCACGGCTGCGCGAATTGGGATTTCTTTTTGAGATGGATGATTTCGGCAGTGGATATTCGTCCTTAAATATGCTGTATAATCTGCCCATAGACGTGTTGAAGCTGGATATGGAATTTATCCGGAATGAGACGGCCAGGGCGGCTACCCCGGGCATTTTGTATTTTATTATTCAGATGGCGCATTCCATGAATCTGCATGTGATCGCGGAAGGCGTGGAGACGAAAGAACAGCTGGACCGCCTGGCGTCCATCGACTGTGATTATGTGCAGGGCTATTACTTTGCGAAGCCAATGCCGTGTAAAGAATTTAACGAATTTTTGTTAAAAGGGATAAAAAAATAATGGCGTTTTTTTCGCGGAGATGGTAATATATATAATTGAATCATAATTGAAAAATTGCAGGAGGAATTGAAAATGGCCGCAAGAGGCAGGAAAAAGAAGAATATTTCAGTGGAAGAAGAACTGGTGGAGTTAAGCCAGGAGATGGCGAATTGTGAGGAGAAAATAAAAGAACTGACAGCAAGAAAAAAAGAGTTAAAACAGCAGATCGAGCAGAAACAGATGGAGGCGCTTTACAAGGCGACGATGGAATCCGGGAAAAGCGTCGAGGAGGCTATTTCGCTTATTCATGAGAATAGGGAATAGGATGGAGAGAAAAACCGCTATTGGGATGAGAATGCATTCCTGGCGGTTTATTTCTTATTATAAAGGAGATGCAGCCAATGGATATTTTAACAATCGGAAGTCACATTTCTTCCGCCAAGGGGTACGCGGCCATGGCAAAAACGGCGGTGTATATGCAGGCGAACACATTCGCTTTTTTCACCAGGAATCCCCGCGGCGGGAAAGCCAAGGAAATCAAACAGGCGGACGTGGAGAAGTACAAGGAGATTGCAAAAGAGCATCAATTCGGGAAAATCGTGGCCCATGCGCCGTATACGCTGAACGCCTGCGCGGCCAGGGAGGATCTGCGGGAATTTGCCAGAAATACCATGGAAGACGACCTGAAACGGATGGAATATATTCCGGGAAACTATTATAATTTTCACCCGGGCAGCCACGTGGGCCAGGGCGCCGAGACGGGGATTGAGAAGATCGCCCAGGTATTAAACGACGTGCTAAAGCCGGAGTGGAATACGACGGTCCTGCTGGAGACGATGGCGGGCAAAGGCACGGAAGTGGGCCGGTCTTTCGAGGAGATTCGTGGGATTATGGACCGGGTAAAATGCCGGGAGAAGCTGGGCGTATGCCTGGACACCTGCCATGTGTGGGACGGCGGGTACGACATCGCCGGCGATTTGGACGGGGTGGCGCAGGAGTTTGACCGGGTAATCGGTCTGGAACATCTGAAAGCCATTCACCTGAACGACAGCAAGAATCCGCTGGGAAGCCACAAGGACCGCCATGCCAAAATCGGGGAGGGGGAAATCGGCCTGGAGGCTCTCTCGTCGGTGACCCGGCATCCGGCGTTTCGGCATCTGCCTTTTATTCTGGAAACGCCCAACGATGAGGATGGGTGGGCGCAGGAAATCCGCGTGCTGCGGGAACGGTTTGCGTAAGAGAGACGAAGCCATGAGAGAGTTTTGGATGACGCGGCTGATCTATATTTTCCGCATGCTCTTTGCGGCGCTTTGTGGGTCGGCGATCGGCTACGAGCGGGAAAATCATCTGAAAATGGCGGGCATCCGCACCCATATGATTGTGGCGGTCACGGCCTCGCTGATGATGATTCTCTCCAAATACGGGTTCTGGGATGTGCTGGAGCGGCCCGGCGTACGGCTGGACCCTTCCCGGATTGCGGCGGGCATTGTGGCCGCAGTGGGGTTTCTGGGGGCCAGCGTGATTTTCACCCACGAAATGAACATCAGCGGCCTGACCACGGCGGCGGGAATCTGGACTACCGTGGGAATCGGCATGGCCCTTGGGGCAGGCATGTACGCGGTGGGAGTGGCCGCCACATGCATTGTGCTGCTTTTGCAGTTTTTATTTCACAGGAATTTGCAGTTTTTAAAATCCACGAAGGTGGAGCAGATCACCTTGAAAATGGAGGAGTCGGGGGACGTAGAGCAGATCCTGGAAAATCTTTTTACCAAAAAGAAGATTAAAATCGCCAGCGTCCATGTGGACCGGGCGGAGCCGGGGATGCTGAAGCTTAAGCTGTACGTGAAATTTCCGGCGGGGTACCAGCTGGGAGACATCCTGCGTTTTTTAAAAGATACGCCGGAAATTATCTCTATTGACTTGTAATAAATTCAGCCAGAAAATCGGCCTGCGCGTGGAGCGTAATACGGTTTTAAAATGCGCCGGCCGGCGTTCGGGCTGATTTTTTCGTTCTTGCGAAAAATTATCCATAAAAGCCTTGCAAAATTCCTAGTAAATTGGTATGATATTTCCGGAAGTTAGGAGATACTAACCAATAGGAAAAGCAGAAAGAAGGGATAACATGAGCGTAGTGATTATCGGCGGCCACGATCGGATGGTCTGTAATTATAAAAATATCTGTAAGAAACATAAATGCAAGGCGAAGGTGTTTACCCAGATGCCCGGGGATTTCAAAAGGCAGATCGGGCGCCCGGACCTGTGCGTGCTTTTTACCAACACCGTTTCCCATAAGATGGTGAAGTCCGCTCTGGACGAGGCCAAACGCAAGGAAGTGGAAGTGGTGCGGTGCCATTCCAGCAGCGGCTTTGCGCTGGAGCAGATTTTGAAAGACTACTGCGCATAGGGAAAAAATTATAGTTCTTTGAAAATATTTCTTGCGCGGCAGGCGATGAGCAGCGACGCGGCGCCTGAAAAGAAAACGGCCGCATATTCAAATCCTTTGCAGATTTCAAACAGGATGCCGTACAGCGCATTGCCCAGCGGCTGCGCGCACATGGAGACGGTGTAAATGACCGCGATGACTTTTCCGATTAAATTTTGCGGCGTTTCCGTCTGCATAAACGACATCATCTGCACGGTGAAAATCGTGGAAAGCGCCATAATGGCGAAGCAGCACACAGTCAGGACGGCGTAATTGACGATTGCGGATGAAGTCAGCGCCAATGAAACGCCGATGGGAAACACGCACGCCGCGCAGGCCACAATCAGATTCCCCGATCTGTGAATGGCCAGCCGGTCTGCGAAAACGCCTGCGCCGATGCCGCCGAAAAGTCCGCCGGCCGCCAGGGCGCCTTGGGCAAAGCCATAAAGCCTGTTGGCCTGCGCCGCCTCAAAATCCAGAACTTCTGTCACCAGATAGGGCAGCGCGACAATGATCATGGCGGACAAAAAAAGATTGATTCCGCAGATGATCAGAAGGGCTTTTCCAATCACAGGCTTCTCCTTTCGGATGAAATGAACGCTCTTGGCGAAATCTGTTTTCGCCGTCTTTAAAACGCTTCCCGCAAAAGCCTGTTTCTGAAAAGGCATTTCGATGAAGATTTCCATAATTGCAGACAAAATAAAACACATTACGCAGATCCACAATACGGGCTTTAATCCATAGGCGCTGTATAAAACGCCGCCGATCACAGGCCCCGCAAAGGCTGCCAGGGAGCTGATGGCGTTGATGATGGAATTTGCCGCCATAAAATGCTCTTGTCTGACCAATGCGGGAATGCTTGCCTGCACCGACGGCTGGTACGCGCCCGCGATGCCATACAAGAGCATTAATGTGACCGTCAGAAGCAAAATAAGATTTGCGCCATCCATGAGCAGGGCGAACGCCAGGATCACGGCCGCGGTAAAGAAATCCAATATAACCATAATGTTTCTTTTATTTACCCGATCCGCCACAATGCCCCCGACGGGCGAAAGCAGGATGGCCGGAATAAACGCGCAGGCGGTCACAGTTCCGTAAAGCGCCGATGAGCCGGTCAGATTCAGTAAGTACAGCGGCAGCGCAAACCTTATTGCGGCATTTCCGAACAGAGATATAATCTGGCCGATGACGACGAGGGTGAAGTCTTTTGAAAATAATTTTTCTTTCATAAGTCGTATTCTCCTTTTTTTAATACCATTAGTTGGTATGTATGATTCTATGTTATCATACTATTGGTAGGTTTGTCAAGGCGCCGGATTTTCTATTTACAGCCGCCTTTTACCGCGCTTACGGCCAATATATAAGTAAACAAACCGTAAAGATTTTGTAATTTAATCATAGATTTGTAATATTTTTGAATTCCCCGCTTTTCGCGCGCGTATGTATTGGTGATTTTTCGGAGATACTATTTTCGGAAAAAATCATTCTATCTTCAATATTCAATTTTTAGGAGGTTGCATTTATGTACCGATATTTGCCGATCAGAAGGGTGTACGCGCGGCAGGCGCTGGATTCCAGGGGGAATCCGACGGTGGAGGTTGAAGTCACCGTGGGCGAGGGCATCGTGGGATTGAAAGGCGCCACCGGGCGCGCCATGGTCCCTTCCGGCGCGTCCACCGGAAAGTTTGAGGCGGTGGAGCTTAGGGACGGGAATAAGAAAGAATATATGGGCTTGGGCGTGCAAAAAGCCGTTTCCAATGTGAATACAAAGCTGGCGGACGCGATTTTAGGGGAGAATGCCCTGGATCAGAACGCCATTGATTTTATGCTGCTGGAAGCGGACGGGACGGAGAATAAGAGCAATATCGGAGCCAACGCTATGCTGGGCGTCTCCATGGCGGTGGCTCGGGCGGCTGCGGCGGCGCTGAAGCTGCCTTTGTTCCAATATATAGGAGGCGTTCACGCCAAACGGATGCCGGTTCCCATGATGAACATCTTAAACGGCGGCGTCCACGCGGACAACACGGTGGATCTGCAGGAGTTTATGGTTATGCCGGTGGGTGCGGAGAGTTTCCACGACGGTCTGCGCATGTGCGTGGAGATCTATCAGTCTTTGAAGATTATTTTAAAAAAAGAAAAGATGTCCACGGCGGTGGGCGACGAAGGCGGCTTTGCGCCGAATCTGTCTGACGCGCGCCAGACCTTGTCGTTTATGCTCCGCGCCATCGAGCGCGCCGGATACCGGCCGGGCGAAGAGATCGTTATCGCCATCGACGCGGCGGCCAGCGAGCTTTACGAAAAGGAAAAGGACGCGTACCGCTTCCCCGGTGAGTCCTGCATGAAGGGCGAGACGGTTCTGCGCACAGGCCAGGAAATGGTGGAATATTACAAGGAATTGGTAAACGAATTTCCCATCGCCTCCATCGAGGATGGCCTGCACGAAGACGACTGGGACGGCTGGAAGCATATGACGCGGGAGCTGGGCGGGAAGATCCAGCTGGTGGGCGACGATTTGTTCGTCACAAACATCAAGCGGCTTGGCTGCGGCATCAAGCTGCAGGCGGCCAACGCCATCCTGGTAAAATTAAATCAGATCGGCACGCTCTCAGAGGCCATGGACGCGGTGGAGATGGCCCACAAAGCCGGATACAAAGCGGTGATCTCCCATCGCTCCGGGGAGACGGAAGATCCTTTTATCGCGGACCTGGCGGTGGCTGTCGGGGCCGGACAGATTAAGGCGGGCGCGCCCTGCCGGTCCGACCGCAATGCCAAGTACAACCAGCTTCTGCGCATCGAAGATTACCTGGGTAAAATGGCTTCTTACGACCATCCTTTCGTAAATATAAAATAATGGTTGTAATCCTCCCTGCACTGTGGTACAATAATTGGCAATTGGTATTAGGGAGGTGTGGTTTCAAGTGGAAATCCTGAGAATTATTTTGACAGTTCTGTTTGCCCTGGATTGTATTGCCCTGACAGTCGTTGTGCTGATGCAGGA
>CAOJVE010000134.1 GCA_948444865.1 uncultured Lachnospiraceae bacterium
GGCCAATTACCAGCTCAGCCAGAGAGAAGACTATGAGATTCTTGCGGGAAATGACGAAAAAGAATATCTGGCCACCGAGCAGTACGCCATCGGTTTCCTGCTGGGAAATGACGAACTGAAAGACACCGTGGAATCCACATTGATGGAAATGGCGGACGACGGAACATTCACAGAGATTGCAGAGAAATACGCGGACTACGGTCTGGTGGATGCAGTTTGTCTGGGAAAATAAACAATTAGTTTTTGGGAAAGAAAAAGGGATGGAAGATTCCGTCCCTTTTTTCGTAGGCAAAAGAGGAGTGGAATATGAGTACAACAACCATGCTGCAGCTTCTGGGCAGCGGAATGCTGAAGACTGCGGCAATCTTTTTTCTGACATTGTTATTCGCCCTTCCGTTGGGACTGGCATTCGCCTTCGGCAGAATGTCCCGCAAAGGGCTGCTTCGCGGAGTTTCCAAGTTTTACATATCGATTATGCGGGGCACCCCCCTGATGCTGCAGATGATCGTGGTTTACTTTGCGCCCTATTACGTGTTCGGAATGCGGATTTCATCCGGGTATCGTTTCGTGGCCGTGATCCTGGCGTTTGTGCTGAACTACGCGGCTTACTTTGCGGAGATCTACCGCTCCGGCATCGAGTCCATCCCCAGAGGGCAGCACGAGGCCGCCGAGGTGCTGGGCTACAGCAAAGCGCAGACCTTTGTGAAAATCATTTTGCCCCAGGTGATCAAAAGGATTTTGCCGCCTGTGACCAATGAGATGATCACGCTGGTAAAAGACACCTCCCTGGCCTTTGTGCTGACCGAGGTGGAAATGTTCACGGCGGCCAAGCAGATCGCGGCCAAAGAGACTTCGATTCTGCCGCTGATGGCGGCGGGTTTTTTCTACTATCTGTTTAACCTGGCAGTGGCCGCAGTCATGGAATATGTGGAAAAACGCCTGAATTATTACAAATAGGGAGATGTGCTATGCAGGATAAAGTGTTGGAAATCAATCATATGAAAAAAATGTACGGCGATCTGATCGTGCTGAAGGATATTTCCCTGTCGGTGCAAAAAGGCCAGGTGGTGTCGGTGATCGGCCCCTCGGGATCGGGGAAATCCACGCTGCTGCGCTGCGCCACCATGCTGGAGCGGATGGACGGAGGGGAGCTGGTCTATCTGGGCGAGCGGGCGGCCCTCGAGGAAGGCGGGAAATGCGTCTACGCGCCCAAAACAGATTTAAAAAGGATTCGCAAGCATTACGGGCTGGTGTTTCAGAATTTCAATCTGTTTCCCCACTACACCGTTTTGAAAAACGTCATGGACGCGCCGGTGAGCGTGGATAAAGTTCCCAGACAGGAGGCCAAAGAGCGGGCCATGACCCTGCTTGCGCAGCTGGGGTTGGAGGACAAAACCAACGTGTACCCTCACCAGCTGTCCGGCGGGCAGCAGCAGCGGGTGTCCATCGCCAGGGCGCTGGCGCTGCAGCCGCAGATATTGTTCTTTGACGAGCCCACATCGGCGCTGGACCCGGAGCTGACCGGGGAAGTGCTGAAAGTTATCCGGGAGCTGGCAAAGCAGCATATGACCATGATCATCGTGACCCACGAGATGCAGTTCGCCCGGGAGCTTTCGGACTGGATTATTTTCATGGAGCAGGGCGTGATTCAGCAGCAGGGCGCCCCGGAGGAAATCTTCACGAATCCCAATGCCCGCGTGAGAGAATTTATTGGAAAATTTGCAGGATGACAGGATTTGGGAAAACCCGGCGGAGTGATTTCGCCGGGCTTTTTTATCTTTAAGAAATTTTGCCAAAACGGCCTACAGATAAAAACTCTCCGGGCGTGGGGGTCTGGCGGGCCTGCCGCTTTGTTCTGGCGCGAGAAAAATTTCCCCAAATTGCATGGATTAGAGCTATCAAAAAATCCTATTTTCGTGTATAATGTCAGAAAGAGCGTCATTTTTTGAATTTACATAGATGAAAGGGGGAATTTAGATGAAATTAACATTTATCGGGGCGACCCATGAGGTGACGGGAAGCTGTTTTTTGGTGGAGACGAATACCTGTAAGTTTTTGGTGGACTGCGGAATGAAGCAGGGGCCCGACGATTACGAAAACGTGGAGATTCCGGTGAACTTAGGTGAGATCGACTTCGTGCTGCTGACCCATGCCCACATCGACCATTCCGGCAATCTGCCAGCCATTTACGCCAAAGGATTCCGGGGAAATGTGTACGCCACGGAGGCCACCTGCGATCTGTGCGACATCATGCTCCGCGACAGCGCCCATATCCAGATGTTCGAGGCGGAATGGAGAAACCGTAAAGGACAACGCGCGGGCAAGGAGGAATTTGTTCCGGCCTATACGCTGGAAGACGCGCTGGGCGTGTTGAAGTGTTTTGTGGGTTGTGAGTATGGCCAGACGATCCATCTGGATCAGAGCGTGCAGGTGCGCTTTGTGGACGCGGGCCACCTGCTGGGTTCATCCAGCATTGAGGTGTGGATTACGGAAGTGACGGACAATCAGATGCAGACGGAGAAGATCGTCTTTTCCGGCGACATCGGGAACATGCGCCAGCCGCTGATTAAGGACCCCACGTATATAGACGAGGCCGATTATGTGGTGATGGAGTCCACCTATGGCGACCGCAGCCATGGGGGGCGGATTGACTATGTGAAAGCGCTGGCGGAAGTGATTCAGAAAACTTTCGACCGGGGCGGGAACGTGGTGATTCCCTCCTTTGCCGTGGGGCGCACCCAGGAGATGCTGTATTTTATCCGGCAGATTAAGGAGGATGGCCTGGTAAGCGGCCATGATGATTTCAAGGTCTATGTGGACAGTCCGCTGGCTGTGGAGGCCACCAGCATATTTGGCGAACATAGGATTGACTGTTACGATGAGGACGCGCAGGATTTGATTAACCGCGGGGTGAATCCCATTGGGTTTACGGGCCTCAAAGTATCCATCACGGCGGACGACTCCCGGGCCATCAATGAAGTGGAGGAGCCGAAAGTAATCATTTCCGCCAGCGGCATGTGCGACGCCGGGCGCATCAAGCATCATCTGAAACATAATCTGTGGCGGCGGGAGTCCACGATTCTGTTCGTGGGCTATCAGGCGGTGGGAACGCTGGGCCGGGCGCTGGTGGAAGGCGCCACTACGGTGAAGCTCTTCGGCGAGGAGATTCATGTCCAGGCGAAGATCCAGGTGCTGGCCGGGGTCAGCGGCCACGCGGACCGGGAAGGTCTGATGAAATGGGCCGGGTCTTTTTCCGCCAAGAAGCCCAAGAGATTCTTCGTGGTGCATGGGGACGATGAGGTGACGGTTTCCTTTGCGAAGCGTCTGGAGGAAGAGCTGGGCTATCAGGCCATGGCGCCTTTTAGCGGAACGGTCTACGATCTGGCGGCGGATAAATGCATTTACCAGGCCCAGGGAATCCCGGCTCCGAAGAAACCCGCAGTTACGGCGGCTGCTGAGAAAGTCAATAAGATTTACGCAAGGCTTCTGTCCATGGGCCACAGGCTGATGGCCATCATCCAGAAAAACGAGGGCGGCGCCAACAAGGACCTGAAGAAATTCGCCAACGAGATAGAGAAACTGTGCGATAAATGGGATCGGGATTAAATATGCCGCAGATGCAAAAAGCAAAAGCGGCATACGATGAAACGATTCTATGAGAGAGCGGCTTTCAGCGCCCTGGCCAGCTGGTCGGGGCAGGAAGTGCCGCGTCCGCCGCAGTTGGTGCCTTCCAGCCGGGCAATCACCTCCCGGGCGTCCATGCCCTCTGTCAGTTTGGCGATTCCCTGGGTGTTGCCGTGGCATCCCCCGGTGAATTTCACGTTGCGGACTTTTCCGTCCTCAATGTCAAATGCGATGGACTGGGAACAGGTGCCTTTTGTTTTGTAAGTATACATTGGTTTTGTCCTCCTATCCATTTTATTATATAGGATTTTCATAAAAGCCGCAATAAGTTTTCCCGAAGGAACTCTATGTAGCGATTACTCAATGGGCGTTCCTTCGCCCATCACCTGGATGACAACGGCTTTCGCGTCTTCCAGATGGAACATCATCAGCTTGTGGCCTGTCTCTTCCGCATACATAGGCTTTAAGTTGGGCATAGCGTCCAAAAGAGCGGCGGCGTACTTGGGATCTGTCTCAAACACGGCCTTTCCGGTATAGCGCAGCCACTGGCCGTCGGGCTTGCAGGCGGCGATTTCCACCAGGGGATTGGCTGTCATCTGCTTGTACACCTCTTTGAAATCCCCCACTCCAAAAAGAACCTTTCCGTCCATCTCCAGATGCGCGCCTAAAGGACGCAGTTTCGGCTGATTGCCGTCTTCGGTCGCCAGAAAGAAAACGCCGGCTTCTGTCAGAAATTCATTTAATTTGCTCATACTTTGTCAAGCTCCTTTCTTCTCAATAAAGTTGCGCAG
Source organism: uncultured Lachnospiraceae bacterium (assembly GCA_948444865.1). Taxonomy (GTDB): domain Bacteria; phylum Bacillota; class Clostridia; order Lachnospirales; family Lachnospiraceae; genus MGBC164599. The sequence continues at coordinate 4,416 of CAOJVE010000134.1, forward strand.
GCAATTGACTGCAATAAGAATTGTGATAAAATAAGTATACTATATCTATGCGTCGAATCAAGTAGAAAAATTAATTTAACCAGGTAAGGGAATTCTTACCATGTATCAGACGGGGAGGGGAAAATGGGGAGTTATAAAGAAGGGGAAGGCAAATATGAGGCGAAAAGCGCCGCGTCACAGGAGACATCGGATACAGGCGAAAGGGAGGCGGGGCGTGAAAGCTGCCGGATACGCCAGGCGCTTCTGAGCGCGGAAGATTCCACAGCTCTTGCGGATATTTGCCGCTGTCCGGTATTTTGCCCGGTGGACAATGCCATGGAGATTTTCAGCGGAAAGTGGACGGTGAAAACGCTCTATGCGCTGTTCGTCTTCGGCCGGATGCGGTTCGGCCAGCTGCAGAGGCATATCGCCGGAATCTCAAAGCCAATGCTGTCGTCCACGCTGAAGCTTCTGGAGGAACGCGGGCTGGTGGTTCGTGAACAGTACAACGAGGTGCCTCCTCACGTGGAGTATTCTCTGACTGAGGGCGGGGAGGCCATGAAGTCCGTTTTCGTGGAAATCGCCCGCTGGAGCAGCAAATATTTGAGATAATTTTTGAGACCGGTTCAAAGCGTTCGACAACCGCCCTCATTTGTGCTATAATATAGAAAATAAAAGGAGGAATGAAGCGATGAAAAAGAAAAGACTAATCGCGGCGATGCTGACTTTGATACTGCTTCTGGCTACGGCGCAGAGCGTATTTGCCAGCGAGACGCTGCAAACCGGACAGGCCGAAACTATGTATGGAGCTAACGCCTACCAGATCGCGCTCTATGTAAAATCCGGAAAAACCATACGAGCATATATGACCAAAGGCAAGAGAGCGGCCTTCATGGCGCCCATACCCAAAAGCGCCAAATGGACAATAAGCAACAAAAAAATCCTCTCCGTGAACAAAAACGGAATCATCAAAGCCAAGGCCAAAGGAACCGCCACAATCCGCGCGACCTACAATAAGAGGTCCTACGCCTGCAAAATCACGGTGGAGACGCCCAGCATCAGCAAGAAGACCATCACCATCAAGCAGGGCCAGACGTACCAGCTGAAGATGAAAGGAACCAAGCAGAAATTTTCTTGGTACAGAACAGACTCCAAAGCTTCGGTGAGCAGTAAGGGCGTTGTGAAGGGACAGTATGTGGGAACCACGTACATAAAGGCGAGAACTGACCGGGGCGAAGAGTATAAGTGCAAAGTCATTGTAAAAAGCTGCATCAATCCCAACGCGCCCGGCGGCATATACAATCCATTGCCGGGCCGCAATGAGACGGAGTTTTCCATAAAGCAATACAATGGGACGAAGAAATACAGATTAAAGCTTCTGGAAGTCATAGACGGCGCCCGGGCCAATGAGATTGTGAATACCGAAAACAGATATAATGCAAAACCGTCCGCCAATGAAAGATGGGTTCTGTATCATCTCAATTTGAAATACATAGCGGGAAATGGACAGATGAGCGGGTCCGACGCGATAAGCCGTTATGATTTATTCAATGAAAAGGGAACTCTTGGGATGAACGGCTGTGAGACGGCCACTTTGGGCAAAAATCTGAAACCGCCGTATAGCTATATGCTTTATCCAGGCGGCCAGTGTGATTTCTGGTATGGCATTCTGTTGCCAAAGGATGTGAAATACACAACATTGCGGACGGATCTTGGCCGGGATGATTACAACAACAGGCTGGAAAAGTGGATTAAATTACAATAAAACGAAAAGCGCAAAAGACAGGGCGTTTGGTTATGCCCTGTCTTTTGTCTGCGAAAGCGATGAAAATCAGGAGGTATTTCTATGAAATTTGTTATGTCATACAGCTGCGGCAAAGACAGCACACTGGCCTTGCACAAGATGATTGAGCAGGGGCATGAGCCGGCCTGTCTGATCGTGATGATTAACGAGGAGGCGGACCGCTCTTATTTCCACGGCGCCGACCGCGCCATGCTGGATCTGTACGGGGAGGCGCTGGGCATTCCCATGATTCTGTGCCCCACGGCGGGGGAGAATTACCATCTGGCTTTTGAAGAAGGCCTGCGAAAGGCGAAAGCCATGGGCGCCGAGGCCGCGGCCTTCGGGGACATTGACATAGAGCAGAACCGCCAGTGGGAAGAAGACCGCTGTAAGCGCACCGGGTTCGTCCCACATTTCCCGCTGTGGCAAAAGGGCCGCCAGGAAAATGTCTATGAACTGATGCGCCTGGGCTACAAATGCCTGATTAAAAGCATCAACGCCACGGTTTTGCCCAAGGAAATACTGGGAAAATACATAGACGAAGATTCTGTGGCGGTGATGAAGTCCGCCGGCATCGACATCTGCGGGGAAAACGGCGAGTACCACACGCTGACTGTGGACGGGCCGGTATTTAAAAAACCGTTGACATTCCAGACAGGGGACATTCTCGAATTTGGCGATTACGCGGCTATTGACATCCACTGCTGAATCTTAGGGGAGAGGCGGCTTTCACGGTAAATTCACTTGACAAATCGCAAAAAGCCTACTATGATAGATTAAAATCAGGACAAGTCATGCCCTTTGCAGCAAAAGCAGCAGAGGGTGTTTTTAAATATATTTAAGAAGGAGTTAAAAACCAATGGCAAAAGAACTGGCAAAAACCTATGATCCCAAGGACATAGAGGAACGGCTATATGAAAAATGGATGAAGAACGGCTATTTCCACGCGAAGGTGAACCCGGACAAGAAGCCGTTCACCATTGTGATGCCGCCGCCCAACGTAACCGGGCAGCTGCACATGGGACACGCGCTGGACAACACCATGCAGGATATCCTGATTCGTTTCAAAAGAATGCAGGGGTATGAGGCGCTCTGGCAGCCGGGCACGGACCACGCGGCCATCGCCACGGAAGTGAAGGTCATCGAGAAATTAAAGGAACAGGGCATTGACAAAGAGGAAATCGGCCGGGAAGAATTTTTAAAACATGCCTGGGCGTGGAAGGAAGAATACGGCGGAAAAATCATCAATCAGTTGAAGAAGATGGGCTCCTCCGCAGACTGGGAGCGGGAGCGGTTCACCATGGACGAGGGCTGCTCCAAGGCGGTG
>CAOJVE010000135.1 GCA_948444865.1 uncultured Lachnospiraceae bacterium
GATCATGAAAACTCTATGTTTGTGTTTTATGCAGCTACCTGCACTCTGTTCTTCCGGGATAAAGCGATTCCGATGCAGAATCTCTCTGTGACGGCGCACATCTTATCTGTGAAGGAAATGATCCACGCTTCCTTGCTTGTGGGCATAGGGCCCAGCGGGAACATATGAGACAGGATGGCGTCTCTTTCTTTTTCGCTGATTTGGAAACGTTCCTGGCTCATCCTGGCGGCGACTTTGGGGTGATGGAAAACCTGCGCCTCTTCGGCTTTTTCCCGAAAATCATACAGACAGAAATCGTGCAACATCCCTGCCCGCGCCGCCGTCCGCGCGTCGCATCCCATTTTCTTTGCCAGTTTCCAGGAGATATATGCCACATTCAGGCTGTGCATCAGACGCGTAGTGTTCTTGTGCTGAACATAATTGGATAATTTCTGATAATCGCTGTTGGCCAGAATGCACTCCACAATCTCCAGAAATTCCGCCTCTACGTGTTCTGAAACTATGATGTCCATGGGTATCACCACTTTCTTACTTGATTGACTATTTACTTTTACTATTTTATTATCCACTATTTTGTGTGGATGCGCAAGGATTTTTTGTTGGGTGGGAAAAAAATGAATTTCTACATGCCAGAACAGTCATAATTTTTTGAAAATTTTACAGAAAATTATTACCAAAACGCAAAAAAAGTGTTACAATACTGGATAAAGGACAAGAACGCATGCGAGGGGAAAAATTTAAAAGGAGGTAGGCCAAATGTTTAAAATCGGGGAATTTATTGTTTACGGGCACAACGGGATCTGCCAGGTGGAAGATATTACCTGTCTGGATATGAGCGGCGCGGACAAGGACAGGCTGTATTATGTGCTGAATCCCGTAAATTCCAGGGGAGGCAAGGTATATTCGCCTGTGGACAGCAAGAAAATCCAGACGCGCAGGATGCTGACGGAACAGGAAGCCAATGATTTGATTGATGAAATTCCAGAAATTGAACAGCTGTGGGTGACCAATGACAAGCAGCGCGAGGAGCAGTATAAAGAGGCGGTAAAAGGCTGCGACTGTCGCCAGTGGATTCGGATTATCAAGACGCTCTATCTGCGCAAAAAAGAGAGGCTTGCGCAGGGCAAGAAGGTGACGGCCATTGACGAACATTATCTGAAGCTGGCGGAGAATCAGCTCTATGGAGAATTGTCCGTGGCGCTGGGTAAGAAAAAAGGGGAGATGGAGGAGTTCATAATCCAGCGGATTGGCCGGGAAAAGGCATAAAAGACGCGTTTCAGGCAATTGTGAAATTCTGTTTTTGCAGACAGCATTTCTCAGTTGTCTGTTTTTTACGGGAATTATATAAATAGATTTAAGGGAAATCATTTTGTAATATTGACAGGATCTTTTCGGCGGAATTATAATTATACATTACAGTGCATCATCATTTTTACCTGTGGGATATTTTCGTAAATAGAAGCTGGGTTCATTAGTTTTGCACTGTAAAAAATTATAAATAATTCTGTCAATTTTCTTTGAATCATGTTGAATGCTTACGGATTTCTTTGTTCATTTCCCTTATTTCGTCGATTGTCGGACACTTGTCCGTTATTGTCGTGATTAACCATGTTATAAACTGCATTTTTTTATCCGTTATAACCTCTGTCATATCCTTTTCTCCATTTTTTGTCAGATTTACTTGTTCCATCTGATAATGTTATCATACATGATGTTTGATGCTATTTTAATGGGTTAAAAAATCACTATTTTAAAGGGTGGAAGAATTATATTGCGGGAACAGCCCGCTGCAGGCGGATGCAGCCTGGAGGGATTCTTCTTAGATTTGCAGCGTAAGCTGCTGATTTTCGTATCCTCTTTTGTACGCGCAGATAATGTCTTTCATATCAAAAAGAATATTTCTGTCGCTGCATTGCTGTGAAAAAATGCTCCACAGACGCTTTGCGCGGGGGCTGACGCACCGGTAAGAAGAACCATAACGCTTCTGGTATTTTTCCACCAGGCGCTCATCGGGGAACTGCTGGATTAATTTCCCGTAATACCAGTCCCGCTGCACGTCCCGCAGCGTCATGCCGAAAGCTGGATAGATAAAGCGGGCCTTTGTCTCGTGGGCTTTTTCCACAATTTCCAGGATGTTTTCGTCCGTGTCCTCGATGAAAGGGAGGACGGGCATCAGCAGAATGCCGGTGAACAGGCCGACTTCGGACAGCTGTCGGATGGCTTCAAACCGTCGGGAGGAAACAGGCGCGCGGGGTTCGATTTTTTTGCACAGGCCATCCTCGGCGGCGGTGACGGTGACTTTCAAAAGCACGGGCGCGTACTGGGCGATGTCTTTTAAAATGTCTATGTCCCGCAGAATCAGATCGCTTTTGGTGGCGATGGCCACGCCGAATCCGAAAGCGTGGATCAGCTCCAGGGCGTGGCGGGTGAGCTGCAGCGACTCCTCCATCGGATTGTAGGGATCGCTCATGGCGCCCATGCCCACAACGCCGGTCCGGGTTTTGCGGCGCAGGTCGTCCCGGATAATTCGCAGAGCGTCCTTTTTTGCCCGCACTTTGTCAAAATCCTGGATGCGGTAACAGGCGCTGCGGCTGTCGCAGTAGATGCAGCCGTGGCAGCAGCCCCGGTAAATGTTCATGTTGTAATCTATGCCAAACCACTGGCCTGCCGACGGGACATTCGTCACAATGTGTTTTGCAGGGATGTATTCCATTTTTTCCTCCATAAAATCTGATTTATCGGTAGTTATCCACAACGCTGTCCACGTATTTTTGCACGTCGTCCACGTGGGAAAGCAGCATCTGAAGCGTTTCGTCGTCGCCCTGGGCGTAAGCGGCCTTCACCCTGCCGCTCAGCAAAATCACATAGCGGTTGTAGGCGTCGATGTTGTATTTTTGAAGATCCACGGCTTTTCTTTTTCCCGGGCCATGGTCTGGCAATCGCCGCGTTCGTAAGCGGTCAGCGCCAGAATGTCGTGGGGCGCGGCCAGGTAGGGATTGCGCTTCGCTGTAAATGGGCAGCATCCAGGCGGCGGTTTCGGATTTTTCAAAGGCGTGAAAAGCCATGGCGGCGCCGCAGTAGAGCATAACGCAGGACAGCCCTGCGGCCCCAATTTTATAAAAAATCGCCCTCCCGCCGCGCCTAAAAAAACCATTGCGCTGTCCTCGTTTTTTTGTTATTGTAAGCTTTTGTGCGTATTTCTGTCAATCTTTTCAAGGATATAGATAAAAATGCTTTGATATGATATAATCTTTTGCATATGGATGAAAATATTTTTTCATGACAGGAGTGAGAAATGGATACATACAGCGGTTTAAATGAAAAACAAACAGAGGCCGTGCTGCAGACGGAAGGCCCGGTGTTGATTCTGGCGGGCGCCGGTTCAGGGAAAACCCGGGTTTTGACGCACAGGGTGGCTTATTTAATAGAGGAAAAGCAGGTGAATCCCTGGAATATCCTCGCTATCACATTTACCAACAAGGCGGCGGGGGAGATGCGGGAGCGGGTGGATCGGATTGTGGGGGCCGGCGGCGCCAGTGTGTGGGTCAGCACGTTTCATTCGGCCTGCGTCCGGTTTCTGCGCCGCTTCATCGACCGGCTGGGCTATGAGACGAATTTTACCATTTACGACGGCGATGACCAGAAATCTTTGATGAAAGACATCTGCAAAAGGATGCAGCTGGACCCGAAGATCTATAAAGAAAGAGCGCTGCTGGCGGCGATTTCGTCGGCGAAGGATGAGCTGATCGGGCCGGAGGCGTACGCGCGCATAAATATGGGGGATTTTAAGAAGGAGAAAATCTCCCGGGTTTATGAGGAATACCAGGCGCAGCTAAAGAAGAGCAATGCGCTGGATTTTGATGATTTGATTATGAAGACGGTGGAGCTTTTTCAGACCTGCCCGGATGTGCTGGAGCATTTCCAGGAGCGGTTCCGGTATCTGATGGTGGACGAGTACCAGGACACCAATACGGCGCAGTTCCATCTGGTTCGCCTGCTGGCGGAGAAATACCGGAATCTGTGCGTGGTCGGGGACGACGACCAGTCTATCTATAAATTCCGAGGGGCGAACATCGGCAATATTCTTGGCTTCGAGAAAGTCTTCCCGGACGCGACGGTGATCCGGTTGGAGCAGAATTACCGGTCTACGCAGAGCATTCTAAGTGCGGCCAATGAGGTGATAAAGAACAACGCGGGCCGGAAAAAGAAGACGCTCTGGACGGAGAATGAGAAAGGGGAGCCGGTTCATTTCCGGCAGTTTCTCACGGGATTTGAGGAGGCGGAGTATATTGTGGGGGACATCTCCAAGAAGGCGGGCGCCGGCCAGTGCAATTACGGCGACTGCGCCATTTTGTACCGGACGAACGCCCAGTCCCGGCTTTTCGAGGAGAAGCTTTTGATGGGAAATATTCCGTACAAGCTGGTGGGCGGCGTGAATTTTTATGCCCGAAAAGAAATCAAAGATCTGCTGTCTTATCTGAAAACAGTGGATAACGCCCGGGACGATCTGGCGGTGAGCCGGATTATCAACGTGCCGAAAAGAGGCATCGGCGCCACCACCATTGGCCGCGTGCAGACCTTCGCGGCGGCGGAAGGAATCGGCTTTTACGAGGCTCTTAAAAGGGCGGAGGAAATCCCGTCGCTGGGCCGGGGCGCGCTGAAAATCCAGCCTTTCGTCACATTTATACAGACGCTGCGCAGCCAGACGGAATATCTGACGGTGGCGCAGCTTTTGAAGGAAATCATCGAGCAGACCGGGTACGTGAAGGAGCTGGAAGCGGAGGGCACCGACGAGGCGAAGGCGCGGATCGAGAACATCGACGAACTGATTTCCAAGGCCGTTTCCTACGATGAATCCACAGAAGAACCATTGCTGAGTGAATTTTTAGAGGAGGTGGCCCTGGTGGCGGACATCGATACGGTGGACGACGAGCAGGACCGGGTATTGCTTATGACGCTGCACAGTGCGAAAGGGCTGGAATTTTCCCAGGTATATCTGGCCGGCATGGAGGACGGAATTTTCCCCAGCTATATGACCATGATGTCGGACGACTCCGATGCGCTGGAGGAGGAGCGGCGGCTGTGCTATGTGGGCATTACCCGGGCCATGAAGGATCTGACGCTGACCTGCGCCCAGCAGCGGATGATTCGCGGAGAGACGCAGTATAACAAAGTGTCCCGGTTCATTCGGGAAATTCCCAGAGAGCTGGTGGATCTGGGGAAAAATCCGCTGAGCCCTTCGAAAAAGCCGTCGCCCGCCAGAACCGCGCTTAACCAGCTGAAGCGGGATTTTCACGCAAAGGCGTTCCAGCAGCCCAAGCAGTTCGCGGTAAAAATGAATCAGCCGCTCACATATAAAGAAGGCGACCAGGTGCGCCACAGGAAATTCGGCACAGGAAAGGTGCTGGCCATCGTAAGCGGCGGCAAGGACTACGAGGTGACGGTGGATTTTGAAAAGGCAGGCGTCAAAAAAATGTTCGCCGGTTTCGCAAAGCTGGAAAAAGTCTAAAAATTTAATCAAGAAAAACGTGGTAAAATCCAATGTAAGGTGGTATAATATACCCTATCAGTCAATAATCATGTTCCGGGACCGGAACAGTAAAGGAGAGAGGAAGGTCGTGACCATGAATAAAATTGATGATTTAGTAACTGCATTGAAGAAGAAGGAAGAAGAGAAGACCAGAAACACAGTCCTTTGGATTCTGGCTATTATAGGAGCGGTAGCAGCAGTCGCAGGCATTGCATATGGTGTGTATCGGTTTTTTACGCCGGATTACTTGGAAGATTTTGAAGAAGACTTTGATGAAGACTTTGATGACTACTTTGAAGACGAAGAAGAATAGACGTTAAGAGTGATCGATGAATGCGGCGGGCAGAGTTTACGGACTCTGCCCATTTATTATGCTTGGAGGGGCGATGATGAAAAAGGGAGAAACTTACGAAGGAATCGTGGAAAAGGTCTTGTTTCCCAACAAAGGCCTTGTGAAAATAGAGGACGCTTACGCTACGGTAAAAAACGCAATACCAGGCCAGAAGGTGCGCTTTTATGTGAAAAAGAAACGCAAAGGCAAAGCGGAAGGACAGCTCGTGGAGGTGTTGGAGCCGTCCCCGCTGGAAAAACGCGCCGCCGTGTGCAGTATTTTCCCGGAATGCGGCGGCTGTCTGTACCAGACGATGCCATATGAAGAGCAGCTCAAGATGAAAGAGCGCCAGGTGAAGGAAATGCTGGACGCGGTAATTCGCGAAAAGTACGAATTCCAGGGAATCCGCCGAAGCCCCCAGGAGTTCGGCTACCGCAATAAAATGGAGTTTTCCTTCGGCGACGCCGAAAAAGACGGTCCGCTGACGCTGGGGCTGCACCGGAAAGGGAGCTGGCACGATATTCTCACCGCGGGCGATTGCAAGCTGGTCCATAAGGATTTGACAGATATCCTAAACTGCACGCTGACGTATTTTACGGAGAAAAACATAGGCTATTACCATAAAATGCGGCAGCAGGGATATTTAAGGCACCTGATGCTTCGCCGGGGCAGCGCCACAGGGGAAATCCTGGTGAACTTAGTGACTACCAGCCAGGAACGGCGCGACCTGTCATTCTGGGCAGACCGTCTTTTGGCGCTTCCGCTGGAGGGCAAAGTCACAGGGATCCTCCATATCATCAACGATTCTGTCTCCGATGTGGTGCAAAGCGATGGTATAGAATTGCTTTATGGACAGGATTATTTCTATGAGCGTTTGTTGGGGCTGACCTTCAAAATCACGCCCTTTTCTTTTTTCCAGCCTAATTCCCGGGCGGCGGAGATCCTTTACGGCCTGGTGCGGGAATATCTGGGGGATGCCCGCGGCATGACCGTGTACGATCTCTACAGCGGAACGGGAACCATTGCCCAGGCGGTGGCCGCCGTGGCGAAAGAAGTCATCGGCGTGGAAATCGTGGAAGAGGCGGTGGAGGCCGCCAAAGAAAACGCGGCCCAAAACGGCATCCATAATTGCCGGTTCCTGGCGGGAGACGTGCTGAAAGTCCTCGACAACATCGACCAAAAGCCAGACTGCATCATATTGGACCCGCCCCGGGATGGAATACATCCCAAAGCGCTGCCGAAAATATTGGATTATGGGGTGGAGAAAATTATTTATATATCCTGTAAGCCGGTGAGTCTGGTCCGGGATTTGGCGGTGATGCAGGAGAGGGGGTATGCGGTGGAAAAGTGTGTTTGCTTGGACCAGTTTGTGCATACTTGCCATGTTGAGACCGTGTGCCTCTTGAGCAACCGAAAACCTGATACGAAAGTCAGGATCGATGTGGATCTGGAAGACTACTACCGTATCAAGGACGCAAAGAAGAATCAGAACTGAAAAT
>CAOJVE010000136.1 GCA_948444865.1 uncultured Lachnospiraceae bacterium
CCTGGGCTATACGCTGTGCGCCTTGGTGTGGGGCGCCGCGCTTCTTGGCATCCTTTTAAAAGCCCTGTGGATCACCTGCCCCAAATGGGTGTCCAGCGCGCTTTACATCGGCATGGGCTGGCTGTGCGTCCTGGCCTTCATCCCCATCATCCGCGCTCTGCCCGCCGCCGGTTTCGGATGGCTGCTGGCCGGAGGAATTATCTACACCATCGGCGGCGTCATATACGGCCTGAAGGTCCCCCTGTTCGACCAGCGGCATAAATATTTCGGCTCCCACGAAATCTTCCATATTTTCGTCATGCTGGGAAGCGCCTGCCACTTTGTGGTTATGTATTTCTTCGTGTGCCCGATGCATATTTAAAAAAGGCGGGTGAACTTAAAATCACCCGCCCTTTTTTTCAATCCTCAATGCCTGCGCCAAGTCTTCGGCAGAAACAGCGCCATCATCGGGAAGATCTCCAGCCGCCCCAACAGCATATCGAACATCAGTACATATTTGGAAAACCTGGAAAATCCGTCAAAGTTCCCGGCCGGACCCACTGCCCCCAGGCCGGGTCCGATATTATTGATCGTAGCCGCCACCGCCGTAAAGTTCGTGGTAAAATCAAAATCATCCACACTGATGCACAAAAGCGACAGGGCGTAAATCAGCAAATAGCATCCAATAAACACATTCACCGATCGCAGAGTCTCTTCCTCCACCACCCGGTCGTCCATCTTGATCTTCATCCGCGCCCTGGGATGCACGATGGTGTGCAGCTCCCGTTTGACGCTCTTTATCATAAGCAAAATCCTGGATACCTTAATTCCGCCTCCTGTGCTGCCTGCGCAGGCCCCCACGAACATCAGCATCAAAAGAAGCGACTGGGAAAACTCCGGCCACTTCCCGAAGTCCACCGTAGAGTACCCGGTGCTGGTCATAATCGAAGAAACCTGGAAAGCCGCCTGTTGGAAAGCCTCCAGAATATTGGGGAATAATTTTCGCACGTCATATGTAATCACCGCGATTGCCAGAAGAATCAGCCCGAAGTACATCCGCACCTCTTCCGAGCGGAAAGCTTGTTTCCATTTTTTGCACAAAATCAGATAATAGATATTAAAATTCACGCCGAAAAGCGCCATGAATATTGTAATCACATTTCGCATATACGGCGTATAGGAACCCACGCTGTCGTTTCTAACGCCGAAGCCTCCGGTTCCCGCAGTCCCCATGGAAAGCGTCACCGCATCGAAAACAGGCATCCCCCCGCAGAGCAGCAGCACAATTTCCGCCACCGTCATGACAAAATAAATGGCGTAGAGGATTCGGGCCGTCTGCTTCACCCGGGGCACCAGCTTGCTGACGGAAGGGCCCGGGCTTTCCGCTTTCATCAGATACATATGCCGCCCCCCGGCCATGGGCAGAACCGCCAGGATAAACACCAGCACGCCCATGCCGCCCAGCCAGTGGGTGAAGCTGCGCCAGAAAAGCCCACTCTTGGACATGGCCTCCACGTCGCTTAATATGCTGGCCCCCGTGGTGGTAAAGACCGAGATGGTTTCAAACAGCGCGTCCGTAAAGGAGGGAATGTCCCCGCTGATCACAAAGGGCAGGCATCCGAAAATACTCAAAAACACCCAGCTTAAGGACACCGCCAGGAACCCCTCCTTGGAATAAAATACCATATCGCTGGGTTTTTTCCAGGTAAGCCCTATGCCAAGCGCCAGGCACAAAACGGCAGCCGCCAGAAACGCCGCCAGACTCTTCTCCCTGTAAAAAAAAGCCACCGCCGTGGGGAGGGCCATGAAAATCCCCTCTATTTTCAGAACCGACCCAAGAATATAAATAAGCATCGAATAATTCATGATTTTACCAATACTCCTTTAAGATTCTAAGATATCCGCCACGTCGGTGAGCCCGCTGCAGGTGGTGACTACGATCACGCTGTCCCCCGGGAGTATTTGATCCTGTCCTTTTGGGATAATCACCTGGTCGTTTCTGCAGATGCACGCCACCAGCACATCCTGGCGAATCCGCAGTTTTTGAAGGCTTACGTTGGTGACTTTGGAATTCTCCTGGATATGGAACTCCAGCGCCTCCACGTTGTCGTTGACCAGCTTATACAGCGTCTCCACGTTACTGCCGATGGAATTCTGCGTGGCCCGCACATACTGAAGAATCATCTCCGACGTCAGATGTTTGGGGTAGACCACGCTGTCCAGATCCAGCGAACGGATCACGTCGTTTAGCTGGATACGATTGATCTTGGTGACTGTCTTAAGCTTCACCTTTGTTTTTGCAAAAAGAGAAAGAATGATATTCTCCTCATCAATCCCGGTCAGAGCCACAACTGAGTCCATCTGGTCAATGCGCTCTTCGCTTAAAAGCTCCTCATCGCTTCCGTCGCCGCAGATGACCACGGCTTTGGGCAGCAGATCACACAACTCTTCACACCTTTTTTCACTGAGCTCCACGATCTTCACCATGATGCCCATTTTCTGCAGAATCGTGGCCAGATAGACGGAAATCTGCCCGCCGCCGATAATCATGGTGTTTTTCACCTGGTTTGTGTGCAGGCCGATCTTGTGGAAAAATTTGGCCGCGTTTTTGTGAGACGCCACCATGGACAGCGTGTCCCCCACATGGAGAATAAAATCTCCGGAAGGAATGTACACCTCATTGTCCCGCTCCACCGCGCAAATCAAAACTTCGCAGCCCAGCGCGGAAGAAATGTTTTTCAGCGCCATCCCGTCCAGCGCGCACTTCTGGGAAATCCGAAGACTGAGCATCTCCACCCGCCCTTTGACGAAGGTGTCAATCTCAATGGCGCTGGGAAAGCACAAAAGCCGGGAAATCTCCATGGCCGCCGCAAATTCCGGGTTGATGATCATCGACAGCCCCAGCTCTTTTTTGATAAACGACCGCTCGTGAATATAGATGGGGTCCCGCACCCGGGCGATGGTCTGACACTGGCCCGCCTTTTTCGCAATCACACAGCACAGTAAGTTCATTTCGTCCGATTCCGTCACCGCAATAATCAGGTCCGTATCCTCCAGCTCCGCCTCCATCAGCACACTGTAGCTGGCGCCATTGCCCACAACTCCCCGCACATCGTATGTATTGGCGACCATCTGCACCACATTGCTGTCGGTGTCAATCACTGTAATATTATGGTCCTCCACGCTCAACTTCGCCGCCAGGGCCGTGCCAACCTTTCCGCACCCCACGATTATGATCTGCATATCCCCTTTTTTCTCCTCGTATTTTTATGTATATTTTATACAACCGCCTATCATTATAACACTTTCTGGCGAATACGCAACCACCCTATTCTTCTGATTCCTCCGACTTTGGCCAGGGCAGCGTGCGCACGTTCACGCCGTTGACTTCGATGTGGTCATCCACGGTAATCAGCAGACATTGTTTCCCGTCAATGAGCCTGGTTTCCACCAGGTCGGCCCGCTCCGGGTTCACCGTGACCGACACATCCGCCGTCTGGATGCTGAACTTTTTCTGGTTGGCAATGTTTGACGCCAGAAGGGCCGGCTGCTCGCCGGATATCGCGTCGAAGGCATCCTCGAAGGACTGGAGGGATTCCTCCGGCGCGCCGCCCCGCTCCATCAGGCGGCGGATGTCCTGCTTCTGCAGCGTCAGCGGATCCGGCTCTTCGCTGAGGTTGTGCTCATCCAGCATCTCGTTTAACTCTTCGTGGATGTTTTTGACCACCTCATAGCCGCACCGATCCCCCAGCGTATCCGCCAGAAGCGTATTAAACGTCTCTCTCTGCCCAGCCGCGGACATGGGCAGCGGACACCCCAAAACGACCTCGATCAGCTCCTCCTGCAGCTCTTCGGGCTTTTTGGAAAAATACACCGCGCTGTGGATGTCTGTGTCCCGGTCCGTCATGGCCGGGAATAAAAAGCCTTTCACCGGAACTTCCACCACCCAGTCCCGGACCCGCTCCTCAATGGCGTTGGAGACGGGATTGTAGCAGAGTCCGCTCTTTGAAAGATTCACCGGACAAATGCTGCACAAAATAAAATGGTACACGTTGTCGGAGGCGTCGAACATCTCCAGATTATCCGAGGATTTCCCCGGAATGTCATATGTAGCGTCCATCAGCAGAATCAGATAATTTTCCGGATAGACATAGCTTGTAATCACTTTGTCGTAAAATTCCTCCAGCAGCCCTTCATCTGCCAGAGCGTCATCCCGCAGCTTCAACAAAAACGCCTGGGTCCCCTCCGGCCGCTCCTGCTCCATGGGAAATTCCATGTTCCACAGATTTTTCCCGAAAGTCCCCGACAGCGTGCGCCGGAATATGTCGCAGTATTTGAAGACTTCCTCCTCCGACAGCGACAGAAAAGCCTGCCGGAACATAAGCTTCTTCTCCTTTTCCCCGTCCACGTAACACCCGCAGATGTTATTGATCGCCGCATTCTCCGGCTTAAACTGCTTGCGTATCTCTGCAATCTCTTTTTTGTTCATATGTATAACCCCTTTTTAATTTGTATATTTTATTGTCTATTTTGACCAGGCGCGAATGCGCGGCAGCCGTCTCGCAATCGCCATTCATTCTTTAAACAATCTCCATCAATTTTTGTTTTTCCTGGGCGGACAGCTGTTTGATCTCCCATTCTCTGCGCATGGCCTCTTTTTTTGTGGGAAAACCTTCGTAGTAGATCAGTTCCACCGGCCTCCTGCTTTTGGTGTATTTGGCGCCTCTGCCGCAGTTGTGGTCCCGGATTCTTTTTTCCAGGTCGTTGGTCCATCCGGTGTACAGCGTGCCGTCCCGACATTTTACAATATATGTGTAATTCATACATCCTATATGTACAGGCGGCCCGGCCCCTTTTCGCAGCCCGGCAGCCCGATCATTTATGTCAAGCAATCGGCGAAAGTAGTTTACCATATTTTTGTTGCTGCGCTTCGTGCTTTACAGCCGCTAAGCGGCTTTCCCGTTTTAAAGCGATTGCGAATTTTCAATATGGCACGTTACTTTCTTTATTATACGTCTTTTTTCTGAATTTGTGAATATCTTTACGGCAGGTATTGGATGGGATCGATAGGCGCTCCGTCTTTGCTCATGGCAAAGTACAGGTTGCTTCCCTCTTCTGTGTAATATTTGGTGGGTTCGTTTACATAACCCAGAATCGTTCCCTGGGGAATGGTCTGCCCCACGGTCACGTTGATGTCTTTTAACTGTCCGTAAACGCTCTGGTAGCCGTTGCCCAGATCCAGCACGATGGTTGTGCCCGTCTCGGACATCTCCTCGATGGAAGCCACAGTGCCGTTGGACGCCGCCATTACCGGTGAGCCCACGGAGGACTGAATGGCGATTCCCTTGCTGTATTTGTAGAGATCCAGCGTCGGGTGATAAACGGTGTGGTCCATGCTGTAGTCAAGGAGCACCTGCCCCTCCAGCGGCCAGCTCATCAGAGTCTCTTCTGTGAAATTAACGTCGATTACCGGTGCGGACGCTTCCGCTTCGGCGGCTGCGTCGGCGCTTTCCTGGGGTTCCTCCGCCTGGGCATTTTCTGTGGAGGCTTCCGCCTCTGCCGTCTCTTCTGTCTGCGTTTCCACCTCCGCCTCTACGTCGGCAGTTCCCGCGTCCACCATGGGAACTGTCGTCCCGGACGGGAGCTTCCCATCCTCCTGGGCGGCCACCTGGGGAAGTATGGATTCGTCCTCGCTGCTCTGTGTTCCGGCTTGGTATACGGTTACCGCCAGGGCCACGATGGCTACCACTAGCACGCTGTTCACGATAATCCGTATCAATCTCGTTTTCTTTGTCATACTCTTTCACCTCTGTTTTCTCAATTTCTTATAGCCATAGGTTTTCCAGAATATGAAACTTTATGCATTTTTTCTTGGATTTTTTCAGAAAGAGCCCGCCGGCGCCCTTAAGGTGAGACGCGGAAAATAAAACTGCAGAATCTCCGAATAGCTTTTCCCCTGGGCGGCCAGCGCGTTCCCCCCGTATTGTGAGAATCCCAGGCCGTGCCCCCGGCCACGGCAGAGAATCCTAGTCTGGCCTTTGATTTCCTGTATGGTAAACGCGCTGGAGGGCAGATCCAGCATTCGCCGGAACTCTTCCCCCGACAGGATTTTTTCCCCGGCCTTTACGGACAGGACGTAATCGTTTTTGTCCCGCTTTAGGATCTCTACCTGTTGGCTGTAGTCCGCGTTGGGCAAAAAAACATCACTCTGATAGCCGCCGGCCTTCCGGTCCTGGGGCGACTCCACGGAAACAAGATATTCGTATTCCTCGCTGTGCAGAACCGCCGCGCCGTCCCGGGTGGCTCCTGCGGTCACATAACAATAGGGAAGCGGCGCTTTTCGCCCCTGGTAGGCAAGGACCTGTCCGCGGGTGTCCCGGGCCGCCTGGACGAAGCGGCTGTATGCGCGAAGAAAACCGGTAACCCCCTGTTCGTGGGCCAGATAGTCGAGCGGTTTCTTCAGAAGCGCGGACAGCGACGCGCCTTTTTCCAGCTGAATCTGGATGTTGGTCCGGGCAAGAACGGTCTGGGCCTTGATATTTTCCAAATGGTGGCTGCGGGGAATCTGCAGATAGACAATCATGGGAAGGTATTTCTCCATGTCCAGCGTCTTATAGGGCGGGCAGGAATCCTTGCCCGAAAGGAGAAAGGTCATAAGAAACGGCAGAAGCGAGACGATGAGCAGAAGGGTCAGGTAAGCGGACAGATATTCTTTCATAAAGATACCGCCTAATCTAAATGCTTACCTTTAATATATGAATCCGCCCTTTGTCCTCATGTATTGCTCTGACGGTTGAATATCCATGTATCTTGCCTGCTTAAATTTCCGTCTGCGGCGTCCGCGTCAACCATGTTTTCGCCCTGCGGCCGAAACCGCAGGGCTTTTTTAACCTCTATGAAACTTTATCAGAAATCTGGTTCTATCAAACCGTAGGTATTTCCCTTTCTCTTATAGACCACATTCACCTGCTCGGTCTCCGCATTGTGGAATACGAAGAAGTTATGGCCCAGAAGCTCCATCTGCACGCAGGCGTCTTCTGGATACATGGGCTTGATGCCGAAACGTTTGGTGCGGATGATCTTCACATCCTCGTCCTCATCGTAGTCTTTCTCGATATAGGCCTTCTGGAAATTGCCCCCTTCCTGCTTCTTGTCCACGATTTTGTTTTTATATTTTCTCAACTGCCGTTCGATCACTTCTTCCACCAGGTCAATGGACACATACATGTCGTTGCTGGTCTGTTCCGAGCGGATTATATTTCCCTTCACCGGAATTGTAACTTCGATCTTCTGCCTCTCCTTCTCCACGCTTAAGGTTACAATAACCTCCGTATCCGGCGTGAAGTATCTCTCCAGTTT
>CAOJVE010000137.1 GCA_948444865.1 uncultured Lachnospiraceae bacterium
GCCGCCCTTTTTCATTGACTTATCTACAAGCACACATCTGTCAGACGGCGTATCCCTTGCCTGACAGCGTCCCCTTGTTATATTACGTAGCCTGCTATTGATTAAAAAACCCGTAAATGCGCCCGGACATCTCCGCGATCTGTTCCACTGCCGTGCCGCCGGCGGTCAGTCCGTCGGTCATGAAACAGATGATGTACGGATTCTTCTCCCCGAAGACGATCGCCACGTCATTTTCCACCCCTGTCAGCTCACCGGTTTTGTTGGCAATCTCCACGCCGTCCGGTATCTTGGCCGGGATCTTAGTCCGCCGCTGCTGGGACTTCAGAAGATTTAACATATCCTCCCAGTGGTCAAACTCCTTTAAATAAATGGTTTCCAGAAACGCCGCGCAGTCCCCCACGGAAGTGTAATTTTCCCCGGTGGGGCTTTCCTCCAGAAGCATCCGGCCCATGCTGGTGTTGGAATAGCCGTGCTCCTCGCAAAATTCCGTGACTGTCTGACGGCCCGCCGCCGAATCGCCGTTCCCCAGCATCGTCACCAGCTGATTGGCCGCGTCGTTGTCGCTGACCGTAATCATGATATTCAGCAGATTGTTCAGCGTATCGGAGCTGTTGATCTGGGCCAGGGAGTCATACTGCTCATAAACGGCCCCCATAATAAATAATTTGATCAGACTGGCGGCCCGCATGGGGCTGTTGTCCCGCTCCGTGTAAATCTTGGAGTTGAGATTTTTGATATGCACGGACCATTTGCCCCCGGCCGCGGATTTCGCCGCCGCCACCATATCATCCAGCTGGTCTTCCAAAAGCGTTAAATCCGCCACGCCGTCCATTTCCTCGCTGGGGTTTTTCTGACCCTGCTCTTTTTCATCCGTTTCCGCCAGGGCATCGCCGCCCTTGTCGCCGCTTACCGAGCCGCTTTCTCCCTCGCCCGCGTCCGCCGCCGCGCCATCCGCCTTGACTTCGCCCGTCTCCCCGGACTCTTCCGAATTGGCCGCCAGCTCCTTGATCTCGGATTTGAGCTGCGCCGTCTCCTTTACCGCGTCCGCCAGCATGGTTTCCAAGGAACGAATGTTCTTATTCAGACCTCTCCAGCTGGCGGTGAGAATTAGAAGCAGCACGCCAAAAAAAATCATCAGCCCGGATGAAGCCCAGGCAATCAGCCGATATATTTTCTCTTTGTCCATGGTAGTCCCTCCGTCGCGCTTATTATTCCGCAAAATACGCGTCAATTCCGTCTGCAATGCCCTCGGCCATCGTCTGCTGAAATCCGTCGTCCGCCATGGCCATGTCGTCATGCTCATTGGTCATAAATCCCATTTCCAGAATGGTCACCGGAACCCGGCTCCAGTTGATGCCTGTCATCGTGTCTGTATACTGTATGCCCCGGTTCTCAAAGTCCGTGGCCGCGCAGTAGGCGTCCAGCAAATGCTGAGACAGACGCTGGCTCTCCCCGTATAATTCCGACACATATGGATTCTCCTGGGATGGGCACATGCTCAGCGCCCCCTGGACTCCGTGGTCATCCGAGCCGTTGGCATGAATCCGCACGTAGATTTCCGCGCCTTCATCCGCCGCCAGCAGCGCCCGCTCCGCATTGCTGATGGCCGTGTCGTTATCCGTCCGCGTCATAACCACGCGGTAGCCCCGATCCTCTAAAATCCGCTGCAGCTTCAGGGAAACGTCCAGATTCAGCTGGTACTCACCGATCCCAGAGTACGCCCCGGACGTGCCAGACGTGGCCTTCGCCTTCATTTCCCCGGAACCGGGCCCGTTAGGCTCTGTGGCGCTCATATCCACATGAGGCCCCTGGTGCCCCGGATCAATGCCCACTACATGGCCGGCGCCAAACGCAGAGGGCTTTTCCTCCTGCCGGTTACTCGACAAAATGCCTGCCTGCTGCTGATTTGCGGAAACGCCGTCCTCTTTATTGGCGGACGCCACAGCCGTTGGACTCGGCCCGGGCGTAAGGCTTGGACTGGGACTCGGACTGGGCTGCACAGTTATCGGCGGCTCTTCCTCCTGGAACGCCTTCTCGATCTCCTCGCCCCGCTTCTTCCGCTCCTTTGCCTCCTTCTCCTGCCGGCGGGCCGCCTTTTTCACCTCTTTTTTAATCTCTTCGATCTCCTCCTGCCTGGCCTCCAGAGTCTTCTGGCTCTTGGAGGTCTCCCGGCTCACCCGGAAAATGCGCACAAACGCTATGACGCTGCACACCAGCGCAAACGCCGCGCATACGCTCCCCAGCACAATCAAAAACTTCATCCACGGTCTTCGGTACATGCCTGCCTCCTCCAAATATTCTGATTGCGATAATTATAGCTTTATTTCAATCTAAAGTAAAGAACTTTAAAATCACATCCCCCAATACTTCGCCACATATTTTTCGGCGTCCTCCCGGGAAAAAGAATATTTTAACAATATCCTGGAAATGGTCGCCTGTTTATCTTCGCCGAGATCCTTGCAGGTTTCTATGAAGATTTTAATGCCCTGCTCTTTTCCGATTTCTATATTTTCCAAATCGCGCATATATAACGTCATATATTCCCGCTTCCATTTCCGATTTTGTTTTGCCCTTTTCACCGCCGCATCCAACTGCTCAATATAAGAGTCCGCCGGCCTCTCCCCTGCCACATAATCCAAGAATGCCTTCAGCGTCTATGTCTGGATTAATGCTTTTTTTGTGACTCCACATACTCAATCCGTTCAATGTCCAGTTCTGGAAGCGCCCTCCGCAGCATTTCCAAGCACAGTTTCGGGTCCTTCATGACTTTTCCAAAAAGAAAATCATTGGCCAAGCCGATATTCTCCCAATCCGGCTGCATTCTCTTTATGGCTTCCTGCATTTTTGCCCTCCTCATCGCTTTTTCAGACAATCCCCCTGTGGTTCTCCCTTATATCTTACCATAAATCCCGACGATTATCCACACACAATCAAACGCCACAACCTTCGCAGAGATTGTGGCGTTCTTAATTTAACATTGTGGTATGTAGGCTATGGACGCGGTCCGGTAGGTCACGTGTACCCGCCGGCTGTTTTCCCGCCGCCTAAAGCAGCTGTCGATGCGGTTTATGATAATGGGACACTCCTCTTTGCGTATCCCAATCAGCAGTATGAGAAACTGGCTCTTGTTATACCGGGTGAAGACGTCGCCCCGGCGCAGGGCTTCTTGGATGGAATCGGCCAGCTTATCCGACGCTTCTTTTAGAGAATCCCCGTCCCCCGACTGCTTTTTGCGCTCGTCGGAGAGCATGCAGAGCATCAGATAAATGGACTGGCCGGAACGCTCCATCACCCGCACCATCATCCGGTAATTGTCCACGAAGCTGGGATAGGGACAGTAATAGGCGCCCTTTTCCTTTCCATCCTCTTTCAGACTCATCTGGATCTCGTTGAAGTTGTTCACATCCATCTGGATTTCCTGGCTCATCTTGTGAAAAAAACAGGTCATGCGCTCCAGGGGCGCCGCATCCAGCTCATCGTAATACATGGTTTCCGTCTTTTCGTACAGCTCCTGCGCCTCCTTGAAGCGTCTGAGCGCCAGCAGACATTCCATTTGCCCGATCTGCCACTCATCGAAGGGATAGATCGCCGCCGCGCGGCCGCATAATTCGTACAGTTCCTCGTATTCTCCTCGATCCGTCATCAAACGGCTGAGCTCTTCCATGCATTCCACGTACAGCTGCTGGTAGTACGCCCCGGCCACGGTCACCCAGGTCTCGCCGGACAGGGCCGGTAGGAAATGACCCGCGTACAGGCGGCAGGCTTCTTTGAGCGCCTTTAGCCGCCGTTCATCTGGCTTCCCCCGGGCGCCTTCCACGATCTTCTGGAACGCAATCGCATCCACCTCCACCGGAAAAGAGCTGGAAAACCAGTAACGCCCGCCTTTGGTGCGGATGTAATTTTCCCGGGGCAGAATGCTTTCTCCCAGAAGCCTGCGCAGGTAGTGGACGGTCACGCTTAAGTTATTGGCAATGTCCCCTTCCGCCTCGTATCCGAAAAGATTTTCCAGCAGCTGCTCCCGGGACACGCCCGCCTCGCCCGCGTGGAGCAGCATCTGGAGCATGCGCAGCGCCTTGGCCGTCTGCTTTTTTCCTACCCGAAATTCCTCCCCCTGGTAAATCATCTGAAACCCGCCAAGCATTCGGACCTCCAGGCGTTCTTTTGCGTCAGCCATTTTCCTGAACCCCACAAGGTTTTTCTTTTGGGACGCCTTCGCCGCACTGGGAATTCTGCCGCGCATAGTACTGCCGGATAAAGTCCTCGTGCATCGCCTCCCCGATCCGTCGCGCCTGAACCGCGTCCTCTTTGTCCGAATAAGAGCCCAGGTAATAGGTTTTTCCCTTAAATCCGATCTGCGCCACCCATCTGCCCTGCCGGCCGTCCAGATAGACGCCGGTATGACCGCTGGTGTTGTTCCGGTTCAGCCTTTTTTTGTGCGCTTCCAGCGCGGCTACGGAGGTGCCATCGTAAAGCTTTAAGTTCTCCCGGTACACTTCCGCCTGGAGGCAGCCGCAGCTCTTGGTCTTGCCCGTCTGCAAAAGCGTCTGGCCCACGACGGTCTCCCGGCCGCAGGCGCATTTGCATTTCCAGCGATGCATGCCGCCTTCCTTGCCCGCATAGGCCACAACGGTAAGCCGGCCAAAGCTTTTCCCCACAAAGTCTTTCAAAGGGGGGCGGCTTAAGCAGCCGCAGCTTTTTTTGTAGCCGCTGCAAAGCTGGTGAAGGGAGGCCAGCGTCTCGCCGCCGCAGTCGCAACGGCACCGCCAGACCACCGTGCCTTCCGCCCGCCTTTTGGTAGGCTCTATGGCCACCAGCTTTCCGAAACGCATGCCTGTGATGTCCCGCTGACCGGGCTTCACGCGGGAGCGGCAGCCGCAATGGGTGACTGTCCCCCGCTGCAGGCAGCGCGTGTCCAGCAGAATCTTCCCCCCGCAGTCGCAGCGGCATTCCCAGACCATATAGCGGCCTTTTCGCCGATCGGTGGGCGCAGTGACTGTGAGCATGCCGATGCGGCAGCCAATTCCAATCTTCGGACGGTTTCCCGTTTTCTTAACAGCTTCCATGCGCATTCCCCCCAGAGTGAGACCATGCGCCCCGCTTGCCAGAAATGCGCCTAGAACCGGAAATAATGTATACGTTTTTCCCTGTTAAGTATTGAAAATAAATTTTAGATATGGTAAACTAATGATTAGCATATTAGACATTTTTTTGGTCATATTTTGTCGTGTTTTGGATTTTTTTGACCATGACCCAATGTAGATCCAGAATATCGCAGGGTGGGAAAAACGTATACATTTTTCCCACCCTTCTATACCGCTTGGGTTATTCTCACCCATTTCATGAACGTATGGCGGTCCACGCCCAGACATTTCGCCGCCGCTGTGGCCGAGCAAATCCCTTTTTTCCATTTTTCCAATATATCCTCAAATTCCTCTGGGATCTCCAGCGGCTTTCTGCCCAGGCGCACGCCCCTCAGCCGGGCGGCCTCGATGCCCTCTCTCTGCCTTTGCCGGATGTTCTCCCGCTCGGTTTCCGCCATATAGGACATCAGCGTCAGCATCATTTCCGCGATCACCCGGCCCAGCAGGTCGCGCTGCAGGCCGGTGTTTAGGATCGGCATGTCCAGCACGATGACGCCCGCTCTTTTTTCCACGGTGATGATCCGCCACTGCTCCAGGATTTCGTCAAAATTACGGCCCAGACGGTCGATGCTTTTGATCACAAACACATCCCCCTCCTTCAACGCCTCCATAAGCCCGCGATAGCCCGGCCGCTCAAAGTCCTTTCCCGACTGCCTGTCTATGTACACATTTTCCGCCGGCACGCCGTACTCGTCCATGGCAATCCTCTGCCTGTCCTCGTTCTGTTCTTTTGTGGATACCCGAATGTACCCGTACATTTTTCCTGCCACTTTTAAGATTCCCTCCTTTAAAATAAATAAATGTATTCCCGGAATCTTTCCATGACGGATTCCGAGCGCATTTTCGGAGGTTTTCCTATAAGATAAAAAAACGCCCCACGGGGATCATCCGCGGAACGCTTTTTCGCCTCTTTCTATTCAGCTTTCCAGAAACTCTATGCCAAGCAGGGTTAATCCACAGGCCGGCGCCGTGGGGCCTGCCGCGCCCCGGTCTTTGGCGTCCAGGATCTCCCGCATGTGCGCCGGCGGGTATACGCCGTTGCCGATTTCAATCAGCGTTCCCGCAAAGATCCGAACCATATTGTAGAGGAAGCCCCGGCCGGAAACCTGCAGGCGCACCGTCTCTCCTGCGCGCTCCACCGAAAATCCCGTCACCAGCCGCACTGTAGTCTTCACCTGCGCCCCGGCGCCGCAAAAGCTGGCGAAATCATGCCGCCCGATTACGTAAGACGCGGCCTCCCGCATTTTGTCCGTGTCCAGCGGATAGTGGTAGAAATAGGAATACAAACGCTGGGTGGGCAGGGGGAACCTGCGGTTTAAAATCCGGTATTCGTACGTTTTTTCGCTTTCGCAGTAACGGGGATGAAAGTCCGGCCGCACCTCCTGGGAGGCCTGAATCCGTATGTCCTCCGGCAGCCGCTGGTTAAGCGCGTAGGAAAATTTCTCCGCCGGAATCCGGCTGTCCGTGTCGAAGACCGCCACGTTTCCCAGCGCGTGCACCCCCGCGTCCGTGCGGCTGGCTCCCATAGTCTCTGTGGGACGGCCCAAAAGCTCCGTAAGACAGCGGTTTAGCTCCCCCTGAATGGTTTTTCCGTTGTTCTGGATCTGCCAGCCGCAGTAGGCCGTGCCGTCGTAGGCCACTGTCAGCGCGATTCTTTTTTCCATCTCCTAAATCCCCCTCACGCGGAATGCTATGCCCACGGCCAGATATAAAAGCACAAGGACGTACGCCGCGTAATCCCGGGTCCGGTAGCGCAACGGCTTCATCTGGGTGCGCCCCTCGCCGCCGTGGTAACACCTGGCCTCCATGGCCATGGCCAAATCGTCCGCCCGGCGAAAAGCCGATACGAAAAGCGGCACAAGAAGCGGCACAAGGCTTCTGGCCCTCTGAAAAATATTTCCCGACTCAAAGTCCGCGCCTCTGGCAATCTGCGCCTTCATGATCTTATCCGTTTCTTCCATTAATATGGGGATAAAACGCAGGGCGATGGACATCATCATGGCTATCTCGTGAACCGGAACCCGGATGCGGTTCAACGGGCGCAAAAGCCGCTCCAGCGCGTTGGTCAGCTGGTTAGGCGTGGTGGTCAGCGTCATGATCGAAGAACCGACCACCAGGTAAACCAGTCGTATGGACATTTTCCCGGCCTGCGCCATCCCCTCGTATGTGATTTTCAAAAAA
>CAOJVE010000138.1 GCA_948444865.1 uncultured Lachnospiraceae bacterium
ATGCTTCCGGCTTCTTCGTAATCAATGACCCGGCTGGTTCTCTCGGAAGTGACTTCTCCCAGGGTTTCCTTTACGATGGCTTCCAAGGTGTCGGCCTCGGACTCCACCGCCCCGGTCAGCGGATAGCATCCCAGGGTTCGGAAACGGATCTTTTTCTGCTGGATTTCTTCGCCTTCTTTTAACTTCAGGCGGTCATCGTCCACCATGATCCAGTTGCCATCCCGGTAAACCGCCGGTCTTTCCTTGGCAAAATAAAGAGGAACTATGTCAATGTGCTCCCGGCAGATGTACTGCCATATGTCTTTTTCCGTCCAGTTGGACAGCGGAAATACGCGGATGCTCTCCCCGGCGTGAATCCGGGTATTGTAAAGCTTCCACATTTCCGGCCGCTGGTTTTTCGGGTCCCATCCGTGGCTCTCGTTGCGGAAGGAAAAGATCCGCTCCTTGGCCCTGGATTTCTCCTCGTCCCTGCGCCCGCCTCCGAAAGCGGCCGTAAACTGATAGTGATCCAATGCCTGCCGCAGGGCCTGCGTTTTCATAATATCGGTATAGGCGGACCCGTGGTCAAAGGGGTTGATTCCCTGTTTCACGCCCTCCTCGTTGGTGTAGACCAGCATCTCGATCCCCAGTTCCTTCGCCTTCCGATCCCGAAATTCGATCATTTCGCGGAATTTCCATGTGGTGTCTATATGAAGAAACGGGAATGGCGGCTTTTCCGGATAAAAAGCTTTCATCGCCAGATGAAGCATTACGGAACTGTCCTTCCCAATGGAATAAAGCATGACTGGTTTTTCACATTCCGCGGCGACTTCCCGCATAATATAAATGGCTTCCGCCTCTAATTCATCTAAATATGACTGTGCGCACATAATTTGCACCAAACCTTTCCAGTTCGCTTTTTAATAGGCAACCGCGATCCTGCACAAATTTCGCAATTGCCTACATTTTCTAAGCTTGTAATATAGATTTTACCGTCTAAATGTGATGGAAATTTGTAATATTACAATTTTATTAAATTTATTTATTTTTATTTTACTTAATCATTATTCATCTTCCGGCCCGGTCAGAGACAGCGTTGTGCAGACCGGCGATCCCGGGCTGTATTCGATGGTGACTTCATCGCCGACATCCAGACGCAGCGCTTCCATAAAATCCGTCAGCGGCACGTCAAAGATGAAATCGCTGTCTTCCAGCGTCAGATAGAAATGGGTGTTTCCCTCAATAACGCCCTGGGCGATCCGCTTGACGGTTCCCTTGATTTCCTGGGAGCCCTGTTCGTCGGACGCGGAGCTGCCGCCGGCTTTTAGAAGCTTCACGTAGGTCTGCTCGCAGGCGGCCACCGTGTCTCCAATAGCCACGTTCTGGTATTTCTGGATATTGACCATGGCGTATTTTTTCACCAGGCCCGCGTTGTCCTTAAGCGCGATGAAATACGTGGGCTCGTTGGCGATGTTCAAAAGCAGCGGGAAGGTGGCCTTATAGCCCAAGTTCTGCACCTGCCCTTCCGCCGATTCCATCGCGGAATACTCCTCCGCTCCGGCCACTTCGTAATACCGCGTCTCCCGGGTCCGCTGGTTGATCAGCACGAACCCCACGTTGGAACGGTCGCCGCTGACGGAGGTTACGCCGGTGTAAACCCAAACGTCGTCGTCCAGCGCCAGGTAATTATAGCCTTCCGTAGTCTTTAAGCATCCCTTCTGCCCCAGGACGCTGTTGAAAAATCCATGGACCAACGTGCCGTGGTAGTCATAAAGCTCAATGAGAAGATCCGCCGGATACACCCGGTCCACCCAGGTCGGGCAGTCTTCCACCGGCATGGACTGGCACTCTCCGGTCACCGCGTTGCAGAGCACAACCTTTCCGATGGTCTGTCCGCCGAACAGGCCGATGGTGAATTCTTTCACCGGACAGATCCAGTACGGGGTGCCGTCGTCGTCGATCTCAAAGCTGAGCTGGTCGAAAATATACGTGGGATATCGGAAACGAAGATGCCTGTATATGTTTCGGTTGAAATACTCGGACTCCGAATAGCGGATGCCGGGAGAAAGCTTCACCAGCTCTGTGTTCTGGGTGGCCATGTCGATGGTGATATAAGCCGGGATGCCTTTTTTCTGGTTGGTCAGCCACTTGATAGGGCTGGCGTAAACGAGAGGCGTGACCCGCACCGGTCGGCCTTTCACATTGATCTGGGAGTAAATGCCGCTCACCTCAAACTGCGACACCATATCCACCATGCTCCCCATCTTCCGGTTTCCCAAAAGTTCGGCGGAGTCTTTATCCAGCAGCGGGATCTGGTTGTAATTCACCTGTTCGATGTCCTCGGTGAAGTCGCCGGTCTCCGGCTGGAGAAGTTTCTGGTATTTCCTGGCGTTTACGATGGGCGAGGACAAAATCGAGCCGCCGATGTAAAACAAAAAGACTGCGCCAAAAAGAATCAGCATGCATTTGACGCTTTTTTTGCCCGTAATGTCTTTTACATGCCGCAGCTCCTCCGCCAGATCCCGCCGGACGCCCTGCCCGGACAGGGCCCGCGCCGCCACAATGACCAGGACGACCGCCAGCAGGGACAGGATAAAGGTCCAGAAACCCTTTGCATGGATGTTGATGGCCGGCAGCGAAACATAATAATAAATGCCGATTAAGAACAGCAGGCCCAAAACGACGGCCGCTGTCCGTTTCCAATGTTTCATGTTCTCTTCCTTTCTGTTAAAATCTGCAGTTCTTCCGGCACAGACCTGCGTATCTTCTGGCGGGTCACTTCCACGATTTTCAGCGCGGTCATGTCCACCACCTCTGTTTTCACCGGATCTTTTTTCAAAAATTCCTGGAAAACATACATCAATTCCTTCTGGTCCTCTTCCTGCCTTAAATTAATGAAATCCACCAAAATGGCGCCGGACAGATTCCGAAGGCGCAGCTGGAAGGCAATCTCCCGCGCCGCCTCCAGGTTGATTTTCCGGTACGTCTCCTGGGCTTCCTTCCTGGACACATAGCCGCCGGTGTTCACGTCAATGGAAACGAACGCTTCTGTCTGCTCAATGACCAGAAATCCGCCGGACTTTAACCACACCCGTTTCTTCTGAATGCCGTTTAGAACATGTTCTAAGGCATACAGTCGATAAAGAGGCAGACGGGCGTCTTTGTATAATCGTAGTTTGTTCAGATTTTCCGGTTGGTATTCCCGCAGATATGACTTGATTTCCTCATATATTTCGGGCACATCCGTCACGATCTCCGTCAGTTCCCCGGTAAACGCGCTGTGAATCGCCGACAGGTAAAAAGGCTGCGCCTTTTCTACCAGCGATCCCGGTTCCAGAGTGTGGCTTCTGGCCAAAATTTTCCGCAGGCGCTTTTTCAATATGCCCAGTTCGCGGAAAATCTCCTGGGCGGTGGCCATGCAGGCGTTGGTGCGAACAATGATTCCATAGCCTCCGACCGCTTCCGGCTCCCCCACTTCTTCCAGAATCCCTTTGAGCCGCGCGCGGTCGCTGCTGCTAAGCTTTCTGGACAGCCGCAAATAAGAGTTGGCCGCCACAAACACCAGAAATCTGCCCGTGAGCACGAATTGGGAAGTGACCGTGGGACGCTTGCCCCGCATTTGCTCTTTGGACACCTGCACCAGCATCCGATCCCCCACTTTCAGCTGATGCCGCCCGTCTTCCGACGGTTTTTTTCCCACGTAGAAGGCCTGCTCCTCCTCCGCCAGATTGTAAAAGCAGGACTGGCCGCCTTCAATCTCCACAAAAGCCCCATGGATATACGGCAGCGCCTTCTCCACCTTCCCCACATAGATGTTGCCGAAGACTTCCGCCCGCTCGGACGGGGACAGGAAAATCTCCGACACCCGCTCCTCTTCCACCCGGGCGCAGAGCGTACACCCGTTGTCCTGCACGGGAAACTCGGTGATTACAAGCTTACTCAAATATCTTCCCCCAAATCTTCCAGGGGGACAAACACGGGCGACTGCTCGGTCCCTGTGTTTGCGTAGACTTCCATCTTGTGAACCGCATAATCATGGGGCGCAAAATGGGTTCCCAGATACTCGGCGAAGGCGTCCATGACCATCCGCGGCTTCACGTAACTTGCGCTGGACGCGGCCAGGAGCATGTCCCACTCCCCCTGGGCGGCCTGAAACCTGTAAATCCCCGGCTTTACATCCGCCGTCTTAAGGCCGTTTTTGGTTTTCTTTTCCACAGGGATGGCGGGCTGCGCAAGGAAAGCTTCCATCTGTCCGGCCATTTGCTCCCACCGCTGCCGATCCTCTTCGGGAAAACGAATTCGGTAGCCGGACGCAGCGGTGATGGCCATGGCGTTGTGTTTTTTGCCTTCCGGCGTTTTTTTTGCGGAAAGCGCCTGAAATCCTTCGTTCAGCGCTTCGTTTAGCCGACACAGGAGCTCCCGGGAGGACATTTCCCGGGACAGTTCCATGTCGAAATACTCCCCGTCGCTGGCAATGCCCAGCCCCAGCGGAGCGGCAAAAGACATGATCATATGGGGCCGGAAACCGGCGGAAAAGGCAACGGGAATCCCCGCCCGGCGCACCGCTTTCTGAAAATAGCGCATCACATCCAGATGTCCCAGAAACCGGGACGGCCCGCGCTTGGAAAATTTAATTCTTACCTTCAACGCATACACCTCCTTTGTGCCTGGCGGCGCCGCAGCCGGAACATTCCTGGCGGCAGTTGGGCGTCACCGAGCCTTCCTGGGCCCGCCGCCATTCCCGCTCCAGAAACTCCCGCTTAATCCCCGCGTCAATAAAATCCCAGGGCAGAAGCTCCGAGACTTCCCGGGACCGCAGCGTGTAGAAATCTATGTCCATGTCCGCATCCGCAAACGCCTGTGTCCAGAGCTCCGGGTGAAAATGCTCACTCCACGCGTCGTACATGGCGCCCAGCTCGTAGGCCCGGGCAATGACTTTGGCCGCCCGGCGGTCCCCTCTGGCCAGAAATCCCTCCAAAATGGTCACGTCCGCCTCGTGCCAGTTGTATTTCATGCTCTTATGATTTTCCTGCAGGCGCATCTCCTCCCGCAGAGCGGCCACCCGCTCCAGGTACGTCTCGACGCTGGCCATGGGCGCCCACTGAAAAGGCGTGAACGGCTTTGGCACAAAGTAAGACGTGCTGACAGTGATCTGCACTTTTCCCGAACGCTGTTCTTTGGGGACTTCGTCGTAATAGGTCTCCGCGATTTTCTGGGCCAGATGGGCGATGCTTTTTACGTCCTCCTCGCTCTCCGAAGGCAGCCCCAGCATAAAATACAGCTTCACCCGCCTCCAGCCGCCCAGAAACGCCTCTCTTGCCCCTTCCAGAATGGATTCCTGGGTGAGTCCCTTGTTGATCACGTCCCGCAGCCGCTGAGAGCCGGCCTCCGGCGCGAAAGTCAGGCTGCTTTTTTTCACATCCTGGATGCGGCGCATGATCTGCAAAGAGAACGCGTCGATGCGCAGGGACGGAAGCGACACATTGACCGCCTCCCCTTCAAACTCCTCCTGGAGAAAATCCAAAAGCTCTTTTAACTGGGAATAGTCGCTGGAACTCAAGGAATTTAAGGAAATCTCCTCGTGGCCCGTGTTTCTGAGCATGTCACTGGCCTGCTTTTTCAGAAGCTCCACGTCCTTTTCGCGGGCGGGCCGGTAAATCATGCCGGCCTGGCAGAAGCGGCATCCCCGGATGCAGCCCCGCTGAATCTCCAGCGTCACCCGATCCTGGGTAGCCTTTATATTGGGCACAACCGGCGCGTCCGGATAGGGCGCGGATGCAAAATCAGTCAAAACCTGGCGCGTCACCCGATCCGGCGCACAGGGACGATTGGGCGCAAAAGACGTAAGCGCGCCGTCCGCTCCATACTCTGCATCGTAAAAAGCCGGCACATAAATGCCCGGGATCTGCGCCGCCGCCTCGAGAAATTCCATCCTGGATCTGCCCTCGCGCTTCATCCGCGCGTACGTATCCAGAAAAGCCGGATAAGACGCCTCCCCCTCCCCGATGTAGAACAAATCGAAAAAGGGCGCCAGCGGCTCTGGATTAAACGCGCAGGGTCCGCCGCCGATGACCAGCGGATGGCTCTCGTCCCGATCTTTGGCATACAAGGGAATCTGACTCAGATCCAAAATCTGCAGAATGTTCGTGTAGCACATCTCGTACTGAATGGTAATCCCCAGGAAATCAAAGTTTTTCACAGGTTCCTGGGACTCCAGCGCAAACAGCGGAATCTTCTCTCGGCGCATAATCGCGTCCAGATCCGTCCACGGGGAAAACACCCGCTCACACCAGGTATCCTCCCGCTCATTAAACATATGATAGAGAATCTGCAATCCCAGATGAGACATGCCAATCTCATACACATCTGGAAAACACATGGCGAACCGGATGTCTATTTCCCCCTTGTCCTTCATCGCTGCATTCACTTCCCCGCCGATGTAACGGGCCGGTTTTTCAATTTGTAAAAGTATTTCATCCTTTAGAGCTAAATTACGCATAATCATCCTCTCGATGTTAAATCCTGGAATATCATCTGTCAGTTACCATATTAACATAATCTGCACCTTGTTTCAATTAGATGTTCCAAATCCAAATCCATTGACAAAATAAAAATAGTGGGCTATATTATCACTAATGAAAGAAAGGAGGAGCTCCATGGCCTTTCAAAAAGAACGCATTTATTCGATCGATGACATTTACGCGCTGCCGGACGGCGAACGGGCCGAGCTGATCGACGGCCGGCTCTAAATGATGGCGCCCCATCCCGCATCCACCAAAAACTTGTCAATCGTCTTTCCCAAAAGATCACAAATTATATCGATTCAAAACAAGGCCACTGTGAAGTTTACCCGGCTCCCTTTGCAGTGTTCCTAAATAAAGATGATCATAATTATGTGGAGCCGGACCTCTCTGTTGTGTGCGACATGGATAAATTGGACGACAGAGGCTGCAATGGCGCCCTGGACTGGATCATCGAAATCGCATTGCCTTCAAATCAACAGATGGATTATGAAATCAAACTCTTTGAAACATACGAAAAAACCGCCGCAAGCCCAAAACTCACTGGCCCACGGCGGTCTGCAATCAAGCTGGAAAAGGGACTCGAACC
>CAOJVE010000139.1 GCA_948444865.1 uncultured Lachnospiraceae bacterium
CGCTAAAACAATCCTTCTCAAACAAAGCGTCGGATTGGATTTTGAAAACTTCCGTCTTCGAATTGTCCTTGCCATCCTCAAAGGAAAATGGAAGCTACATTTTTCACTTTAAATTGTACCGACGCTACCGCCTCTTTTTTTATAACATACCGTTTTTACAATTCTATATCAATATTTTTACGGATTTTTCACAATTTCATTCGTATTATGTTTTATTTTGCATTGGCCTAAAAGCAAAAGCCAGAGACCTTTACCGGTCTCCAGCCTCCTTGTTTTGACTTTATGATGCACGGGGTATTCCCGTCTCTTCCACCGCCCTCTATTTCTCACGTTTCTTATTATACGCGCTGGGCATCCACGGATATTTCTCCTCATTTTCCAAACCATATTGCTCCAGTCTTCGCAATTGTTCCACGACATGCGGCATGTCAAGCCGCCTGACCAGCTCCTCGATCAATTCCTGGCCCTTGTCCGCCATCTCCTGCCTTGTCTTCTCGTCCGGGATGGCCGTGGTCGGCACGTGGTCCGTATTTTCCCCGAAACAATATCCGACCGCCGAGCTTTGGTAGGCCAGGTTCAGGATATCGTTAAAGGGGGCGCAACTCTGCCCGATGGCAACGTCATACTCCGTCGTCAGCGGAACGTCCCCAAGCCTCCCCATGATCTGGTACGCGCCCACGAACATGGAATCCAAAAGCTTCATGAACGCTTTCGGATCCTTTCCAAGGGAATCCGCCTGGAACAAGTCCTTCGCCTGGCCAAACATTTGCATCGTCATGTCCAGGTACAAAATCGGCACGCCCGTCTCGTCGTAAAAATCGCGCACCATGGGGCCGACCGTCATGTGGGCGGGTCCGTGAAGGCTTAAATAAACCTGCCGCTTGAAGCCCTGGCGCAAAAGGCTCCTGGCAACGGCCCCCAAATAATCAATTCCCTGGCGGACGGATACTTGTACCGTCCCCCGGCCGGACGCGGTCGCGCCCGCGTAAAAGTACTGCAGTCCGGTCAACAGCAGGCCGTCACAAGCCTCCGCCATCTTGAGTCCCACCGCCTCGCTGATGTTCGTCTCGACGTCCAGCGGCAGGCCGCCATGCATTTCCACCGTGCCCACGGACACGATAACAATATCGTTTTGTTTCAGGTATTCCTGCACCTCGCCATTCAGCATTTTGGGCAGGATACGGGTACGCAGTTCCATAAGATGTCGCTCCTTTCCTGGTATGAATCTTTTTCCAATTCCATTTCACTCCCCGCCGTCCTGGCGGCCGGCCGGGGAATCGCAATATCACCTTGCTCACAATTTGGCACCGCGCCAGCGCGGATTATACTAGCCCTGCTCCTTCTTCGCCGCGTAGAAGTCGGATACCTTCTCGCGCACCTCCGGGGTGATGTTCCAGACAAATTTGAACGCCGCCCAGCTTCCCAGGGAGAAAATCGCGGGCAGCAGCACGCACAGCACCTTGATGCCGGTGATGACGGAGGCCGCCTGAACGCCCCCGGCACTTGCCACGGCGGTGTCGTAACCAATCCATCCCAACATCAGGACGGCAGCCGAATTGCCGATGGTCTGCCCAATGCGGCGGCTCAAGTTGAACGTCCCGTAAATCGAACCCTCGGTACGCTTGCCGGTCAGGTATTCATTGTAGTCGATGGCCTCGCCCACGAGCCCCCACTGCATGTAAATGGAAACGCTCGAAAACGCGGAGGCGACGCTTACCCAAATCATGTGCACGAGTGCCGGCACCGCAAACAGCATGTGCATGCAGAACAAGGCAAAACTCAACAAGCAGCCAAGCAGCAGGCCGATGCGGATCATGTTTTCAAGCCCGATCTTCTTGGCAATCTTCGGCGAGACAATCAAGGTGACGAACATGATCGGCATCGTCAGCATGGAGGCAAGGCTCATCATACCGATATTTCCCAGCACGTCGGCGTACATGTAGCTTCCCAGCGTCTGGCTCACGTATTGGTTGGTGCAAATACAAATGCCGTGGATGCAAAGCGCCAGGAACGCCCGGTTCTTCCGAAACACCTGGAAAATGTCGGTCAGCTTGATGCTTTTCGCCTCCTCGGGCGTATTTTCAACGATATTGCGCTCCGTCGTCCACCGGTAATGCAAAAAGCAGAACACGGCCCCAATCAACGCGCAAACCGTCGCCCCGGCGCTGTAGCCGACGGAATTGCTGTCCCCGAATATTTGCAGCAAGATTGGAAACAGAATCATCGGAACCATGTTGCCAATCGTGCCGCCAAATCCCCTGGCCGAGGACAACGCCGCCCTCTCCTCGTCGGTGTTGGCCATGGCCGAAAGCAGTGCGCCCATGGGAATGTTGAACATCGTGTAGCACCCCTCGTACAAAATCTTGCAAATAAACAAGACACAAATCATGGCCGTCCCTTCAAAGAAGGTGGGCACGGTCCAGAACACGATGGACGTGATGGCCAGCAAAGGCGTGGCGCGCAGCAGCCACGGGCGGAACTTCCCCTGCGAATGCTGTTTCTTGGCGAACATCTTGTCCATCAGAGCCCCCATCATCGGGTCGTTGACGGCATCCCAGATGTTCCACACGGCCAGCAAAATGGCCAGGACGAACGTGTCAACCTTCAACACGTTGGTGTAATAGCGGGTGACCATGGCCCCCATCAGGGCGAAGGTCATGCATCCCCCCAAATCACCCAAAGCATAACCTACCAGATGCTTCTTTGTCAATCCACCAGAAGAATTTTTTTGCGTTTTTTTCATTGGTGTATCTCCCTTCCATGTATTTTTTACTTATTGTTATTTTACACAAAACTTTTTCGAAATGTAATTGAGATTTCGGCACTTTTCCTTGCAAATCTGGCAAGCATGTGTTACGCTACATAAAAGAAAATGATGTTGGGGTCAAAACAAGTTTTGCCCCCATGATACCCACGGATTACTCCGCACTACGTGCTCTCGTAATCCGAAAATACAGAAAGCAAAACGAGGGGAAAACGATGAAAAGAAGCGAGATGATCCAGTGTTTCACGCCCGGCATGTCCAGGGACGACATACGGAAGAAGTCCTATTCCATGGGTCTGGGGAACATTTACCAAGAAACGGAGATGGATTCCGCCCTGGTGGACTCCCACCAGGACATCAGCTATTTGGCGGATTACATGGAGCAGCACAGCCACATGTTTTACGAGATGATTTATTGCGTGCAGGGCAGCCTTACCTATTTGTTGGGAGTCCGCCGCTACCAGGTCGGTACCGGCGACATTATCATCATCCCGCCCGGCATCATCCACAGCCCCATCCTGGCGAACCCGCTGGAGATGCCGTACGAGCGTTACGTCATCTGGATCAGCGCCGCCTTTGCAAACATCCTGAACCACGCGAATTCCGTGCTGGCCGATTTTCAGGAAGCCGCCGTCCTCCATACGGCGGGCACGAAGTGGGAATATCTTTCCCGATATTTTTGTACGGGGGTCAAGGAGGCGGAAACGCAGGCCCCCGGCTGGGAAGTGTGCCTCGGGGGCAATACGGCGCAGCTCGTCGCGCACCTGGCAAGGGCGACACACGACTCGGCCACGGTACGTCCCTCGCAGAGCGAGGAACTTTTGGAAAAGGTGCTTGAATACATCCAGGACAATTTGGACGGCAAACTGTCCGTCGGCGCGACCGCGCAGCACTTCCACGTCAGCGAGAGCACCCTCACCCATCTTTTCCAACGGGAATTGAAGACGGGCTTTTACAAGTGCGTCACGCAACGCCGCCTGGCGGAGGCGAAAAATTTAATCCACAAGGGGTATTCGATGGAGCAGGTGAGCCTGGCGGTGGGATTTTCCGAATACTCGGCCTTTTACCGCGCGTTTAAGTCGGAATACGGCGTTTCTCCCATGAAATACCAGAAAATGGCGCGGGGATGAAAACCACGCGGCGATGGCGATGTCGTTTGCCCGGGAAAGATACCGGGGAAAATCAAGGAGTGATAACCAACGCATTTTCATTATATAATTTATATCCCCCTTGGCATTATATAAATTATATAATACGATGAGATTGTAAGGAGGAAACCATGAAAGGAAAAGAACTTGTGAAACTCCTAAAAAAGAAAGGAGTTAGACATTATGACAAAGGTATATCCAGCGATTATCCACGAAGAAGAAGGTTATTGGATGGAATTTCCCGATTCGTCCGGATGCTTCACGAACGGAAGCACGCTGGAAGAAACTATGGAAATGGCTCGTGAAACGTTAGGCTTGTATCTCGTCAGCCTGACTGAAAACAATCAACCAATCCCCGCTCCGTCCAGCATTGCCGACATCTCGGTGGACAATGTATCATCTTTGGGGCATCCAGTTAATTAGTTTGTTTCTGGCGGTGCTATTCTATCACTCATTTAGAGAAAAAATAACACGCAGCTCGCCCATGTGAAAATAGTGTAGCTCATCCATTTTCGCGTTTGCCCCATTTTTTATTATGTGGCAAAGAAAAACACCAGAAACCGCCCAATTTACGGCATCTGGTGCTCTCGGTACAATGCGCAAAACGGCGCAAACCCGAACCGCGACGATTCGATTTTGCGCCATATACTGCGCTGGACGGCGCAAAACACGAACCGCCCAGCCCGCCACTCTCGACCGCACTCTCCACGAGATCCAGCGTCACCTTGCAACGCTCGCCGGTGTAATTAAGCACCAGCACCAGTTTGTCGTCGTCGTAGAGGTACACGGAATTGAGAAACGTGTCCACCAGAAAAGCACGATACCCTTCGTCGGTGACGTCGCCGTCCCTGAACCGCTCCAGAAAGTAGACCACCTGATCCCGCTCCAGCGTCGGCTCTGCTATAAGTTGTTGGGCGATCCCCTTCTCGATCTGGCCGCGCTCTGCCTCCAGCTCCATGAGCCGGGATTTCGTGCTCGGCGTTATGATCCCAGCCTCAATCGCCGCGAGCATGTTCTGGATCGCCTTCTCGTTTTCTTTTTGCCGGGCCTCCAGTGCCCGGAGGGCGCTCTGATCCTTTTCCCTCTGCTGAAACTCCATGCACTTGTCCGCGACCTCGTTCACGAAGTCGTCGGAGTGTATCAGATCCACAAGCTCGTCAACTACCAGCTGCTCGATCCACTCCTTCGAGGCTCGCTCCTTCTGGCATTTATGCACCCGGCGGCCGTTACATGTGTAATAGTTATACACCCGGCCGCTCCGTCCGGTGCCTCCGTCGCCCGTCATAGGCTCGCCACAATGACCGCAGAACAGCTTCGCGGTGAGCAGAAAGCTGGTGGCTCTGTCTGCTGCCGGTGCCCGGTGGTGCTTCTCCACCATGCCCTGACACCGATCGAACAGCTCCCGATCCACTATGGCCGGGATCCCGTTCTCCACCCGTATGTCGCGGAACTCGTACACGCCGACGTATTTCTCATTCTGGAGGATCCGGCGCAAACTGTTTTTATTGAACAGCCCGCCGCGACTCGTCCGGTAGCCTTCATCATTCAGGCGCGTGTATATATCCTTCGCCCGCTCGCCTGCTGCGTATTCCTCGAAGATCCGGCGAACGATCGGAGCCGTGGCCGGATCTATCTCAAAACGGCCGTCCGGGCCCTTCCTGAGTCCAAGCACCGTCTGGCCCAGCGTTTTGAGCTCCAGAGCGCTGTCATAATACCCGCGCTTCACGTTCTGGCTCAGGTTTTCGCTGTAATACTCAGCGTAGCCCTCCATGACTGACTCCAGAATAATGCCCTCCGGCCCCTCCGGGATCGACTCCTTCGCGTAGAATATACGGACGCCGTTTCTTTTCAGCTTGTACTTGTACATGGCCGAGTCGTACCGGTTACGGGCG
Organism: uncultured Lachnospiraceae bacterium; assembly: GCA_948444865.1. GTDB lineage: Bacteria > Bacillota > Clostridia > Lachnospirales > Lachnospiraceae > MGBC164599. Next base: position 5,805 of record CAOJVE010000139.1, read on the forward strand.
AAACGATCCATTTTCCAGCAGATCACGGCCTGAAAGACGCCGCGCTCACAATCCCGGAGCATACGCTGGAAGTCCGGCCGCTTGTCTGATCTGCCGGTGAGGGCCTTGTCTACATATTCACCCACGACCGTGAGGCCGTTCCTCCGGGCGAAGTCGTGGCACTCTCTGAGCTGTCCCTCTATACTTTCTTCACGCTGGCCGCTGCTGGAGTACCGGGCATAAATGACCGCCGGGATCAGCGGGGCCGCTTTTTTCTGTGCCATTATGCCCCACCCCCTGAAAACAGAACAGCGGCCGCCTTATAGATCGCTGTCCCCTTGTGCGGGTGAATATAGTCCACTGGCTCTCTACCGTTAAGGGATCGCAGCAGCGCCGGATCGGCAGCCACCTGATCCGCGAAGTCGTAAAACGAACCGACAGCCGGATCCTCCAACATATTGCCAAGGCCGGAGCCTTGCAAACTCTGGCGCACAGCATAGCCAAACAGCGCCGCCCGATCTCGCTCTCCAGTCTGGCCGACAATCTGCCGGAGCAGCCCGGCGGCCCCAATGAAAGCGGAGAACCGGACACCAAGACCGACAGCCAGCGCCACAAGTTCAGGGCCCGGACTCTCCAGATCGTCCTCACCCGTCGCCCGGCTAATCATGCACGAGGCGTCGTCCTTCGTGATCCCGTCCGGGATAAACACGCCGAGATCCTTCAAGTATGCAAGCTGCCGCTCCGTGGGCTCACTGAGCACCCTCGGCTCGTAATTCAGGAAGCAGCCAAGAGCTCCGGCCGGTTTTCCAAACTCCAAGTGAGAGAGCTCACCGATCGGCTCCGCTTTTTTGTACTCATGCCGGACGGTGACGGCGACCTCGATCCGCTGCGCTGGCTCCGTTTTTTCCTTCGGGGGCTCCGGCAGCTTTTTGAGCTTCTCATGCACCGGACTGTCTGGATCTGCGAGCTCGTCGAGCCATGATGTCCTCTTTTTTACCTCTGGAGCTGGTGGCGGTGTGTCCGCTGGCTTTTCTTTTTTGACCGGATCAGGAACCGGCCGTTTCTTGAATAGTTTGTCAAAAAGTCCCACAATGACCTCCACGCCCGCCTCGTGCGGGCTTCTTTTTTTATCTAAACCAGAGCTGCCCCCTCCAACAGAAGGGGCAACCCCGGCACACCTACGACCTAAGCGAAAAATCAACCCATTAATATACGTAATAGTGATAATACAAGAAAACTACCAACCCCTATTGCTACAAAT
>CAOJVE010000140.1 GCA_948444865.1 uncultured Lachnospiraceae bacterium
ATGAGGATGGACTGGGGGATGGCTTCCATGCTGGATGTCATGAATACCGCGTCGGCGGCTTCGATGGCCGCGTCGGCGCCGCTTCCCATGGCGGCTCCCACATCTGCTCCGGCCAGAACGGGCGCGTCGTTGATGCCGTCGCCCACGAACATGACGCTGCCGTATTTGTTGCGGATGTTGTTCAGTTCGGATAATTTATCCTGGGGCAGCAGTTTGGCATGCACTTCGTCGATTCCGGTTTCTGCGGCTACGGCCTGGGCGCTGTCCTGGGAATCCCCGGTGAGCATGGCCGTGGTCACGCCCAGCGATTTTAGGCGGCCTATGGCAGATTTTGCGTCTTTTTTCACAGTGTCCGCGATGACAAAGCGTCCGGCGAAGGCGCCGTCTATGGCCAGGAACACTTCCGCGCCGAAAGCGTCGTTTTTGGCCGTTTTCATTTGAATGTTGTATTTATCCATCAGCTTTTTATTGCCGCAGAGGACGGAACCGTTTTTAAGCTCTGCGCGTATGCCGTGGCCTGCGATTTCCTCCAGGGATTGGGGTTTTTCCATGGAGAGGCCCTTCTCCTGCGCCGCCGCCACAATGCTGTTTGCGATGGGGTGGGTGGAAATCTGTTCGCAGCTGGCGGCCATCTGGAGCAGTTCGTCGGGCGTATATTTTCCCGCGGGCACAACCTTCTGCAGGACAAAATTTCCCTCGGTGATGGTTCCGGTCTTATCCATGACTACCGCGTTCACGTGGGACATGGCTTCCAGAGAAACGCCGCCTTTGAACAAAATGCCTTTCTTGGAGCCGGCGCCGATTCCGGAGAAGAACGCCAGAGGCACGCTTAACACCAGGGCGCAGGGGCAGCTCATCACAAGGAAGGTGAGCGCTGTGTATACCCAGTAGTTCCAGTTGCCTGTGAACAGGGAGGGCAGCACGGCGGTTCCCAGAGCCAGAAGCACCACGCATGGGGTGTAGATGCGGGCGAATTTTGTGATAAACCGGTCGATTTTTGGCTTGCTGGCGGCTGCATTTTCCACGGAATCTAGGATTCGCGTCACCATGGATTCGTCCAGGACTTTTTCCACGCGGATTTTCAGCTGGCCGGAGGTATTGACGCAGCCGGAGGTCACTTCGTCGCCGGCTTTCGCTTTTACCGGCACAGGCTCTCCGGTCACCGGGGATGTGTCGATGCGGCTTTCGCCGTCCAGAACCACGCCGTCCAGGGGAATCCGGTCGCCGGGGCGAACCAAAAGGATGTCGCCCACCTGGGCTTCTTCCGCGCCAATGACCTGCACTTCGTCGCCGATTAATAGATTGACGGTTTCCGGGCGCATGTCTACAGTGTCCATAATCTGGCCGCGGCTTTTTTCCACGGCGCGGTGTTCAAAGTATTCGCCGATGCGGTAGAAAAGCATAACGCCCACGGCTTCTGGGTATTCACGGATGGCGAAAGCGCCCAGCGTTGCGATGCTCATCAGGAAGTTTTCGTCGAAAATCTGCCCTTTGGGGATGTTTTTCAGGGCAGTCAGCACGACTTTGCCGCCTAAAATAATGTATCCCACGATGAAAATGGGAAGGGTCACTTCGCTATATCCCATATGTTCCAAAACTTCTCCGGTCACGAACAGGACAACGCCCAGGAGGATGGCCCACAGTTCTTTCTTTTCTTTGGATACGGGTTCCTTGGTGGAAGTCCGGGATGTCTCCACGGGAAGGGTGTCTTTGCTCCGGGGCCGGGTGTCCTTTTCTTTTACCACGACTTCGGATTCAATGGAGGCGCAGATTTTGCGGATTTCCGGAAGGTAGCGGTCGGGGCTTTTGGCGGTGACGCGCAGCTGTTTGGTGGCAAATGTAATGGTGGCTCCGGTGACGCCTTCCAGTTCGCCAATGCGTTTCTCCATCTTGGCGGCGCAGTTGGCACAGCCTAAATTCTCCAGGATGTAGGTTTTGGTCTTATAGGCGCCGGGGAGCGGGCCGCTTCTGGGGATCACTTTCACCTGGGATTCGATGGAGGTGCAGATGTCCTGGATTTTCGGCAGGATGGCCTGGTGGTCTTCGGCGGAAAGCCGCAGCTGCTTGGTGGCGTAGGTGATGGTTGCGTATTTTACGCCCGGAAGCTCTTTGATCTTCTTCTCCATCTTGGCGGCGCAGTTGGCGCACCCTAAGTTTTCCAGGATGTAGACCCGTTTCTCCATATCCTGGTCCGGCATCTCGCAGGTGCAGTTGGCCAGGCTCTGGCCGCACACGTCACAGTATTCCATGTGGGGATTACACAGCTCGCAGTCACAGTCGGCGGGATGGCCGGGGGTCTGGCGGCGCTCCACCACCACATGGGTGTGGGCGCGGTGGGACTCGTGTTCGTGGTGGTCGTGCCCGCAGCCGCAGTCATCGCCATGTTCATGGTGATGATGCTCGTGATGGTCATGCCCGCAGCCGCAGTCATCGCCATGTTCATGGTGATGATGCTCATGATGGTCATGCCCACAGCCGCAATCATCACCGTGCTCGTGATGATGTTCATGTTCATGATGGTCATGCCCACAGCCGCAGTCGTCGCCGTGTTCATGATGATGCACATGCTCGTGATGGTCATGCCCACAGCCGCAATCATCGCCGTGCTTATGATGGTCATGCCTGCAGCCGCAATCATCGCCGTGCTCATGATGCTCGTGTTCGTGATGGTCATGCCCACAGCCGCAGTCGTCGCCGTGTTCATGTTGATGGTGTTCGTGCTCTGGATGGTCATGCCCACAGCCGCACTCGTCGCGTTGTTCATGGTGTTGTTCGTGGTCATGTTGTTTTGCGTGTTTTTTATTTTTGTGCGAGGACTTTTTTTGCGCGTGCGCGCCGGAGCCTGCATCGTCATGTTTATGCTCAAAGGGCAGGAAATTCATTCGCATTGATTTTACCTCCTTCAGTATTATATGAATGATTGTTCATATGTATATTTAAACATATATTATCGTGACTGTCAAGGGGAAAATACATTATTTGAAAGAAAAGGAAAAGGGTTTATGAAATTTAAGAAAATGCTGTGTCTGGGACTGGCGGCTTTTGCCGCAATTTATCCCTTCCAAAGAAAACCAAAAGGTGTTATTCTATTTTTATAATACAAAGAAAAAACACACAGGAGGCAAATCCCCATGGAGAGAAAAAATATATGGACATCGTACAGTCAACAGGAGCTGGAGAAACTGGAAGCCATCAACGCCGACTACCGAAACTGCCTGGACAGGGGCAAGACAGAGCGGGAGTGCGTGCGTCTGACCGTAGAGCGGATAGAAGCCCAGGGCTACCGGAATCTGGATGATTTAAAAAAGAGCCCGCAGACCTTAAAGCCCGGCGACAAAGTTTACGCCGTATGCATGGACAAGACAATCGCCATGTTCCAGATTGGGAAAAAGCCGCTTCAGGAAGGCATGAACATTCTGGGCGCCCACATCGACTCGCCGCGCATCGACGTGAAGCAGAATCCCCTCTACGAGGACGAAGACATGGCCTATCTGGACACCCATTACTATGGCGGCATCAAGAAATACCAGTGGGTGACGCTGCCCCTGGCCATTCACGGGGTAGTGGCCATGAAAGACGGCGCAGTCCAAGAGATCTGCATCGGGGAAAAAGAAGACGACCCGGTTTTCGTCATCACGGATTTGCTCATTCACCTGGCGGGCCAGCAGATGGAGAAAAAGGCCAGCAAGGTTGTCGAAGGGGAAAATCTGGACCTGCTGATTGGCAGCCGCCCCATTGACCAGGACGAATCCCTGGATGAAAAAGAGAAAAAGGCGGTGAAAGCCAATGTCCTGCATTTGCTGAAAGAATACTATCATATGGAAGAAGAGGATTTTGCGTCGGCGGAGCTGGAAATCGTTCCGGCGGGGAAAGCGCGGGAGTGCGGCCTGGACCGCAGCATGATTTTGGCCTACGGCCAGGACGACCGGGTATGCGCTTTCACATCCCTGTTTGCCATGCTGGACGTGGAAGCCCCCGAGCGGACGGCCTGCTGCCTTCTGGTGGACAAAGAAGAAATCGGCAGCGTAGGAGCCACCGGCATGCAGTCCCGTTTCTTTGAAAACACGGTGGCGGAGCTCATAGCCCTCACCGACGGCGAGTCCGAGCTGAAAGTAAGGCGCGCGCTGCAAAACTCCAAAATGCTCTCTTCCGACGTGAGCGCCGCCTTTGACCCTCTCTACGCGGAAGCTTTTGAAAAGAGAAGCGCGGCATTCTTCGGCAGCGGCCTGGTGTACAACAAATTCACAGGCAGCCGGGGCAAAAGCGGTTCCAACGACGCCAGCGCGGAGTACCTGGCCCGCGTCCGCCGGGTGATGGACGAGGCGGGCGTGGCCTATCAGTTTGCGGAGCTGGGAAAAGTGGACATCGGCGGCGGCGGAACCATCGCCTACATCATGGGCAACTACGGCATGGAAGTTATCGACAGTGGCGTGGCGGTGCTGAACATGCACGCGCCCTGGGAAGCGTCCAGCAAAGCGGACGTGTACGAGGCGTACAAAGGCTACTGCGCGTTTTTGGAAAAAATGAGTTAAGGGACGGTTTTTGGGCTTTTCAAGATAGAAATATCTGCTATAATAAACGATGTACGAGAATTAAAAAGAGCATTCCAAAGCAATGCGGAGGTAAAGTTTGGAAATAAAATTCCAAATCTCCCTGGATGACGCGGCAAGCGCGTCAGGAGGAGGAAATCATGGACATACTGAATCTGACAGCCATACGGCTGAGTGAGAAAATCAGAGAGAAGGAACTGACAGCCGTAGAAGCGACAGAGGCTGTATTAAAACAGATTGCTTCCAATGAAAGCGCCTACGGCTGCTACGTGACCGTGGAAGAGGAAAAAGCCATGGAACAGGCAAAGCAGGCGCAAAAACGGATAGAGTCAGGCGAGTTAAGCGGCTCGCTGGCGGGTGTGCCGGTGGCCATCAAAGACAATATATGCACCAAGGGAATTCGGACCACCTGCAGTTCCCGGATTCTGGAAAATTTTGTGCCCACTTATACGGCTACGGCGGCAGAGGCGCTGGAGAACGCCGGGGCGGTGGTTCTGGGCAAAACCAACATGGACGAGTTCGCCATGGGAAGCACCACGGAAACTTCCTATTATAAAATTACGAAAAATCCCTGGAACCCGGAACATGCGCCCGGCGGCTCCTCCGGCGGTTCCTGCGCGGCGGTGGCGGCCCGGGAGTGCATCTGCGCCCTTGGCTCCGACACCGGCGGTTCCATCCGGCAGCCCAGCTCCTTTTGCGGCGTGACCGGCCTGAAACCCACCTACGGCACGGTGTCCCGTTACGGCCTGATCGCCTACGGCTCCTCTCTGGACCAGATCGGCCCGGTGGCAAAAGACGTGGCGGACTGCGCGGCCATGCTGGAAATCCTGGCCGTCCACGACCCCAAAGACAGCACCAGCGTGAAACGGGAAGAAACAGATTTCACCGCGGCCTTAAAAGGTGACGTAAAAGGACTGCGCGTAGGCATACCCCGGGACTATCTGGGGGACGGGCTGGATGCGCAGGTGCAGGAGGCGGTGGAACGGGCGGCGAAAGAACTGGAAGAACAGGGCGCCATCGTGGAGGAGTTTGACTTAAGCCTGGTGGAATACGCCATTCCGGCTTATTACGTCATCGCGTCCGCCGAGGCCAGCTCCAATCTGTCCCGTTTTGACGGCGTGAAATACGGCTACCGCACAGAAGAATACGGCGGCCTTCACAATATGTATAAGAAAACCCGTTCCGAAGGCTTCGGCGAAGAAGTGAAGCGGCGTATCATGCTGGGCTCCTTCGTCTTAAGCTCCGGCTACTACGACGCATATTACCTAAAAGCGCTGCGCACAAAAGCGCTTATAAAACAGGCATTTGACCGGGCCTTTGAAAAATACGACGTAATCTTAGGTCCCACTGCCCCGTCCACGGCTCCGAAACTGGGCGAAAGCTTAAAAGATCCGCTGAAAATGTACCTGGGAGACATTTACACCGTTTCCGTAAACCTCACCGGGCTTCCGGCCATGAGCGTGCCCTTCGGCACAGACAGCCAGAACTTGCCCATCGGCGTGCAGCTCATCGGAGACTCATTCCAGGAGAAAACCATCATCCGCGCCGGCCGCGCGCTGGAGCAAAACAGGCCATGGCAGGCGCCGGCCGCACAGAAAGGGGGAGAATAAATGGCAAGGGAATACGAGACAGTCATCGGACTGGAAGTGCATGTGGAGCTGGCTACGAAGACGAAAATCTTCTGCGGCTGTTCCACCGAATTTGGAGGCGAGCCCAATGCCCATACCTGTCCGGTGTGCACGGGAATGCCAGGCTCTCTCCCGGTATTAAACAAACAGGTGGTGGAGTACGCCATGGCGGTGGGACTGGCCACCAACTGTCAGATCCACCAGAAATGCAAATTTGACCGGAAAAATTACTTTTACCCGGACAACCCGCAGAACTACCAGATTTCCCAGCTCTACCTGCCCATCTGCCACGACGGCTGGGTGGAGATTGAGACAGAGGACGGCAAGAAGAAAGTCGGCATCCACGAAATCCACATGGAAGAGGACGCGGGAAAATTAATCCACGACGAGTGGGAGGACTGCTCTCTGGTGGACTTCAACCGAAGCGGTGTGCCCCTGATCGAAATCGTGTCCGAGCCGGACATGCGCAGCGCCCAGGAAGTCATTGCCTACCTGGATAAGCTGCGCCTGATTATCCAGTACCTGGGGGCCTCCGACTGCAAGCTGCAGGAAGGCTCCATGCGGGCGGACGTGAACCTGTCCGTGCGGGAAAAGGGAAGCGACATCTACGGCACCCGCACGGAAATGAAGAACCTAAACTCCTTCAAAGCCATCGCCCGGGCCATTGAGGGCGAGAAAAACCGGCAGATTGACCTTCTGGAAGACGGCCATCCCGTTATCCAGGAAACCAGAAGATGGGACGACGCGAAGGAAGCGTCCTACCCGATGCGCTCCAAGGAAGACGCACAGGATTACCGCTATTTCCCGGACCCGGACCTGGTTCCCATCGTCATCAGCGACGAGTGGCT
>CAOJVE010000141.1 GCA_948444865.1 uncultured Lachnospiraceae bacterium
CTTTTTCCAACAGCGTTCAAAGAGTCAAAAACGTGAATGACTATGCAGCCCTTAGAAAATATACGTTAATGCTCGATACGATAGAAACGAAGATAGACAGATATGCAAGCAGCCTTTTTCTGGGACATATGCAGCTTACAAAGCTGGGCAAAAAATATAATAGTCTGATTGGGTGCGCGGAAATGCCGATGGATGCGGGAGAGACCATCATTCGGATGGACAATGGGTATTTGACCGATACAGAGCCGGCCGTTCCGGATAAAGACCTGGAAATTTTAGCCGACCAGGCAGCGAGTTTTTCAAAAAACCTTGAGAAACAGGGAATATATTTTGTTTATGCGAATGCCGGTTCGAAGGTTTGTCCTTCCGATAAACAATTACCGCCTGGAGTTGTGGAAAACACAAATGAAAATGCGGATAGACTGATTCGTCTGCTGGAAGAAAAAAATGTGAACGTTCTGGATTACCGCCCGCTCCAGGAAGCGGAATTTCCCAACTGGTATGATTCCTATTATATCACCGACCATCACTGGAAAAACTCTACGAGTTTATGGGCCGCCGGGGTTTTGGCGGAGCATCTCAATGCCCATGCGGATTTTGATTTTAATTTAAAATATTTTGATAGGGAAATGTATTCCTTTGAAACGATGAATGACTATTTTATAGGGGGACAGGGCAGGGCATTGACTACAGCCATTTCGTCTTTGGAGCCTTTTGATAAAATACTGCCTGAATTTAAGACGGATTTTTCAATTCAGATTCCAACCAGAGGCGTGGATGAGAGGGGAACGTATTCCCAAACGTTGTTTAGAGAAGAGGCTTATGACGCAATAAAGGATTATTCAATGAGAGACTTTGAGACAAAAGAGGATGCATATAACTCTGTCATGTGGAGAAATGATGCGCTCGGCATGGTGCAAAATCATTTGGCGAAAGACAATCGCGGAAAACGACTTTTGATGATACAGGATTCGTTTGGATGGTATTTGTCTACGTTTCTGGCTGCAGACATCCTTCGATAGACTTTCTCAATCTAAATGCATTTGATGGCAGTTTAGAATCATATATTGAGGAGTCGAAACCCGACGCAGTTGTGCTTCTTCTTTGTGAAAGAAATATCAAGGCGATAGATGACGAATCCTATGCGGCGCATACGCACTTTTTTGATTTTAGATGAGAATCATTTTCTAATGAGAGTCAGATTGCGTTGATTTTTCCTGGAAAATTGTATATACTTATGGTATGGAGATTTAGATTCTGGGGTTGCGTGGGAGGCAAGAAGTATGAGGAAAAGGAAAAATCGAAGGCGGCTGGCGGCGGTTCTGCTGCTGGCAGTTCTGGCTGTTTGGATGCCAGCCAGTGCGCAGGAGGCGGTGGCGGCGGCGAAAATGCCTGGGCTGAATGCGAAGGTCACGGAGAAAAATGTTCTGAAGATTCTGGATCGGTACGACAAGGATGGGGCTTTTATTTTAAGGAAGCAGAAGCAGGCGGGGGATCGTATTCTGACCTGGTTTGGGAGCGGCAGGATTTACAAGGATATAGATACGGCTGTGCATGAGGAGACTCACGGGTTCAGCCATTCTTATGCGAAAGACAGGTGGAATGGCTATGCGTATTTTGTGGGGAATAAGAAGTCGGTGCAGGTTACGATGACGGAGGTTTACCCAACCAAGAAGATGGCCGCATCCATACCGAAACGTTTGCGGACATTTCGTTATAATACCTACGTGGCCAAACCGACGCCGTATCTGTCCTCGAATACCCAGGGCGCGTACGGGCTTTTGAATGAGCTGATGGCTTACCGGGCCGGCATGAGCAATTCGGTGTCTATGTATGCTTATTATGCTGCCCAGGATGCGGGATGGGATGCGTGGCAGCAGTATATCAGCAACTGCGAGAACGGCAGAATGGCTTACGCGGAATTTACATATTATATTTCCCACTATCTGTATTACGCTAAGAAGAATTATCCGAAGGTCTACAGAGGGATTATAGGCAATAAGCAGTTCTGCAAGGCGTACGCGAAGATTGACAGCAGTTATAAAAAGCTGATCCGAACGTATGAAAATGATTTGAAGAGGCTGAAAAAGCGCATGGAAAAGAAAGGATACCGGATGGAAGTGACCGACAAACAGGTTATGCTCTACAATTCCGATGGCTATGGCAGAGGCTCCATCCGAAACACGGCGGATTACAAGAAGCTTTTGAATGAACAGAAGAAAAAACAATATAGCTCTATTCCATTCTGATTATGAAAAGAACCCAGCAGAAGCGACTGCCTCTGTTGGGTTCTTTTTTACCTTATAGGAAATTCCGTCGGGCAGTTTTTAGTTTTCGGCCCACCGATATTCTCCGTTTTCGTCAATCTGATAGAAGTCAGCGAAGTTTACATGGAAAATATCTTTTTGTATCTTGCTTATGTCAATCTGGTTCTTGATTAGGTACTGCCAGGTTCCCGCATGGGAGATGTCGCCCTGCAGCAGAATGCCCTGTACCTTGCCGTCTTTTAGAATCACCCGTTTGTACTGGGTTTTGTCTTCTTTAATCTGAATCTGATCGCCTTTTTCTTCCAGGATTCTGCCCACGCAGAGGGTTACCAGGCCGAAGAAATTGATGGTGTTTTTGATGGCGTATGTGTCGTTGTATTCTTCTGAGCCGCCGCACATGTTGGCGCCGGCGATTTTGCCCTGGTTTGCCGCGTTAGGCCAGATGCCGGACAGTCCGGTGATGTCTCCGGCGGCATAGACGTCGTCCTTGGAGGTCTTCAAGTGCGCGTCCACGGTGACGCCCCGGTCGCATTCGATGCCGCTGCCTTCCAGACAGGCGATGGCGGAGCGCACGCCTGCGGCTACGATGAGCAGGTCGCAGGGAATCTCTTTGCCGTTGTCCAGGGTCACTTTGTGGATTTTGCCGTCGGCTTCGCAGACTGCCTCGGAGGCTTTTCTCCCTAAGACGAAGCGGACTCCAGCTTTCTCAAACAACGCCTGGTAAGCGCATGCGGCGTGTTTGTCGAGCTGTACGGGCAGGATGCGGTCCACCATTTCCACGATGGTGATTTTCTTGCCCCGCTCTAAGAGGCCGTAGGCCGCGTCCAGTCCCACCAGGCCGGAGCCGATGATCAGCACGTTTTCAGCCTGTTCGGCTTCTTTTACGATTGCCTGCGCGTCGGATAGATTCCGAAGGCCGTAGACGTTTGTGGCTTTTCTCAGCTCGCCCACCGGAGGGATGAAGCTGTCAGCGCCGCCGGCCAAAAGAAGCTTGTCGTAGCTTATTTTCTCGCCGCTATCCAGAGTAATCTCCTTAGCGTCCGGGTGAACTTCTGTTACCTGCACGCCTTTCATCCAGTCGATTTTATGTTTCTGGAAGAAATCTTCTTCGGTGAAATCCAGCCCCTTTTCGTCTCGTTCGCCTGCGATAAATTTATGCAGCATGCAGCGGGAGTGCACATCGGCATCTTTGGAAATCATTCGGATTTCTCCGGCGCTGTCCTTTTGACGGATGGTTTTTGCCGCTTCTATGCCGGCTACGCCGGCGCCTATGATTACATATTTCATCCTTACACCTCCTCTACGTAGATCGCCTGTTTGGGACAGGCGGCTACACAGGATGGCTCTCCTCCTGCGTTTACACAGAAATCACATTTGATTACTTTGGTCTTGCTTACCGTATCTGGTTTCAGAACCCCGTAAGGACAGTTCATCACGCACATGAAGCAAGAGCCGCAGCGTGTCTCGTCATAGAATACATGGCCACTTTCCGGATCCTTATGGAGCGCGCCGCTCATGCAGGATTCCACGCATTTGGGGTCGTCGCAGTGGCGGCAGAACAATGGTTTGTACTGGCCGTCGGCGTCTTTTAAGATACGGTTCCGGGATTCGTTGTGGGGGTCTGTCAGATCCAGGTCGTAGACGGTCCCTTCGGTTTCCCTGTGTGCCTGCATACAGGCGACGGAACAGCTCTTACACCCGTCACATTTCTGATAATCGATGATGATGCGTTTCATATGCATCCCCCCTTCCTCTATATATTCAGCCCTTGCCGTTTTTCTTCAATAATTTTCTCAAGAATATCGGCGGATTCTTTTGCGTCGGCGTTGATGATGACCTGTCCGCCGGTGAGTTTCTTCATATCTTCGGTGAGCACCTGTACGGCTACCGGGCTTCCGGTTACAAATGGAGGCAGCCCTAAGTGCAGCGGCAGTCCAAGAGCCAGGCCGTAGCAGCCGTCTGCCAGCGCCTGTTCTTCCAGCCACTGTGCGGCGGAGAGAACCAGGGGAAGCTGCGGCAGGTCTACGTTTAACGCTTCCGCCAGTTCGGTGGCCACGATTTCCAAGCGTCCGATGGCCAGACATGGGCCGAAGTTTAATACCGGCGGGATGCCCAGTTTTTCACATACGGCGCGCAGCTTCGGTCCTGCCAGTTTGGCGGCTTCCGGCTCCATCAGGCCGCAGTTTTCGATTCCGCCTGAGGAACATCCGGCGGTGAGCACGATGATGTCTTTGGCGATCAATTCTTTTACCAGATCCACGGTGAGCACGTCGTGGCCCCCGGCGGTTAAGTTGGAGCAGCCAACTACGCCGGCCACGCCCTTGATGTCTCCAGATACGATTAAGTCAATGAGCGGTTTCCAGTTTCCGCCCAGGAATTTCTTCAGGGACACTTCGCTGACGCCGGTGAGGGTGTTGGCATAGCCGTGGTCTTTCATCAGGTTCATGGGCACGCTGCCGCGGCGCGCGCTATAAGCTTCAATCACTTCGTCGATGATTTCGTCGGTGACGGCGGGACGGTTCTCGAAGTCAAATTCTTTCAGCTCCGCGTTGGCTTTCTTGGCCACGTTGTCGATGCAGATCTGTTTGATCTTCAGCTCGTCGCAGATGGGCTCGATGCCTGGAAGCGTACAGTTGAACTCGGAAATCACCGCGTCGATGCCGCCTGTGGCCAGAATGGCTTCGCTGGTGTAGTTGTTTCCGGCGTGTCCGTCAAAGACTTCGGTGTAGTGTGCGCCGCGAAGCTGCAGATCCTGGCCTACGCAGGTGCATCCTACCAGCTTGAAGCCCTTGGCTCCGGCTTTCTTTGCTTTTTCCTTTACGTCGTCGTCGGTGAGACGGTCCTGTAAGAAGGTAAACATGGAGTGCTGATGTCCGGTGATCATGATGTTTATGTAATCCGGGTCGATGACGCGCAGTCCAACGGGAGCGGTGCGGATCTCCGGCTCGCCCAATACAACGTCGTTTAACAGGTTGGTCAGCACCAGGCCATGGATGCCGGTGGAAATTCCCAGCTTCAGGCAGTCTAAGAGCATGTTCACCGGGTCGGAGTTTAAGTTGGTGGAACATTTCACAACGCCGTGGAATACCTCGGATTTGGCGCCGCCCGGCAGGATGCCCAGCTCTTTCCATTTCTCATAGCGGGGGCCGTAGGACAGCTTCTCAGTCAGTTCCATTTTTTCGTATTCCGGTTTGTACAGGTCTTTTAATACCGCGTCGGCCACGGCTTCCGCCCGTTTGTGCACGTCCGCTTCTTCAATGCCGAAGATAGAGGCCAGACGGTCTAAAGTCTCCACGCCTTTGATTTCCCCTTTGGTCTGGGCGATGTTCTTCACGTTCAAGGCTGTGTTTTCCACTACATGGATGTAGCAGCCGGAGCCGGAAGCTACGGCGCGCAGAAGATTCCGCACGACGATGGTGTCTGCGTTGGCGCCGCAGATGCCTCGGGGTGATTTCGGCGTGATGCGGCAGGGGCCGTTGGCGCACAGACGGCAGCATACGCCCTGCAGACCGAAGCCGCACTTGGTGCTCTGGCTGTCTACTCGGTGGTGGGACGTTTCCATGGGAAGTCCCGCAATGAATTCTTCTAATGGCTTATCCGCGCTTTTACAGGTGTTGCATCCATAACACTCATTCATATTATGATACCTCCTTAAGATTGTTCTTGTTTCATTGTTGACTATTTCAATGTAGATTTTACTATACCTGATATTTTTTTTCAACAATTATTGCAGTGCGTGAAAAATTTAATGCACGTGTCCATTGGCATATGGCGCCGCAAAGAGGGCGGCCCTTAAACCTAAAACCAGTCTTGCGTTTTCCTGCATGTTCATCTGTTCCCTACCGCTCCTTTCTCCCTTTTTGGGCTATTCATCCTTTATCTTCTTGAGTAATTATATTATAATCTAATCTTAAGAAGATTTTAAGCGGTTTTTTAATAATATAAGTAATTGCGAAACTGCTTTCAAATCTCACGAGTTTGGGTAAGAGTAACAAAACGGAGCTCAAAACCGTTTTGTTACTCTTGCCCGAACGCTGGCTATCGAAATGGGCGTTTCGCAATCGCCTGTTTAATAATATTTTAAAAGGAGGCGGCTAATGACGGAGGATGAGAAGTTTATGAAGGAGGCCATTCGGCAGGCGAAGAAGGCCTACGCGCTGGAGGAGGCGCCCATCGGGTGCGTGATTGTCTTGGACGGGAAAATCATCGCCAGGGGCTACAATCGGCGCAATTCGGATAAAAACACCCTGGCCCACGCGGAGTTAAACGCCATCCGAAAGGCCAGCCGAAAGCTGGGTGACTGGCGACTGGACGGATGCGCCATGTATGTGACCCTGGAGCCTTGCCCGATGTGCGCTGGAGCCATCGTTCAGTCCCGGATTCAGCGGGTGGTCATGGGCTGCCGCAATCCCAAGGCGGGCTGCGCCGGGTCTGTTTTAAACCTGCTTCAGACGCCGGGATTGAATCATCGGGCGGAGATTGCAGAGGGGATTTTTGGGGAGGAGTGCTCGGAGCTGATGAGGCGGTTTTTCCGGGAGCTGCGGGAGAAGAGGAAGAGAGATTGCTGAAAGGTATAGATATTTTGCAAACGCCTGAAATTATTGCTGGTGAAGGAAATGCGGGGTATGTTAGATACTCCGAAACCGGGGAGCGTTTGGAATGTAAGGGATTTTATAGTGGGGCAAATTTCCCATTATAATGAAAAGTTTGCATATATCAATTTTCAAAACATGCTCTATG
>CAOJVE010000142.1 GCA_948444865.1 uncultured Lachnospiraceae bacterium
TCCACGAACTCCGGCGACATACCGATGCCGTTATCCTTCACAATGAACACGTAATCGCCGTATCCCCGGTGGAAGGTGGTTCCCTGGGAAATCCGAAAGCTGACGGTCCCCCCGGCCGGCGTGTATTTCACCGCATTGCTTAAAAGATTCACAAAAATTTGACTTAATTTGAGCGAATCCGCAATCACGTCCTCGTTCGCCACATCAAAGGTGTCAATAAACAATTCCAGCTGCTTCGCCTTCACCTGCGGCTGAATAATATGGAACAGATTGTGCGTCAGTTCGGAAATGCTGCACTCCTGCTCCTTAATCTGAACCTTTCCGCTCTCAATCCGGCTCATGTCCAAAATATCGTTAATCAGGCTGAGCAGATGGTTGCTGGAGGACAAAACCTTCTGAAGACAATCCTCCACCTGGCGCCGGTTTTCCATGTGGCTGATGGCAATGGTGGTGAAACCGATAATGGCGTTCATCGGCGTGCGGATGTCATGGGACATATTGGAGAGGAAGGTGGTTTTCGCCCGGTTGGCATGCTGCGCCTGCAAAAGCGCCTCCTGAAGCGCCTGGGTCTGCTCCCGCTGTTTCTGCACCTGCTGGGTAATGTCCTTGCACACGGACAAAACCATCAGATCCCCGGTAAAATCATCCTGGGTCGTAATAAAGGACTGGCGCACGCAGATCGGCTGTTCGTTGAAGGCCGTGCTCCAGTAATCCACCGTGACTTCGCTCTCGCCGGCCTCAAAACGCTGTTTCAGACGCTTAAGGTCCACCGCCTCGTCGTACTCTTCCCGCGACTCCTCCAGGATAAAAGCCTTCCATTTCTCAAAACAGGCCGAGGCCGCGCAGGGCGCAGAAAGCCCTGCCCTTTCCACCATGGAAATCTGCTTCCCATTTTCCGTGCACACAACCTCCTGCTCGATGCAGTCCCGGGTCAGATTGAACTCAAAGGTGGAAAACGCGCTGGATGTGACGGCAATCCGGTACTGCTGTTCTTTGCGGTTGGCCAGGGAAATCTCCGCCTTGGCCTGCAGTTCCTTCTCCTTTAGCCCGGTGATATTCTGCCGCAGGAAAAGAAGCTTCGCCGCTTTCCCCTCTTTTCGTTCCAGACAGATGATATTGATATGCTCCCAGGCCGCCCCGTCGTCTCTGCGAACCTGGTACTCAAACTGAATATCCGTGCCGCCGCCTCCCAGTTCTTGGATCATGGACTCCTGACGGAGCATTTTTGCAAACTTCTGCCGCTCCTCCTCGTACACGAGAAAGCCGCAGAGATACGCGGCAAAATCCTTGTACAGACCGCTTGCGGGCATCCGCGCGTATTCCGGCCTCGTCCCCGCCAGATACTGATACGTCCCCTCTTCCAGATCCACTAAAATAAAACGGGCGAAAAGCGTGTTCACGCCGTTAATCACATACCCCATCTCCCGGTTTTCCCGCTCCAGCTTCCGTCTGCGCCTCTGTCCCTGCACCAGCAGCGCCAGAATGTAGATGGCAAACAAAACAATCAGGATAACCTGCAAAATCATGCCGATGTAATTGGCGTCGCGGATCATGGCCCGGGTCACGCTCTGGGGATAAGCCTGCGCCAGCACATACTCACTGTCCGGGACGCCAATCACGCACAGATTATCCGTCTTGCTGCTGGACGTGCAGATAAAGCCCTCCGCATCGGAAGCGCCCTCAAACACCTTCCAGGCGGCGTTCGCCGTCGTTTCATCCACCACGCCGGACTCCTCCAAGGCGTCCAGAAGCGGCTCGTCATAACGGATTCCGTCCGACGCGGCAATCACATCCCCTTCCCGGGTGCACAAATAAACGTCCGCCTCCTCGCCAAAATAACTGGCGGCCAGCATTTCCCGGAGATAATCCTCCGCAAAATAAAGCCCCAGCAAAATCCCGCATATCTCATCCTGATGCCAAATCGGCGCGTAAAAAACCATCATCGCCTCGTTGGTAATCCGGGACTTGAGCACAACGGTGCATCCGCTCTCCCCTTTCATGCCGCTGGCATAGTAATTCCGGTCCCGGCTGTTGGATGTGCTGCCGTCGGACGCCAGATTCAGCCCCTTGCTGTTGGTAAAACGCAGCGCGTCAAAATCGGTATTGTCTTCCAGCTCCTTGAGCATCTTCTCCCCGATATTCGGCTCATCCAGCGTCTTGCTGAGAAAATACGCGTAATTGCGCACGCGCCTCTGGGCATTGATAAGCTCACTGTTAATCCGCAGCGTGGTCTGCCGGGCGGAATCCATGGCGTAAGTCAGACTCCGGTTCTCAATTCTCTGGCTGTTGGTGACGGAATACCACCGAAACAACAGACAGATGGCCGCCAGTAAAATCAATATGTACAATATGTTCTGCCAAGACTTTTTCGTGGCACGCATGGCAAATGCCCCCTCCCCATGAAACATTTTATATATTTATTTTACCACTCTTTCGCGGAAAAGTACAGGTGTAAGCTTATCCAAAAAATCTGCCGGTTTCGGGCGCATCCGCCGGCGCCGCCTCAGGCACATGCCTATTGACTTTTCGACATTTATCTTCTAACATGAAAGGCAGATATTTAGGCGCTTCGCAATGCCTAAGTCAAATATTTTTTAAGGAGACGAACATGCATCCTACATGGGACGACATAGAACAACACATCTCTGCCTGTGACCACTGCCCTTTGGGCCGCACCCGGCATCTGCCGGTCATGGGGCGCGGAAGCCGCGAGGCCCAGATCATGCTTATCGCGGAGGCGCCGGGAAGCCAGGAGGACCTTGAGGGGCTTCCTTTCGTCGGGCGTTCCGGGAAAATCTTAGACGAGCTTTTAGACGCCTGTTCGCTTACGCGGGAAGAGATCTACATCACGAATATCATCAAGTGCCATCCGCCGGGGAACCGGGACCCGAAGGAGACGGAAAAGGAGGCCTGCCTCCCTTATCTGAAATACGAGACTTTCCTCCTGAAGCCAAAAATCATCGTCTGCCTGGGACGCGTGGCCGCCCAGCGCATCATCTCGCCGGACTTTAAAATCACCCGGCAGCACGGCACATGGACATACCGGAAAGACTGCGCATTGACAGCCATCTACCACCCCTCGGCGATCCTGCGGGACCCGTCCAAATTTGAGGTTACGAAGGCGGATCTTCTTGAGATCGTAAGAAAACGTGACGAACTTTGATGGGATCCCGCCCCCTCCCGGCCCCTGACAAACCAAAACGCCTTTCCCCCGCAGGGAGCGCTCCTGACTGGAAAGGCGTTTTTTATTTCCTGGAAAAATCCGCCGGGCGGCGGCTCTTTTTATGCGCCGCCCGGCAGACGAAGGATTACCTCATCTGTTTATTGCGGTTTGCGGCCGTATTGGAAAAATATTTTATTTTCGTGGCTTTTTTCGTTCCGACCTGTTTCTTCAGAGCTTTTTCAAACTGGCTCTTGGTTACGGTTGTTGTTAAGTAATATTTTCCCCTCTTAAAAAAACTGCAGTATCTGACGCTTTCCGGAGATTTGGCGCGACCCAGCACGGGCACATACTTATTGTTCTTATACATATAATAATTTTTCCCGGAATAACCCACGGCGCCCGCATGGGGAATCGAGATAAACGCGCCTTTTTTCTTATAATAATGGGTAATCTCATGACCTTCCGGCATTTCATTGTTGATAAGATCAAAGCTGTATGCCTGTTTCATTTGATTGTTTTTCAATGTGTAAATTTTGTAAATCTCTTTGCCGGGCAAATAATAAATCAACTCCGGCACGGCGTCTTTGTCCAGATAAAGCACGGCAAATATGCTGTCTTTGCTCTGCTTTTGCATGTAACTTTTGTACGCCTTTAAGGCCTTTGACTTCTTGGACGCCGCCTGCACGCAGTTAGCCGGCAAAAGCGTCTGCGCCAGCAGCGCCATGCATAAGAAAAGCGCTGCGTTTCTGATTAATTTTTTGGTCATTCTTTTCATTTCCTTTTCATCTTTACTGGAAGTACGCCACGCCGGACTCGAAAATCTTCATGTCCTGCTCGCCGTATATGTTCACCGCCACGCCGTTGTCCCGGCGTTCGCTGTGGGCCATTTTTCCCAACACCCGGCCGTCGGGGCTTGTGATTCCCTCGATGGCGTAGTAGGAGCCGTTTACGTTCCACTCTTCATCCATGGACACGTCCCCATCAGGGCTGCAGTACTGGGTGGCCACCTGGCCGTTTAGGAACAGCTTTCCAATCCATTCCCGGTCCGCTACGAACCGTCCCTCTCCGTGGGAAGCCGGGTTGCAGTAAACGTCTCCCAATTTGGCCTGGGCCAGCCAGGGGGATTTGTCCGTCACCACTTTAGTGTAAACCATCTTGGAAATATGGCGGCCAATGGTATTGTAGGTCAGCGTGGGGGAAGCTTCTGTCTGGCCCACGATTTTCCCATGGGGAACCAGCCCCAGCTTAATCAGCGCCTGGAAGCCGTTGCAGATTCCAAGGGCCAGCCCGTCCCGTTCATCCAAAAGCTTTTGCACCGCTTCCCGGATTTTGGCGTTCTGGAAGGCCGTGGCGAAGAATTTGGCGGATCCGTCCGGCTCATCTCCCGCGGAAAAGCCGCCTGGAAACATAATCATCTGGGCCTGGCCGATGGCACGCTCAAACTCCGCCACCGAATCCCGGATATCCGCAGGCGTCAGGTTCTTAAATACCCGCGTGATGACCTTGGCCCCAGCCCGAGTAAAGGCCCTGGCGCTGTCGTACTCGCAGTTGGTGCCCGGGAAGATGGGGATAAATACCGTGGGCTGTCCGATTTTGTGGGCGCACACGTGGACTTTCGCCCCATGATACAGTCCGTCTTCATAGGTCCCTTCCTCTGAAGGAGCCAGCCCTGCCGCGCAGATGGTTGTGGATTCCTCCTGCTGGGCCCCGGAGCGGGTTTTGAAAACTTTCTCCAGCGTCCCTTTCCAGGCGGCCAGGGCTTCCGAGAGAGGAATCTGCACGTGGCCATATTCCAGCGCTTGGCCGTCCGTCACCTGCCCGATTTCCGTATAGGAGATGGCCAGCTTTCCCACCTTGCCTTCGGAAACTTCACAGATTAAATCTCCGAATCCCGGCATAAACAAATCCCTTTCATCCACGGAATGCTCGATTTTCACGCCCAGACCGTTTCCGAAGGCCATCTTGCTTACCGCCGGCGCGATGCCGTGTCTGCCCAGCGCGTAGGCCGACACAATCCGTCCGGCCTGCATATCCTGGCGCAGCTTATCATACTGGTCCATAAGCGCCGCGTAATCCGGCAAATCGTATTGATCTTTGGGCGTCCGCAGCCAGACGAGGCGGTTGCCCGGGCGCTTCAGCTCCGGCGTAATCACATCCTGCAGTTTCGCCACGTCCACGGCGAAGGACACCAGCGTGGGCGGCACGTCAATCTGGTTAAATGTGCCCGACATGCTGTCCTTGCCTCCGATGGAGGGAAGCCCAAAGCCCAGCTGCGCCGCGTATGCGCCCAACAGCGCCATAAACGGCTGGCTCCAGCGATGGGGATCTTCGGTCATGCGGCGGAAATATTCCTGGAAGGTGAATCGAATCTTCCGATAGTCCCCGCCGGCGGCCACAATCCGGGCCACCGATTCCACCACGGCATAGACGGCCCCATGGTAGGGACTCCAACTGGACAGATAGGGGTCGAATCCATAGCTCATCATGGTCACGGTGTTGGTGTTTCCCTCCAGAACGGGAACCTTCGCCACCATGGCCTGGGTTTCCGTAAGCTGGTATTTGCCCCCGTAAGGCATGAACACCGAAGCCGCGCCGATGGAGCCGTCGAACATCTCCACCAACCCCTTCTGGGAACACTCGTTTAAATCCGCCAGGGTGGACAGCCATTTTTCCTTCACGTCGGCCACGTCTTCCCTTTTAGCAAACAGGTTTCCTTCCCGGTTGGGAATGTCCACCGCCACTTTTGCCTCCTGATGGGCGCCGTTGGTGTCCAGAAACGCTCTGGAAATGTTTACAATCTCCTGCCCTTTCCAGGTCAGCACAAGCCGCGGCTCTTCGGTCACCTCGGCCACGCAGACCGCCTCCAGGTTCTCCTCCTGGGCGAATTTCAGGAAAATGGCCACGTCTTTGGGGTCCACCACCACGGCCATCCGCTCCTGGGATTCGGAGATGGCGATTTCCGTGCCGTCCAGTCCGGCGTATTTCTTCGGAACCAGATCCAGGTTCACCCGCAGGCCCTCGGCCAGCTCACCGATGGCCACGGAAACGCCGCCTGCGCCAAAGTCGTTGCATCTCTTGATAATCCGGCTGACTTCCTCCCGGCGGAACATGCGCTGGATTTTCCGCTCGGTGGGGGCGTTTCCCTTCTGCACCTCCGCGCCGCAGGTCTCAATGGACGCCTCTGTGTGGACTTTGGAAGACCCGGTGGCGCCGCCGCAGCCGTCCCGGCCGGTGCGTCCGCCCAGAAGAATGATTACATCCCCAGGGTCCGGCGTTTCCCGAATCACGCCCCGGCGGGGCGCCGCGCCTAAAACCGCGCCGATTTCCATACGTTTGGCCACATAATCGGGATGGTAGATTTCTTTTACATAGCCGGTGGCCAGCCCAATCTGGTTGCCGTAGGAGCTGTAACCGGACGCCGCGCCCCGCACCAGTTTCTTCTGGGACAGCTTGCCCTTTAAGGTATCCTTCACCGACGCTGTGGGGTCCGCCGCCCCGGTGACGCGCATGGCCTGGTATACGTACGTACGGCCGGAGAGCGGGTCTCGAATGGCGCCGCCCAGACAGGTGGCCGCCCCGCCGAAGGGCTCGATTTCCGTGGGATGGTTGTGGGTTTCGTTTTTGAAATTAATCAGCCACTCCTCTTCCTTCCCGTCCACATCCACGGGGACCACGATGCTGCAGGCGTTGATTTCGTCGGACTCTTCCTGATCGGCAAGCTTTCCCTCGGCCTTTAATTTCTTCATGGCCAGAAGCGCCAGGTCCATCA
>CAOJVE010000143.1 GCA_948444865.1 uncultured Lachnospiraceae bacterium
ACGCCCAAAGATATTTTATCATAGCTTTCGGGCCTTTTCAACAAAATCCTCACTGCGTATAATATTAAATATTACTCTGATGAATACACTGTCTTAAAAAAACGCTTCAGCGGATGCCGGGAAAATTAAGAATAAAATCGAGAAAAATACAGATTAATAATAGAAAAAATAACCCAGAAATTGAATATCCGACAGAGCCATGCTGCGCAACGTAGCCCTGTCGGATACCGTAAATCATTGTAATGTTATTTATTCACATTACGTTTTGCCGAGTTACTTTTCGCAAAAAGTACACTTTTGACATAAACATTTTAAAATTATAAGGGGAGAGAAAAACACAATTTTTTTTTATTTTAAATCACTTTAAATCCCGTAAGATCGGCTAAACTATCTTACTTTCTTAGCGCCAGCAAAAACATTTGCATATTCATCTTCTTCAGCAACAACTTTCTCATTGTAAAGTTTCACAGAGATTCTCTTGCCGTTTTTGTAGCAAGCGCCGTTTGCTCTCTTCTCATACTCGTTCTGTTTCAGAAGCTTCAGAGCGCTCTTCTTGTAGTAAGTAGTTACTGTTGTAGTGCCAACCTTTCTGGAAACACGCAGAGTTGTGCCTTTAACGCTCATGCTGTTAGCATTTTTGAAAGTGCCCAACAGAGTGATTTTATCTTTCTTATCTTTTACGCGATAAGTATAAACTTTGTATACGCTTTTGCCGTTTTCTGTATATTTCACAAACAACTCAGTTGCGCCTTTTTTGTCCAGGTTTAAGTAGTTATATTTTCCGTTGTTTTCTCTTGCAAGTCTGTCATAAATATAACGTGTCATATAAGTTTTATACGCTGCCTGAGGTGTTTTAGAAGGAGCAGCGGCTACTTCTGTTGCCTGGAAACCAGCTGAAACTCCAAGAACCATCATTAATGCTGCTAATGAAATAGCAACTTTTCTAAAAATTTTCATAGTAGAAAATCTCCTTTCATGTTCTAAATCTTTTAAGTTTTTCTTCCAATCTTCATAACTATGTGCCAAATGAACAGCGCATAAAAGGCCCGCTTCCCTCTCATCCGCAAAGCGGCGCTATATTCATTTGCCCCTCCCCCCCTTTATGTTTTGTCAATTTATAGTTTATATCCATTTCCAATATTTGTCAAGTCGTATTTGCCCGTTTTTGAGGGCATTGTGAAACTCTTTTATTGTACAAAAAATCCCGACACAAATTGTGTCCGGATTTTTGCAAATATCTGTTAAACCCCTGTATTGTGATGATATTCTTTCGTCATCTGTCCCAAAATCTCTTCTACGCTTTGCTCCTGCACATAAATATCCGAATTGTTATAAAACTCCGAAATGGCGTCCTGGATTTCCTGGCGGGTCGGCTCGTCCACTTTCATCTCGGCGACGCGGCTTTCGTACTCAATGGGCGTCTTGGCGTTGCTGTAGGCCAGAAGATAGTGCTTTAAGGCGTCCCTGGTGTGCAGGCATTCATATGCCTGCTCAAAGCAGCTAAGCGCTTCCTCTTTCTGAAAAAGGCGGCTGTACGCGCACCCCATATTGTGGTAAATGCTCCCGGAAAACCGCGGGGAGCTCTGCCGCTGGGTCGCCTGCTCCAGCGCCGCGCGATAGACGCGGATGGCGTTGACGTATTTCCGGTTCTCCATCAGGCAGTCCCCTTTCAGCTTCTCCCGCACCAGCGGCGACTGTTTCTCCAGAGCGGAAATTTTGTTCCGGTAAGTCCGCATCTCCTCCTGGGACAGATAATTGATGGATCGCAGGATCTCGCAGAGAAAATCCTCCATGGGAACCGCCCCGCGTTCCAGCAAAAAAGCCAGCCTTCTGTTCAGTTCCTTCATGCCCAGCTCCTGCCCGATCCACCGGCACAGCCCTGCGTTCATCAGGTTTTCGTCCACCAGATACAGATTCCGGTGGAGAAAATAACACAGTTCCTCAATGGAATAGATGTTTGTGCCTGTGTTTTTGATATAATAAGGGGTGGCCGCCATTGGGGCCTTACACAAAATATAACCGCTCATGAATACCTCCTTACGCCTGAATCGTCTCGGTCCAAATCTTCTTGCTGGAGGGAAAAAGCTCCCCGAAGCCCATATCTCGCACGGTGATTTTACAGATAGTTTCGGACTGGCATTCCAGGCATACCCGCAGGCGCGTGGTCCGGTTGGGCCTGGACGGAAGTCCCGGCAATGGCATAGAAACTTTCTGTTTATCGTTTGACTGCATTTGGCTGATATAGAAGGTGAGCTGGTCCGTATCGTCCAGGAGGAGGTCGAAACTGGTCCGGCATTCATACCAGTTCTTCCCCGCCTGGATGATCGGATAATAGGCGGGCGAGCCCATGATCATCATATCCATGCCGATGTTGTATTTTACCAGCGCGTCGCTTAAATACAGATATTTCTTAAGCTCCCGGTCTTCTAATTTCTCTTTCGCGCTGTAGCAGGCCCCCTTGGAAAACAGATTGTTCCCGTAGAAAACTTTCCTCTGATGCTTACAGAGCAGCGCCACCGATTTGAGGGCCCATTCCTGGTGAAATCCGTTTCCGGTGAGTAAAATGCTGGAATACATGCCGCCGCCCAAGGTTTCCTGGATAAACTTATGGAAATCCATGTCCCGCTGGTACGCCTCCTGGGGCAGGGCGGGCAGCGTGGCGGACACAGGCTTTTCCAGGGAAACCAGGATCGGCTTCATGTTGCTGGTCATGGAAAGCCTGCGAAAAGACACTTCGTCCTGGTCAAAGGCGTACCAGCCCACGCTGCGGCTCCAGTATTCTGGTTTTTGGCAAAGCGTATAGTAATAAAAACTCTCGGAATAGTCCTGCAGCATATAAGCCTCCCGGGAAAAGCCGATGCTCTCACAGGCTTTCTGCAGGTTTTCCACGGCCACTGCCGTCAGCCGCTCCACCGTGATCGCCAGGCATTTGGTGTGCTTGACTGGCTCCACGACGCCCAGCGCCTTTAAGATTTTCTCCAGGAAAATTCCTATCAGCTCCCAGGGCATAAATTCTTCGGCGCCCACTTGAACGCTCTGGTCGCTTTTGCATATTTCGTACAGGTCATTCACCAGAAGGCCGCTCTCCTCTTTAGAGTAATAAACGGCTTCCCGCCCAAAGTACCAGACGTCCTGCTCTATGTTCCTGCACAGGCAGGTGGGAAATTCATACTGGCTGGAGCCCACCTTCATGGACAAAGACACAGGTTCCCTGGCTTTGCGGTCGTAATAACAAAGCTGTGATTCTGTTTTGCCAAAATCAATTCCTATCAGAATATCCCTAATTTCATTCATAAACCGTTCCTTCTTCGATGGGGAACATACTCTCCACGAATTTTTCCTGTTTCAGATATTGTGTCATTTTCTCCTGGACCGCGTCTGTTTTGCCCAGTTTCTTCGCCGCCAGGATCTCGTTGATCATCTGATACTTGGTCTCCTGCTCCTGGTGCGCCATGGATTTGGTCAGCGTCTTCTCCTCCGTCTTCGTCACCTGCCCGTCCTGCTCCACCGTAAAATAATAGTGAATGGATTCCCCGTAAAAGAGGGTGAACGTCCGCCCGAATATGCCCTGGAACAGATTGGGCAGCGGCTCTTGGTGGTATTCCCTGTCCTCGCCCATCCCCGCGTCCAGCGCGTAGTGGATAGTCACTTCCGCCTGGGGACTGGCGCTGTATTCCACGAAAACCTTGTCGTCCAGCTGGTAAGCGCCCAGCAGATTTTTGGGCAGCTTCCGAAAAAACGCGAAAACCAGACCCTTCTGGCAGCACTCTTTTAGCAGGCTTTTCACCTGATTGGTCTGGGATTCGCTTAACTTTCTCTTCTCGCAGAAGTATGAAAGCAGCGCCAGGCGGCAGACCAGCTTTAGGGGCCATTGTTTTTCATAGGCGTTTTCCAGACACTGGGCCACAGAATCCGGCATGGGCTTTTTCTGCACAAAATATCCGTACGCCCAGAAGGTCAGATAATCCTGTATCAGAGATTCTTTCCCTTTTTGCCGCACATAATGTTCCAACGCCTGGCTGCCGTCCCAGAAATAGTCCCGCGCGAAAATGCTGACGGCCAGCAGTTTTTCCTCCAGCGCGTAGACGTCCATCTGGAAATCCCGGGCGCACTGCCACAGATGAAACAGGTCAGATGCCGGCCCCATATAGTGCAAAAGCAGATATTGTAAAATCGCCTCGTCGTATTTCCCCCTGGCAAAAACATGGGCGGCCAGCGCGACAATCTCCTCGTCCTCCTCAAACTCCCGGGCGAGAATCCAGCGGCTGCACAGCTTCACCAAGGATTCCAGACGTACGCCTTCCAGTCCGTATTCGCAGTAAATCTGGCTGGCCCGCTCATAAAGCCCATGAGCGATGAGAAGCTGGGTCAGCCGCACTTTGTCCACCGCCGCGTACTCCTCCAGATCCAGGGACGCGAGGAAATCTTCCGTCTGATCCGCGTCCTCCAAAGCCGCATAGTAATCCAGCAGCTCACCCCGGACTTTTCTGCGGTATTCTAAGGTGAACGCCTCCGACTGCGCAATCCGGCAAAAATCAAGAAGGGTGTCCGCGTGCAGACCGCCGCCGCAGCGATTCAGCAGAAATCCCGGATGCTGGCTGGCCTCCTGGCAGCACACTTCCAGCATTTCCTTGTCAAAAAGCCGGCGCAGGTTGTAGTCTATGGTGGACTGGTACCGCCGCTTCTTGTCGTCCTGGAACACGACCGCCGCGTCCTCGTCGTAAATAAGCGGATAGGCCACGCCGTTTATGCAGGGATAGATTTCCTCCTCCTGCAAAGGCTCATGGCGGATGATCACATACCGGATGTCGGGCCGGTCGCAGTACAGTCGGTGGGTGAACACGATTTTCTGCAGATCCTCCGCTTCCAGCACGTCCATGCAGTCGTAGTACAGAATCGCATAGTTCTCATCCATAGCCCCGCTGCGCAGCTTCCGCTTGCTGAACTCCTCGATAATCTTTCGGTAACTGGCGTAGGACTGGGGATCTTCCTCCCGGTGACGGATGACGTTGGCATAGACCAGCGCTTTCTTGCTGTCGCTTAAAGTGTTGTTATACAGAAAATAGATCCGCAGATTTTTCGGCAGCATCCGCTGGTAGTCCTCGTCCACTGTATTCATATAATATTCAAACAGGCTGGTAATCCGCAGATTTTCCTCCACGGCCCTGGAAAACCAGGGAAAAAACCGCTTCTCTCTGGAACTGCCCTTCATGATTAACTTACAGATAGCCTCCAGAATATCTTTTAGGGGATGCTTTTCATAAAGGCAGGCAAGAAGCTGAAACAGGCACGGATCGTAACTCTTGCGGTAGCCGCTAAGATACGCGATCCGCACCGCCATCTCCTCTTCCACTTTCCCGTTTCGGGCCGCGAACAAAAGCGTCTGAATCCAGAAGCCGTTCAGGTGCGGCAGCTGGCTTAAGTCCTTTTCCACCACATTGAACGCCTCCAGATAAAGAAGCGGGCTGCGGCTTCCGTAGTCGTACTGCTCCTCCATCATGTACAGAGTCTTGGCCGTGGACAAAAGAAGCTCGTCGTCCAGCTGCTCCAGAACCCAGAACAGCAAAAAGCTGTTGGGCTTTTGCCGATAAAGCGCCCGAAGCTTTACCACAACCCGGCCCCGGTCTTTTAAAAGCCCCACCAGATGGCACACATAAAGATAGACGCCCGCCAGCTCCAGATCGTCCGCCGTGAAGTTCTTATCCTGGTATTTCAGAAGAATTTCCCGCGCCTGCTCCAGCTCGTCGTTCATATAATAGACGTAAGCTTTGTAGACCTGGTACACCGGGTAATCGCAGCCGGACTCTTCCATGTGCTCCAGAATCTCGATGCTGTCGCCGGCCCATACCCGGTAATCCTGCTGGTGCAGCCGGAACTTTAAATAGCTGTTGTAGAGCTTCAGCTTTTGTTTTTTCTCGTAGATATCCATGTCCACCTGGATTTTGGAATTCTGAGAAGCCGTAATGTTGTAATCCAGCGTCCCGTACGCATCCCGTATGCGGATTTTCCCAAACTTCTTGCCTTTTCCCAGGCTGTCCGCCTCGATGCGGTACTCCAGATGAAAAGCGCTCCCTATGAAGTCCTCCTCCGTGACCGCCCGCTTGTCCACTTCGATGAAATCCCCGACCGTCTCGATCTCCATCCGCAGATGTCCCCAGCCGCTCCTTTTAATAAGGAAAGATTCCTGTACCGTCTCGGTGAGCTGGTAATGTTCCGCCTCATCCTCGCCCAGAAAAATGCGCACCGGCTCTTTTTCCCCGATCCCGATGAGAAATTCCTCCATATGCTGGTAAGTCACCGGATTCTGGGTCATACTGTCGTAAAGGGTGCGCGCCTTCCCCTGCCGGATATCCACGATTTCCGGAAAATCCGGGTCTGTGAACAGGCGAAACGCTTCCCGAAAACTGCTGCGGGCCAGCTTTACAAAGTCCTTCATGTCCCGGATGCGTCCCACAGAAGACTGGGGCTGGCATTCCTCCACCTGAACCGCGAAAGGAATGCGGCGTTCCCCAAAATTCGTCAGCAAAATCATCTCCCCCGAAAAACCGTCGCCGGGGGACAGCCCCTTTACGTCTATTCCGTAAGGGATCTGCACGGCCGTGCCGGAAAACCGCTCCACGCCCGGCACGAACCGTCGGTGGGTGGAAACGGCAAACCCGCGGATCTTCTTATCTTCCCGGGTTCCCACATAAAAAACGTCCCTTTCATTGGAGTCCTGGGGGACAGTCACACGGATCTCTTCCTGGGAAAAAAGCAGCTCTGGGATATCGTATTCAAATTTGTCATTGCATAATTGCTCAATTTGTACTTTCACAAGCGTCTCCTATTGCCCTTGACTTCTTATCTTCTGTCTTACTATAATGGATTATACACCACATGGAAAAGGTTCGCAATTACAAAAAGAAAGGAGTACCGACCATGATTA
>CAOJVE010000144.1 GCA_948444865.1 uncultured Lachnospiraceae bacterium
ATAAATCCGATTCTAAGAATAAATCCGACGATCAGCATCCGGAGGACGATAAAATGAATGACGTCTCCAAGGAGACACAAGCGCCGCCCACGCAGGCGCCGACGGAGGTCCCAGAGGAAAAAGAAGACGCTGCGCCGACGGACGCTCCAAAGACGCCGGATGAAAAGGACGGCCAGGAAAGCCAGGAGCCAAAAGGCGATCCGGACGAGGACGACGCGCCGGATGAAAGCGCGGGCGTTGACGAAGAGCCCCAGGGTCCCCAGGAGGATGGAACGCCGGTGGGCGATTCGGATGGAAGTTCGCAAGAAAGCCCGGATCAAAGCCCAGCCGGGGAAAGCTCTGCCGGCGGCCAGCCGGAAGGCGCGGGCGCGGGCGGCTCCACAGACAGTCCGCAGCAGAAGGACGAAAGCGCTTCGAGTCCGGGAAGCGAAGGCGCGGACGCGACGCAGGCGCCGGAAGCTTCGGAGGACGGCGGGGAAGAGGCGCCGGAGTATGTCCAGGAGCAGACGGAGCCGGTTCCCGTGGCGGGAATCGTGGAAGGCGCTTCCACAGTGATCGTAGGCGGTCTGGCTCCGTCTGTGCCGGAAGGGGATCAGGGCCAGGAGCCGGTGAATAAAGAGGCCGAAGCCGAGCCCAAAGAGGAAAAAAACCAGGAGCCGCAGAGCCGCATCGCGGGAAGCTCGCCTTTGGTGGGCGGCGTCATTGCAGGCGAGACGCCCGCGGGCGGAAGCTCCGCAGCCGATAAAAAGGATAAAACAGTCGCCTCCGCGCCCAGGCCCACAGCCACGCCGGCGGCTACGCGCAGCCCATCCACGGTGACTCCGGCGGCCACGGCGGCGGCTTCCCAGCAGGGGAATACCGTAGCTATGGGCGATTCTGCGGATTCTTCGGTTGGACAAAGCGCAGGCGGCTCGCAGACCTATTCCGACGGCGCACAGCAGGCGCCCGGACAGCGGCTGGCCGGCGTACTGACGGAGGATTCCACGAAGATCCTGCCGTTCGCGGTCGTGGGCGTGGCGGCCCTGGCGGCCATCATCGCTTTGGCAGTTATAAAGAAAAAGCGGGCGAAGAAAGACGCGTCGGACGATTCAGAATAACAGGAATAAATATACGGCCGTCCCATATGATAGTATGGGAGGGTTGTATAATGAAAGCGAAAGCAATGTTAAAGGCCATGCTGTGCTCGTATACACTGACAGGCGCGCTGCTGATGATTCTGGCGTTTTTATTATTTAAGATGGACTTAAGCGAGAAGATCGTCGGCGTGGGCATTGTGGCGATCTATATCCTGTCCTGTTTTCTCGGCGGGCTGGTGATGGGCAAAAAGGCGAAGAGACAAAAATACATATGGGGCCTTATGGTGGGTGCGGGATATTTTCTGCTGCTGGTGGGCGTATCCTGTCTGGTAGAGCGGGGATTTCCCATGGATTTCGGCCACCTTCTGACCACGCTTGCCATGTGTACGGGAGGCGGCGCGCTGGGCGGCATGATCTCGTAAGAGCTCCGTAAACTATTCAGGCAGCGGCTTCCTAGTTACAGAAATCCGCCTCATTAGAAGTTTGCCTGCGGCAAAGGGCGGATTCTTGGCCGTTTTACACCGCTGGCTGTTGATTGCGCAGCCGCAGGCTGAACTGTTATGAGTTCCCGCAAAGCTGTGAAAAAATACTTTAAAAAAGAGAAATCTTGTGATATAATAACGAAAAAATTTGCGGTCGTTTTTTTGCACGGAGCGCAACATAAAAAATGGAGGAAGATATGAAACATATTAAGACATTGAATACGGGAAAACTGCAGAACACAGTAAAAAAAGGAGGATGCGGAGAGTGCCAGACATCCTGCCAGTCAGCATGTAAAACATCCTGCACGGTAGGAAACCAGAGCTGCGAAAACACAAAATAAAGCAAAAGCTGTTCAATAGACAGGGAAGCCGCGGGGTAAAAGCCGCCGCTTCCCTGTATGTGGGCAGAGGAATATACGCACGGCTGATGAAATCTGCCGTGAGTATCGCGCCAACCGCAGCCGCAAAGCGGCATACTTCCTTATGCGGCTGTGCGCATCCTGTTATACTAAAGCGGCAGATTTATCTGACGCTTCGTATAATCGCGAAAAAGGGGACGGAGGAAATACGCATGGGTTTGGTTCACCAGTATAGAAATAATGGTTACAATATTGTGCTGGACATCAACAGCAGTTCCATTCATGTGGCAGACGATATGGTATACGATATAATAGAGGCGATGGACCAGGGGATGGAGAAAAGCCGTATTCTTCAGAATCTGTCCGCCCGTTATGCGCCGGACCAGATAGAGGAGGGCTATGCGGAGTGTGAGGAGTTAATCCGCAGCGGCCAGCTTTTTTCCAGAGACATTTACGAGGCCTGCCAGGAGGAGATCGAGGCTTTTTCCAAAAGAAAAACCGTGGTCAAAGCTCTCTGCCTGCACGTGGCCCATGCCTGCAACCTTTCCTGCAAATACTGTTTTGCCGAGGAAGGGGAGTACCACGGGCAGCGGGCGATGATGTCCGTGGAGGTGGGAAAAAAGGCGCTGGACTTTCTGGTGGAAAACTCCGGTTCACGAAAGAATCTGGAGGTGGATTTTTTCGGCGGGGAGCCGCTGATGAACTGGCAGACGGTAAAGGAGCTGGTGGCTTACGGGCGCAGCCTGGAGGAAAAAAATCAAAAGAAGTTCCGTTTTACTCTGACCACCAACGGCGTGCTGCTGGATGAGGAGAAGACGGATTTTCTGAACCGGGAGATGGCCAATGTGGTGCTGAGCCTGGACGGCCGCCAAAAGGTGCATGATTTTATGCGTCCATTTCCGGGTGGCGCGGGAAGCTACCAGAATATAATTCCGAAATTCCAGGAGTTTGTGAAGAAGCGGGGACAGAAGGACTATTACGTGCGGGGCACGTTCACCCGGCACAATCTGGACTTTGCAGAAGATGTGCTTCACATGGCGGACTTGGGCTTTCGCAAGCTGTCCATGGAGCCGGTGGTGGCGCCAAAGGAGGCGGAGTACGCCCTGCGCAAAGAGGATCTGCCGGTCATTTTTGAGCAGTACGATCTTTTGGCACGGGAGATGTTAAAGCGGGAAAAGGAAGGCAAAGGCTTTCAGTTTTTCCACTTTATGCTGGATCTTTCCGGCGGGCCCTGTGTGTACAAAAGGCTATCTGGCTGCGGCTCCGGCACGGAGTATCTGGCGGTGACGCCGTGGGGGGATCTGTATCCCTGTCATCAGTTTGTGGGGGAAGAGGATTTTCGGATGGGGACGGTTTTTGACGGCATCCAAAAACCCCAGATCCGGGACAGATTTTCAGCCAACAACGTCTACGCAAAGCCGGCCTGCCGGGAATGCTTCGCGCGGTTTTTCTGCAGCGGCGGGTGCGCGGCGAACTCCCATAATTTTTACGGGGATATGGGACAGGCCTACGAGATCGGCTGCGCCATGGAGAAAAAACGGGTGGAATGCGCGATTATGCTGAAAGCCGCGATGGAATAAATGGCTGCGATTCATCGTTCGCACAAGATAGACCAAGCGCTGGTTTATTGAAGCGGGCGTATTGCATTTATCGAATCGCTTTGATATATGAAAGGAGGAAATCATGAAAAAAAACAAAGGTATTGCTGTATTGCTTGCATCTGTGCTGATACTGGCATTTTTAGTTTTCACTGCCGCAGTGGGATTGGGGCCTACGGGCACCGGATCGGCGAAGAATATTAATCTGGGCCTGGACTTAAGCGGCGGCGTCAGCATCACGTATCAGACGGTGGACAAGAATCCGTCCCAGGATGATATGGACGACACGGTTTATAAGCTGCAGAAGCGTGTGGAGGAGTACAGCACGGAAGCGCAGGCTTATCAGGAAGGGGACAACCGCATCAACGTGGAGATCCCCGGCGTGACCGACGCCAACGCGATTTTGGAGGATCTGGGAAAGCCGGGTTCTCTGGTGTTTCAGGATGAGGACGGCAATGTAGTGCTGGAGGGCTCCGACATTGCGTCCGCAGAGGGCGTGGTGGGCCAGGACGAAGCCACCAAGTCCAACGAGTATATCGTGACCCTGACCATGACGGACGAGGGCGCCCAGAAGTTTGCGGAAGCCACTGCCAACAATGTGGGCAAGGTCATCAGCATTGTGTATGACGGCGAGGAGATCAGCGCGCCCCAGGTGCGGCAGGCCATCACCGGCGGACAGGCGCAGATCGATGGCATGGGCTCCATCGAGGAGGCGAAGGAGCTGGCTTCCTTTATCCGCATCGGCGGTCTGAAGCTGGAGCTGCAGGAGCTTCGCTCCAACGTGGTGGCGGCGCAGCTGGGCGAAGAAGCCATTTCCACCAGTCTGATTGCGGCGGCCATCGGCCTTGGGCTTGTGATTTTATTTATGATCATCGCTTACCGCGTGCCGGGCGTGGTGGCAGGGCTGGCGCTTATCACCTACACCAGTCTGGTGCTGATTACGCTGAATGCCTTTGACATTACCCTTACGCTTCCAGGCGTGGCCGGCATTATCCTGGGCATCGGCATGGCCGTGGACGCTAACGTAATTATTTACGCCCGTATTAAAGAAGAGATCGCGGCGGGGATTTCCGTTCGTTCTTCCATCAAGAGCGGTTTCCAGAAAGCGTTTTCCGCCATCTTTGATGGCAACATCACCACATTGATCGCGTCCTTCGTGCTGATGTGGCTGGGTTCCGGCACCGTAAAGGGCTTTGCCTACACGCTGGCCATCGGCATTATTTTCTCCATGTTCACGGCTCTGGTTGTGTCCAGGTTTTTGATGAATGCGCTGTACGCGGTGGGCGTCCAGGATGAGAAATTCTACGGTCGGGCGAAGGAGAGAAAGACCATCGACTTTTTGAGCAAGAGAAAGATTTTCTTTATCGTATCCATCGTGGTAATGCTGTGCGTGCCCGTCGGCATGATCGCTTTTAACGCGACCATGGGCAAGGCTTTGAACTACGGCCTGGATTTCCAGGGGGGAACTTCCACCAACGTGACGTTCAAGGAGGATATGAGCATTGACGAGATTGACTCCAAAGTGATTCCCATCATTGAGAAAATCACCGGGGACAAGAATGTGCAGGCCACCAAGGTTGTGGACAGCAAGCAGGTGATTTTCAAGACCCAGGAGCTGGATCTGGAAACCAGAAACGAGATGAACAAGGCCCTTGTGGACGAATTTGACGTGGACGAAGATCTGATTCAGACGGAGAGCATTTCCTCCACCATCAGCAGTGAAATGCGCAGGGATGCCATTATCGCGGTCATTGTGGCTTCGATTTTCATGCTGATCTACATCTGGTTCCGGTTCAAGGACATCCGTTTCGCCGGAAGCGCGGTGCTGGCGCTTTTGCACGATGTGCTGTTCGTTCTGGCGTTTTACGTGCTGGTGCGCGTGTCGGTGGGCAATACGTTTATTGCGTGTATGCTGACGATTTTGGGTTACTCCATCAACGCAACCATCGTTATCTTCGACCGTATCCGTGAAAACCTTGTCGGGGGCGGAAGGAAGCAGGACCTGAAGGAAGTGGTGAATGCCAGCATTACGCAGACGCTGACCCGAAGCATTTATACGTCGCTGACCACGTTCATCATGGTGGCTCTGCTGTTCGTCATGGGCGTTTCCTCCATCCGGGAGTTTGCGGCTCCGCTGATGGTGGGCATCCTGTGCGGCGCGTACTCTTCTGTATGCATCACAGGCGCCTTGTGGTATGTGATGAAGACCAGACAGACGAAAAAAGCGAACGGATAATTTATAACAAAGGGCAGGGGAGCATGGAGGCGCTTCCCTGTCCTTTGTTATTTCAAAAAGGAGATGAGACGTATGGAAAAGTGGGTGGTGGCCGCCAAACGGGCAGATTTTTACGGAATCGGCCAGAAGTTCGGCATTGATCCGGTGATTGCCCGGATTATACGAAACCGGGATGTGATTGGGGAAGAGGACATTCGGATGTACTTACAGGGGACGGTTGCCGATATGCATTCGCCCTGGCTGTTAAAAGACATGGAGAAATCCGTCGCCATTATAATGGAAGGAATCCGCGCGAAAAAGCGTATGCGGATCATCGGGGATTATGACATCGACGGCGTGTGCGCGTCCGCCGTGCTGTACAAAGGCTTTCGCCGGATCGGCGCATGCGCGGATGTGTATATCCCCAACCGGGTGACGGACGGCTATGGCTTGAATCCCCATCTGATCGAGCAGGCGGCGGCGGACGGCATTGCGCTTTTGGTCACCTGCGACAACGGGATCGCCGCTTTTGACGAGGTGCGCCAGGCAAAAGAAATGGGCATGACGGTCATTGTCACCGACCACCACAATGTTCCTTATGAGGAGCGGGAGGGGAGCCGCGCGGCGAAAATCCCTCCGGCGGACGCGGTGATCAATCCCAAACAGGAAGACTGCGGCTATCCATTTTCGGAGCTGTGCGGCGCGGCGGTGGCCTATAAGCTGATTGCCGCGCTTTACGAAAAATGCGGCATTCCAGAAGAGGATCTAAAAGAGCTGTTCGTGCTGGCGGCCATCGCCACGGTGGGTGACGTGATGGACTTACAGGGCGAGAACCGCATCTGGGTAAAAGAAGGATTAAAGCTTCTGCCCCAGACCGAAAGTCCCGGGCTGCAGGCGCTTATGCGGGCCAATAACCTGCGGGATCAAGTGTCGGCCTATCACATCGGATTCGTGCTGGGGCCGTGCATCAACGCCAGCGGAAGGCTGGACACGGCGCAGCGTTCGCTGAAGCTTCTGTTGGAGCCGGACGCGCGGCAGGCGGCTTCTTTGGCGGAAGACCTGGTGCATATGAACGAGAGCCGCAAAGCCATGACGGCGCAGCAGGTAGAGGCCGCCATAGAGCAGATCGAGCAGGGGGACTTAAAAGAAGACCGTGTGCTGGCGGT
>CAOJVE010000145.1 GCA_948444865.1 uncultured Lachnospiraceae bacterium
TCAGTCCGAATGGTAGTAGCGAACCACCAGTTAAGCTGGTGGTTGTTTAGTCGTACAGTAATGTTTGAGGAGTTCAAAAAGTGATGAGCGGTAAGAAAGTAGAGCCCATGGAAAACAAAATAGCAGACAGCGGTGAGAATCTTCATGAGATGGTGGAAATGCCTGCCCAGGAGGTCAAGAAAGCTCTGGCGCAGCTGCAGGCGGTGGCGGCTTCCGACCGGGAAGAGCGCGAACATGGAGATGGGGAGAACTTTGAGAGCAAGATTGAGCGGGCCATGCAGAAGATCGTCTCCGACACAGTGGGGGATGAGCCTGTAAATCACATCAGCGCGGCGGCGAAAGCGCCGAAAGCCAAGACGGCGGGGACCATAAAAGTGGCGCGTGCGAAAGGGATACGTCTGGACGAATCGCATATGCGGGATGAACAGGAGGAGTCAAAAGAGGACGAAAATGCCAAGGCGCAGGCCGCGGCTTCCGCGGAGCCTGCGGATTCCGAGGAGGAAGAAAAGGCAGAGCAGGGCCCGGACCCACAGCCCAAACTATCCCAGCAAAAGCCTGCGCAGCAGAAACCGTCTCAGAGACAGTCGGCTCCGTTTCAGGCAGCCCAGGAAAAGAAAAGCAGACGGGGGCTTGTGGCGGCGTTGGTGATCGTAGGCGTTTTGCTTTTGGGAACCTGCGGCGTTTACGCCGGCGTGGGCAATTACTACAACAATAAATTTCTGCCGGGGACCAGCATTAACCACATCGACTGTTCCGGTCTGTCGGTCGAACAGGCGGAGCAGCTAATCCGCAAGAACGTGGAGGATTATTCTTTGACCATATACGCCCGGAATGTGGAGCCCCAGGTGCTCACGGCGGAATCTATAGATTATAAATACCAGCCCTACGACGGCGTGGAGAAGGTCATGGAGCGGCAAAAGCCCATGCAGTGGATCCACTCCTTTTTCACTACCCGCAGCTACACGGTGGGGGAGAGCATTGCCTACAATCAGGAAAAAGTTCGCGCCCAGATGAGCCAGATGGATTGTATGCTGCCGGACCGGCAGGTTCCTCCCACGGATGCCCATCTGGAATACCAGGACGGACAGTTCGTGGTGGTTCCAGAGACGCAGGGAACGGCGCTGGACATGGAGAAAGTGATCGCGGCGGTGTGCCGGTGCGTGGAGGAAAGCCAGGAGAGCCTGGATCTGGAAAAAGAAGACGTCTACTATGCGGCGGCCATTACCAAGGATAACCCGGACCTGCTAAGCGAAATGGAGCACTTAAACAGCTACGCCAAGGCAAGCATCACCTATACCTTTGGCGAAGAGACGGAAGTTCTAAACGGCGAGATCATCCGTAATTGGATCAAGACGCGGGAAGACGGAGGCGTGGACATTAACGACGAAGAGCTGGAGAGCAACGTCTATGCGTTTGTGGCGGAACTGGCCGCCAGGCGCGACACCCTGGGAGGCAGCAGGACTTTCACCACGAGCACAGGGCGCACCATCAACGTGGCCGGCGGCAATTACGGCTGGCAGATCGACCAATATGCGGAGGCTACGCAGCTGCTGGAAGAGATCCGCACAGGCCAGGTTGTGACCCGGGAGCCCAATTACGCCAGCACGGCGCTTTGTCCGGGAGCCAATGACATAGGAAACACTTATATAGAAGTGGATTTGGGCACACAGCATATGTATTACTACCGAGAGGGCGCGCTGATTTACGAGTCAGACATCGTGTCCGGCAAACCGATCCCGGAGCGGGAGACGCCCACAGGCGTGTGTCATATGTACTATAAGAAAATGAATGAGACCCTGCGGGGAGAGAAGAAGGAAAACGGCGAATACGAGTACGAGACGCCGGTGCAGTACTGGATGCCCTTTAACGGAGGCGTGGGATTCCACGACGCCTCCTGGCAGGCGGCATTCGGCGGAGACGTCTACACCTACAACGGTTCCCACGGCTGTATCAACCTGCCGCCCGACAAGGCGGCGGAGCTGTACGAGATCATCGATACGGAAACGCCCATCATTGTGTTTAATTAGAGCGTGTCCGCGGCGGATTGCACAATCCTTTCCGCCGCAGTGCGCTCCTGCCCGGAGGGCTTTTATGGGATAAGATAAAAAAGGACCTGCAGCATAAGGAATGTCTGCGGGTCCTTTTTTTCAAACGAAAGAGGCGGCTGCGTCTGTCTGGCCCTTTTTTCAGAAAATCCGGGTCAGATCGGA
Organism: uncultured Lachnospiraceae bacterium; assembly: GCA_948444865.1. GTDB lineage: Bacteria > Bacillota > Clostridia > Lachnospirales > Lachnospiraceae > MGBC164599. The sequence continues at coordinate 2,211 of CAOJVE010000145.1, forward strand.
AATCTGGGAAATCACATATTCCGGGGTCTCCACCCGGCCGTATCCATAAGAGGCGTGAACAAAGGGGATGCCGGCCTGACGCGTAGCCAAAAAATCCCCTTCGGTGTCGCCGATATAGACAGGCGATTTAAGCCGGTGGCGGCGGATAATCTCCAGGATATTGTCCCCTTTGGGCCGTCCGGTGTCGCCGGGGCACAGATGCCCCTGGAAATACCTGGAGAAGCCCGTGCATTTTAGAAACACTTCGATGTATCCGGCCTGGCAGTTGCTGACGATAAAAAGCTTATATTTTTCCGACAATGCTTTCAGCGTGTCTTCCAGTCCGGGGAAGATAGGGGCCTTCGGCGCGGCCAAAAGCGCCTGGTGTTCCGCTTCGCAGCAGATATGGATCAGCTCCATCTGGCGTTCGGGGGATTCGCGGGGAAACAAATTGGCGGCGATGTCCGGCAGCAGTTTTCCGAATAATTGCTGCAGCTGCCCGAAAGTAATGGTTATCTGCGGGTCATATTCCCGGCGGGCGATCTCGGTCCAGGCCTCGGCCACAATCTTCGTGGCGTCCCAGAGCGTGCCGTCCACATCAAAAATCATACTGTCCATTTTCATAAATTCTCCTTTGCGTGAGGGTGTGGCGTGTATGTTATTATTCTAAATGGGTAAAACAAAAAAAGCAACTATCATTTCTGACGAATTGTGATATGATAGTCTGGAGGCGGCAGTTATTATGGATGAAAAGTTGAATTTATTGCGGAAAATAGAAAATCCCCTGCTGGATTGGTATGGGGAAAACAAACGCCCGCTGCCCTGGAGGGCCGGCAAAAACCCCTATGCGATCTGGGTGTCGGAAATCATGTGCCAGCAGACCCGCGTGGAGGCGGTAAAGCCGTATTACGCCAGGTTTTTATCGGAGCTTCCGACAGTGGAGGCTCTGGCGGACTGCCCCCAGGAACGTCTGATGAAATTGTGGGAGGGTCTGGGGTACTATAACCGCGTCCGAAATATGCAAAAAGCGGCGCGGCAGGTCATGGAGTCTTTTCAGGGGCGGCTCCCGGCGGATTATGACCAGCTGCGGGGCCTTGCGGGCATCGGAAATTACACGGCGGGGGCCATAGCCTCCATAGCCTATGGAATCGCCGCGCCCGCAGTGGACGGCAACGTGCTGCGGGTGGTTTCGCGGCTGTGGGAAAGCTACGAGGACATTGCCAGACAGGCGGTGCGTCGTGAAGTGGAACAGGCGATTTTGGCGGTCATGCCCCGGGAGCGTCCCGGCGAGTATAACCAGGCGCTTATGGAGTTGGGCGCGCTGACATGCCTTCCGGGCGCGCAGGCCGACTGCGGTTCGTGTCCGTTAAGAGGGATTTGCCGGGCGGCCGCGCAGGGCACGGCAGAACAGCTTCCGGTGAAATCCCGGGCCAAGCCCCGCCGGGTGCAGAATCTGACTGTATTGGCGATCCAGGACGGAGAGCGGGTGGCCATCCGCCGGCGGGCGGCGCGGGGGCTTTTAGCCGGGCTTTATGAACTGCCTAACATGGAAGGGCATTTAAGCGAGCGGGAGGTCATCGAAGCGGTCAAAGCTATGGATCTGGACCCTCTGCGCATCCGGCCGCTGGGGGAGGCGAAGCATATTTTTTCCCATGTGGAATGGCGGATGCTGGGCTATCAGATCCGGGTGCGGCAGCTGGAAGAAGACCATAAGGGGAACATGATATTCGCAGTGCAAGAAGAGGTGCAGGACAGATATGCGATCCCGTCCGCTTTTGACGCCTATGTGGGTTATATGAAGGGAGCGGGGTTAAAGCGATAGGAGGAAAACATGAAATTATTAAGCATAACAGTGCCTTGTTATAATTCCCAGGAATATATGAGAAAATGCGTGGACTCTCTGCTGGCTGGGGGCGCGGATGTGGAAATTCTGATCGTGGACGACGGCTCCACGGACGACACCGGCGCAATCGCCGACGAATACGCGGAAAAATATCCCGACATCGTGCGGGCCATTCACCAGGAAAACGGAGGCCATGGCCAGGCGGTGAACACAGGCCTTGCCCACGCAAAAGGGCTTTATTTCAAAGTCGTGGACAGCGACGACTGGGTGAACCAGGAAGCCTACCAGGTTGTGCTATCCACGTTGGAAGAGCTGATCCGCGGCCCCCAGACCCTGGACATGCTCATCAGCAATTTCGTCTACGAGAAGCAGGGCGCGTCCCGGAAAAAAGTGATGCAGTACCGCAAATGTTTTCCTAAAAACGAAATCTTCGGCTGGAACCAGGTTAAGCACATGCACACCGGCAAATACATCCTGATGCACTCGGTGATTTACCGGACGGAACTTTTAAAATCCTGCGGGCTGCGGCTGCCGGGGCACACATTTTACGTGGACAACCTGTTCGTGTTTGAGCCGCTGCCCTATGTGACCACGCTGTATTACCTGGACGTGAATTTTTACCGCTATTTCATAGGCCGGGAAGACCAGTCGGTGCACGAGTCGGTGATGATTGGCCGCATTGACCAGCAGATTCGGGTAAATAAGCGGATGGTCGACGTTTTGGTGAACGCGTCGGTGAAATCCAGGCAGCTGAAGAAATACATGATGCGGTATCTGACGATCATCACGGCAGTGTCCAGCGTCATGCTGATACGCTCCGGGAAAAAAGAAAATCTCGAAAAAAAGGCGGAGCTTTGGGCGTATCTCAAGGAGGCGGACAAAAGCCTCTATAAAGCGGTGCGTCACGGGATCGTGGGCGGCGCGGTGAATCTGCCGGGAAGGGGTGGGCGCAGCATGTCCACCACCATTTACAAAATATGCCAGAAATTTTATGGATTCAATTAGAGTGTGTTTGAAAAGGAGCTAAGCGTCAGGAATGAACATACAAAAGACACAATATTTCAGGCCGGCGGCGGTCCATCCGGCGTCTTTGCTGATTGTGGATAAAGAGCAGACGCCCAGGCAGTTTTTGCTAAAAGGGAATCTGACTTTTGGCAAAAAATATCCCGAATCAGACTGCGACATCACGGTGGAATCGCAGATCGTGAGCCGAAGGCACGGCGAATTCGTTTACGATGGCCAGGACGATTCCTATTATTATATAGATTATAACAGCGCAAACGGCACCTACGTCAACGGCGTGCGTCTGGAGACTTTTAATGAGCGGGGTTTTAAGTTTTATAAGCTTTCCGACGGGGACATCCTCCGGGTGGACAGAAGCGCGCTGAACGATCCCCATCCAGAATCGGTTCTGATGATTTTTAGCAGAAGCTTTGACGTGAATGAAAAATGGAACGTCTACAACATTGAATCCCGACAGCCCATCACCATCGGAAGAGGTGAGAACAACGCCATAAAGCTGGGGGACATGATGGCGTCAAGAGAACATGCGGAGATCCGGCAGACGAACAGAGGCGTGCTTTTGTTTGACAAGAAAAGCCAGAATGGGGTCAGCGTCAACGGCTGGCCGATCAAGGGGAAGCGGAATATTTTTGACCATGACGTGATAAAGATTGCAAACACCGTTCTGATCATGGCCGGAAGCAGAATCATCTATAACGACGCCAACGGGCAAAGCGGCTGTCTCTTGGTGAGCATCGATCGAAAGACGGTGAATTTCGGCAAGAAGACCCTGTTAAGCGACATTCGCTTTGAGGTGGACAAAGGGGATTTTGTCCTGATCCTGGGCGGCTCAGGGGCGGGCAAAACCACGCTGGTGAAGGCGATTTTAGGGGACGGCAAGACCGAAGGGAAAGTGGTTTTAGACGGCCAGAATCTGTACGCCAATTTTAAAAGCATGAAATCCCAGATTGGCTTGGTGCCCCAGTTTCTCACGCTGCGGACCAGCGACACGGTTTTTGCCACGCTTATGGACGTGGCCGACATCAAGCTGGACAAGAAATATTATTCCAAAGCCGACAAAAGGCAGCGGGTGGAGGAGATCATCCATAAAGTGGGCGTGGATTTGCTCAAAGACAGCCTGATTAAGAACTTAAGCGGCGGCTAGAAAAAGAAAGTGTCCGTGGCCGCGCAGCTGGTTGGATTTCAGCAGGTGTTCGTGTGCGACGAGCCGGACTCAGGTCTGGACGCCGCGTCGCGCATTCAGCAGATGGAGATTTTAAAAGAAATTTCGCAGAACGGCAAAATCGTCATGGTCATTTCCCATGAGCCGGACGACGCCATCGACATGGAAACAAAGCAGATTTTATTTACAAAAGTGTTGGTGCTGGCCAAAAGCGCAAGGGATAAGGCGGGGCATCTGGCATTTTTCGGGGATGTGCAGCAGGCGCTGGAGTTTTTCAATGTGGAAAGGCTTCAGGAGATCATGCTGGAAATCAATCCCGATTACGAAGGCGGAAGAGGAAAGGGCGACTATTACATTGCCAAATTCGCTGCATTGAGAGGAGGGGGCGTCCAATGAGCGGCACATCTTATTTTACGCAGACCAACGTGTATTTTAAAAAAATCGCCAGAATATCCTTCCGGGAAAAAGCCTGGAAATTTATTGTTTTCGCGGCGATTATCGCGCTGATCGTGGCCGCGGTGGTGGGAGAGGATATGTTCACCACCTATGAGAGCACGAAATCAGGCTTTTTTACCATCGCTTCCGCCTGCATTTGGATCGGCATATTCAATTCCATTCAGAGCATTTGCAAGGAGCACGAGATCATTCGGTCCGAGTACCGGCAGGGGACGC
>CAOJVE010000146.1 GCA_948444865.1 uncultured Lachnospiraceae bacterium
TCGAAAGCTTGCATCTGTCTTTTTTTTGGCCTGTTGGCGTATGTGTTTTTGTTCGGCGGCGAGACGCGGTATATTGTGGAAACGGGCTTTTCGGCGGTGGGCCGGATGGCGCAGCATTTCTTTGAACTGGCCACGTTTACGGACCCGCAGCGCACAACATCGTTTCCCCAGAACTGGACCATTTTTTACTGGGCCTACTGGATGGTCTGGTGCGTGGCGGCGCCGTTTTTCATTGGAAATATTTCCAGAGGGCGGACTGTGCGGCAGACTATTCTGGGCGGGTACGGATTCGGCGTGGGTTCCACGATTGTCAGCTTCATCGTGCTGGGAAATTATTCGCTGGGAAAACAGGCGCGAAAAGCGGCGGATTTTCTCGCGCTGTATGAGAAAACGGGGGATCTCTATGAGGTGATTCTGGCCATTATCCGCACGCTGCCCCTGGCGCCTTTTGTGATGGCGCTTTTGCTGGTGACCATGGTGGCTTTTTATGCCACATCCTTTGACTCCATCGCTTATATCGGTTCCTGTTACAGTTATCATAAGCTGGGGGAAAATGAATCGCCCCATAAGGCGATTCAGCTGATGTGGTGCATACTGCTGATTCTGCTGCCGGTGGCGCTTGTCTTCTCAGAAAGCTCCATGAGCAACTTACAGTCGGTGAGCATTATAGCCGCTTTTCCCATAGGGGCGGTGATTGTGCTGATTGCGGTCAGCTTTTTAAAAGACGCGGGCAGTTTTTTAAAGGAGCAGGGGAAGTGAGGATAAGACGGCTGTATGGAAGTTTTGGAAAATCTTCTATACAGCCATCCCGGGATGCCGCGGGCGAAACTCTTTTTAGAAATATTTTACTCGTCGTTCCAGTCGGGATATTGCTCTGGATTTTCTCCCTTACTTTTGACGACCACCGGTTCGTCGGTATTTTTATCCAGAACCCGGAGGACTTTACACTGGAAAGTCCACTCGTCTTCAAAATCGAAAATATATTTGAAGTTTTTGCCTTTATGAAGGCCGGCGCGGTCCAGCGTGCATCTGCGGGTAAGGCGGACGCCGGGCTCTTTAAGCTCTTCGGCGTAATAGGAATCCACGTCGCTCCAGCTGCGATTGTCCATGAAAAAGGCGTGGGCGTGGTCATCCACAAAGCCGAATGCGTCCAAAATCGCCGTGTGCAGCTTTCGCAATGTGCTGTTGCCGGATATCTGTATATGGCGGTAGCAGCCAGGCATGAGGGACACGCTGATTAAGAAGGAGTGGGCAAAACAGGTTTGGCGCGGGAGCCAATTTTGCGGGTGAAGGATGCGGTCCAGCTTCTCTGCCAGGTCATCCGGCAGAAAGTTTTGCTCTTCCAAAGATTCCAGTAAATCCATGATTTGCTCTGGAATGGCGTGCAATTCGTTTTCGTCCAGCTCCAGCAGTTTGTCCAGCAGTTTCTGGATTTCATCCAGGCGCATGTCTTCGTCTGCGTCAAAACGCGTCAGAAAATCTTCTTTCGCTGCCTTAAGCGCAGGGAGACTTTCCTCTATAATCAGGGGGATTTTCAGTTTTTCGCAGAATGCTTCGGCGAAGGCATAGGTGCGGGCATCCTGGGCTTTTAGGCGGATGGGACGGATTTGCTCTTCCAAAAGCGCCTGCATGAATGTGTTCAGCAGCTCTTCCGGGCAGTTGTCGTAATCCAGGACAGGAGGGACGTTTAACATATATCCGCTGGAGGATTCCACGGCCAGAAGCAGGACCGGGAAAAAGGGAGGTTCATCCGGGGCATCCTGCACGGGCTGTGGGAAACGGATAATCGCGCATTCCCATATGCCGGATTTGGGCATTTTTTTCAGGCTGGCAAGACCAATCTCGTTGCGGGCCTCAGGTCTGGGAAATGCAGGGACGTATTCTTTTGGAAGCGGAGTCCTTTGAAGCGAATACCCCTGTCCTTTGCGTTCCAGCAGAAGCGTTTCCCCAAATGCGTCCGTCAATGTTCGCAAACCCAGTTCGGCGGGCGTGCTTTCGTCTAACAGGCCGGCGACTTCTATGGCCGCGGCCAGCGCTTCGCAGAGATCTTTTTGCTCATTTTCTGACAGCAGGGAATCGGGAAAGCGGTTTGGCATGTATTTCTGAAACAGGGGATAGTTTTTTTTCCCGGCGATACGGATGTCGTGGCGGTGGGCGTATGCCCGGACCGCTTCCAGCTCCTCATCGCTGAGCGCGTCCTTGCTTTCAAAGGAGCATTGCAGGCACTCCAGATGCAGGATGCGCTCCTGAATCTCCTGGGAATTCAGTGTCTGCGGGTCCGCCAGGGCGATTCGGAGAAAGCTGTTGAAGCTTTCTTTACCGATGTAGAGTCCAAGGGCGTGCGGGCCTCCTGAAGAGCCTATGATATTGATGTAACCGATTCTTTCGCCGGATAATTTTACGGCAAAAATCTCTATATCCGATAAAATGTTCCATAGTTTTTTCTTTTTGTATTGAAAAGCCAGTTCGTACAGCATATCTGAGTCCATGTTTTTTCTCCTTTGGGGCAGGTGAATGCCTTTTTCTTAGTTTATATGACATTGGGCCAGAAAGCAATAAATTTTTTATAAATTAAAAAAAACGGTTGATTTCTTAGAGGTTTGTGCTATAATAGTATCCGTATTGCAGATATAGTTCATCGGTAGAATGCCAGCTTCCCAAGCTGGAGAGGGGGGTTCGATTCCCCTTATCTGCTTTTTTCATTAACTGAATAGAATCTTCAGGGCAGGGTGCGATTCCCTACCGGTGGTATAGCCCACGAGCCGCAAGGTATGATTCGGTGCGATTCCGAAGCCGACAGTAGAGTCTGGATAAAAGAAGATTAGAAGCCGCCAACGAAAAAGGGCGGCAATGATAAATAGATACAGAATCATGGACTGCTCTGGAATTTTTATATTCCAGGGCTTTTGTTGTTATAATAACCAGGAACCGTGAAACGGCCATGGCCACTTTTTTTGAAATGGGCGTTTCGCGATGGACTGGATTTATGGAGGTAAGAGAAAATTGGAAGACCGGGAATATATGCGCATGGCCCTTGCGCTTGCCGAAAAAGGCATGGGGTGGACGTCGCCCAACCCGATGGTGGGCGCGGTGATTGTAAAAGACGGGCGCGTGATTGGGAAGGGCTATCATGAGAAATACGGACAGCCCCACGCGGAGCGAAACGCGCTGGCTTCCTGCACGGAAGATCCCAGAGGCGCCACCATGTACGTGACGCTGGAGCCCTGCTGTCACTACGGGAAACAGCCGCCCTGCGTGGACGCAATCCTGGAGGCGGGCATCCGCCGGGTGGCAGTGGGTTCCGCCGACCCCAATCCGCTTGTCTGCGGCAAGGGAATTGGCATATTGAGATCTCATGGCGTTTGCGTGACGGAAGACGTGCTGCGAGAAGAGTGCGACCGCCTCAACCGGGTTTTCTTCCATTATATCCAGACGGGGTATCCCTTCGCGGTGATGAAGTACGCCATGACCATGGACGGGAAAATCGCCGCCTACACAGGCGCGTCCAAATGGGTCACCGGGGAGGAGGCCCGGGCGCATGTGCAGAGCCAGCGGCATCGCTTCCGGTCCATTATGGTAGGCGTGGGGACGGTTCTGGCGGACGATCCGCTTTTGACCTGCCGTATGGAAGGCGGGAGAGATCCCATACGGATTGTCTGTGATTCGCATCTTCGCACGCCGCTTACCTCGCAGTTGGTTCAGACAGCCCGGCAGGCGCCCACCGTGATTGCCACCTGTTGCGTGGACAGGGAGAAACAGGCGGCGTATCAGGATGCGGGATGCGCCATATGGCGGATTTCAGAGAGAGAAGGCCGCGTGGATTTGAAGGAATTGATGAAGCGGCTGGGCCAGGAGAACATAGACAGCGTGCTGCTGGAAGGCGGCGGAACGCTGAACTGGGCAGCGCTAGAAAGCGGCGTGGTACAGAAAGTGCAGGCCTATATCGCGCCCAAATTATTTGGCGGCCAGACGGCGAAGACCCCGGTGGAGGGGCAGGGATTTCCCGCGCCGTCGGAGGCGGTTTTCTTGAAAAACAGCGCAGTCACCCGTCTGGGTGAGGATTTTCTGATAGAAAGCGAGGTGGACGGCCATGTTCACGGGAATCGTTGAAGAAGTGGGCGCGGTGGGGCGCATTGAGAAAGGGCGGCATTCCGCCGTGCTGGCCATTTCAGCGCGGCAGATTCTGGAGGATCTGAAGATTGGCGACAGCGTGGCGGTAAACGGGGTTTGTCTGACGGTCACGTCTTTGAGCGCACAGGGGTTTACGGCGGACGTGATGCACGAGACGCTGAACCGCTCGTCGCTGGCACAGCTAAAAAGCGGCAGTCATGTGAACCTGGAGCGGGCCATGCCTGCCGACGGCCGGTTCGGCGGTCACATCGTCGCCGGCCATGTGGACGGCATGGGGCGGATTATCCGGATTGAGCGAGATGACACGGCCATCTGGTATACTATACAGGCCGATCCGGCTATTTTGCGGTACATTGTGGAGAAAGGCTCCATAGCCATAGACGGCGTGAGCCTGACCGTGGCGAAAGTGACGGCGGACAGCTTCGCCATCTCGGCCATTCCCCACACCGTCCAAAACACGATTTTGAGCGAACGCCGCAAGGGCGATCTGGTCAATCTGGAAAATGACATGATTGGAAAATATGTGGAGAAGTTGTTAAATCCTGCGCCGGCACAGCGGCAGGAGAGCAGGCTGACCAGGGATTTTCTGTCCGCATGTGGATATGACTACAAGTAAAGGAGGACGATTATGCTTCAGTTTGATACAGTGGAGGAAGCGCTGGAGGATTTAAGAAAAGGAAAAATTATTTTGGTCACAGACGATCCAGAACGGGAAAATGAAGGCGATTTCATCTGCGCGGCCCAGTTCGCCACCACAGAGAACATCAACTTCATGGCCACCTATGGCAAAGGGTTAATCTGTATGCCCATGTCCCAGGAATATGTGGAGAAACTGCGGATTCCCCAGATGGTGGCGCAGAATACCGATAACCACGAGACGGCTTTTACCGTTTCCATCGACAGCGTGGAGACCACTACGGGAATATCCGCCGCCGAGCGGTCCGTCACGGCCATGAAGTGCGTAGACGACGATGTGAGGCCGGAGGATTTCCGCCGTCCGGGCCATATGTTTCCGCTGCTGGCCAGGAAGAATGGGGTGCTGGAGCGAAACGGCCATACGGAAGCCACGGTGGATCTGTGCCGTCTGGCCGGGCTGAAGGAGTGCGGCCTTTGCTGTGAGATTATGCGGGAGGACGGCACAATGATGCGGGCGCCGGAGCTGGCCGAGCTTGCGAAGCGGTGGAATATAAAATTTATCACCATCAAAGATCTGCAGAATTACCGCAAATACAACGAAAAGCTGGTGGACCGGGTGACGGTCACCAAGATGCCCACCCGATACGGAGATTTCATGGCCTACGGATTCGTGAACCGTCTAAACGGGGAACACCATGTGGCGCTGGTGAAAGGAGAAGTGGGCGAGGGAAAAGACGTGCTCTGCCGTGTCCACTCGGAATGCCTTACGGGAGATACATTCGGTTCCCTGCGCTGCGACTGCGGCCAGCAGCTTGCGGCGGCCATGACGCAGATTGAGCGGGAAGGAAGAGGGATCTTGCTGTATATGCGCCAGGAAGGCCGGGGCATTGGGCTTATCAATAAGCTGCGCGCCTACGAGCTGCAGGAAAAGGGCATGGACACCCTGGACGCCAACCTGGCGCTGGGATTCGCCGGTGACCAGCGGGAGTACTATATCGGCGCCCAGATACTCAAAGATCTGGGGGTAAAAAGCATCCGTCTGCTGACCAACAATCCGGATAAAGTCTACCAGCTCGCCGAATTTGGCATGGAGATTACCCGTCGGGAGCCCATACAGATACTGCCCACCGAGTACGATCGGTTCTATCTGAAGACCAAGCAAAACAGAATGGGGCATATTTTGAATATCCAATAAAGAGGAATTTATCTGTTTTGCCCAAACGCCGTCTACAAAAAGGGCGTTTCGCAAGTATATGCAATCAAACGAAGGAAAGGAAAAATCATCTATGAAGACATTTGAAGGAAAACTGGTATCCAAAGATATAAAGATCGGCATCGTGGCCGCCCGTTTCAATGAATTTATCACATCCAAGCTGTTAAGCGGCGCCATGGACGCGCTGCTTCGCCACGACGTAAAGGAAGAAGACATCCATGTGGCCTGGGTTCCGGGGGCTTTTGAGATTCCGCTGATTGCGTCCAAGATGGCCAAAAGCAAAAAATACGACGCGGTGATCTGCTTAGGCGCGGTGATTCGGGGAAGCACCAGCCACTACGACTACGTTTGCGCGGAGGTGTCCAAGGGGATTGCGTCCGTATCCTTAGCAAGCGACATTCCGGTGATGTTCGGCGTTTTGACCACGGAGAATATCGAGCAGGCCATTGAGCGCGCCGGAACCAAGGCGGGTAACAAAGGGTACGACTGCGCCCTCGGCGCCATTGAGATGGTGAATCTGATTCGTGAAATTGATAGTTGATAAAATTTATCATATGATAAATTTTATCAATAAGAGGGCCCTTCTGATATTGACGAATGCTTCTTTTTCCTGTTAAATGAAAGCGGTTGGACGAAAGCCCTGGCCAAGACGAAATAAAATCCTGGCCAGGGCTTTGTCTATATTCCAAAATACAAAAGTGAGGAAGTGATAGACCGTTGAAGAAACATAAGATTTGGGCGTGGGCGGCGGTTTGCTGTTTCGCCATGGCAATGTACACAGGTTATAAACACAAATAGGGAGGATTCAAAAG
>CAOJVE010000147.1 GCA_948444865.1 uncultured Lachnospiraceae bacterium
TTCTTTATAATAATAAGCCGCCTGCTTCGGCTGCCTCTGCCGGGTAAAGATCCCCTTCTTGTTGCCGTTCATCCGCAGAATGCCTTCCGTCGTCTGAAAATCGGCAAAGTTCCAGACCAGCTCCCCGGCCACAAACGGATAAGAGTCAAACACCCGATGGCACATTTCCAGATATTCCACCTGGTACTCCTGGCTCCACATCACCGAGGGCAGTTTATGCTCCGCCGGATTCGTGTCCGCCCCGTATTCGGTGAAAACCACCGGCTTATTCAGGTTCTTGGCCGCCCACGCGTCCATTTCCCGGCGAAACGCCGCCTCCGCGTCGGCAATCTCGTAGCCGCCCATCATGTACCATCCGTAATAACGGTTCAGGGAGAGGAAGTCGCTGAATGGGTGGCATTTGCAGTTATGGGGCAGGGAATTCATAATCATGGCAAAAGTCCGGGGCCGCTTCTGCGGGTCCGCCTCCCTTGCCTTTGCAAAAATTTTTTCAAAATAGGGAACCGCCGCCTCATCGGTCGTTTCCGGCTCATTCAAAAGGCTCCAGGCTATGACGCAGGCGTGATTCTTATCCCGGCAAATCATATCCTCCACGCACTGCAGATGATTTTCCAGAAGTTCGGGAACGGTCGGCTCCCGGAAAAAAGCCGTCTGCTTTCCCGTGGAGGCCTCCATGAAATTCAGCTGGCTTTTGAAAAGCCCCACCGCCGCCGCCTCGTCGATGACCAAAATCCCTTCCCGGTCCGCCATCTGGTAGATTTCTTCGCTGTAGGGATAGTGGGACGTGCGAAAGCAATTTGCCCCGATCCATTTCATGCATTCAAAATCCCTCTTCATCACGCCCATGTGAAACCCGCGGCCCACGATGTCGCTGTCCTCGTGCTTGCCGAATCCTTTTAAATAAACCCGCTCCCCATTCAGCAGAATATCCGTCCCCTTTATTTCCACCGTCCGAATGCCGATGTCGTCGTAATACTCATCGATCCGCCTGTCCCCGTCCAGGATGGAAACCACGAAGCGGTAGAGATAGCCGTCCCGAATGCCCCATTTATGCACGTGGGGAATCCGCAGATCCCCTTCCTTTCCCGTGCAGGAAGCGACCATCCGGGCCTCGCAGTCGTATACTTCCACCAAAACCTCATGGCCTCCGGTGGTCTCCACCGTATAATGCACGGCGGCGTCCTCCCCCTGGAACTGATGCGTCACGGAAAAATCCTCGATATGTTCCCTAGGGTACGCCATAAGCTGAACCGGCCTTTGCAGGCCCGAATAATTGAAAAAATCAAAGTAGGGGAGGGCCATCTTTTTCCCACTTCCCAAAGTCTTCGTCTCCCCACAGGGAATGCTGGTCACATTAAGCTCGTTATTGACTACAACCGTCACCCTGTTAAAATCGTTGTACCGCACCATCCCGGTCACATTCGCCAGAAAAGGCAGAAAACCGCCCTCATGGGAAACGGCCCGCCGCCCGTTCACATATGCCTCCGCCCGGTGGGTGGCGCAGCCGAAACGGACAGCCACCTCCATTCCCTCCCATTCGCCCGGCACAAACACATCCGTCTCGTACCAGACATCCCCGGTAAACTCCCGCATATCTTTGTCTGTGTAAAAATCCTGGAAGCTGGCAGGCACGGGAACCCAGTCAGGGCTTGGCAGACCGCCCATCCAGCCCTTTTCGCGGCCCTCCTGCCGCTCGTCCGTCTGAAACTTCCACATACCGTCCATGCTCACCGCCCGCCGAACGGCCGTGTTCCTTGGATATAACAACTGACACGTTTTCATAAAGCCGCCTCCCTTTTTGCCACATCTGTGTATACCTGAGGACAGTATGCACAGCTTTTACAAAAAAATACATCCGGCCGGAAATCTTTCTGCAGATTCCTGGCCGGATGTATTTTTTATGTGGTTTTCTTCACTCCTTTCGGATGCCGCTGCAAATCAGGATATGTTTATTTTTCTTTGCGTATTGCGGTTCTTCGCAGCCAAACGAAATGCTTTTTCCATTGCAGGCGTAAGTTCTGGAGAATCCTCATCAAATACAATGTCTCTCTTTGCCGCCTCCCTTATCTGCTTAATCTGTTCTTCCGTAGGTTTTTGATTTCTATCCAAAGTAGCTGTCCGAATCATAGTAAATGCTCCTTTCTATTTGAGTGGCAAGTCTTGCTGATATCAAACGTATATTGTCTTTACGTTCCGTATAAACGACAAACAAAACATCATGGACCATTCCAATCGTATTATAGCGATCTTCACTTACACTATGTTCAAAATCATATATTTCAATGCGCTGTAAATCATTAAAAACAAGCATTGCTGTTTCAAAATCGATGCCGCGCTTTTTCAAATTTAATTGATTTTTATCTTCATCCCATTGAAAATTCAATGTAATGCCCCTCATTTGTTCTTTTATATATTTTATCATACTTAAACGAAATGCGCAAACCATCCCTCTTTTATAACGCGCGCCGTCCCTGCCGGGCATATCCAGCAACCACCGCCGCCGACAGCCCCAGCGCCATCAGTTCCGCCGCCGGCGTGGCCAGCCAGATTCCGTTTACCCCGAAAATCCGCGGAAGCGCCAGCATGGCGATCAGCATAAATACAAACGATCGTGAAAAAGCCAGCACAGCCGACGCCATGCCTTTGGATAAGGCGGTGAACATGCCACTGGCGAAAATGTTAAATCCTATGAAAAGCAGCGCGACAGCGCAGATTCTATTTCCCGTCGCCGCCAGACCGTACACTGGATTATCCGGCCGGGCGAATACGGCCACCAGCGGTTTTGTAAAAAGGAAAGAGGCCAACGCCGTCAAAAGGGAAATGCATCCGATTACTTTTAAGCTGGCCAGAATCAGCTTTTTCAGCTTTTCGCGGTTGTTTTCCCCGTAGTAAAAGCTGATCATCGGGGCCACGCCATAGGAATACCCTGTGTACAAAGAGCTGGCAAACATCAGAACATACATGATAATCGTGACCGCGGCCACGCCGTTTTCCCCCACGAACCGAAGCATCGTCCAGTTGAACATCATCGTGATAATGCCCGCCACCAGGGCGGTTGCCATCTCCGAGCTTCCATTCGCGGCCGCATTTTTAAGGACCTTGCCTCGGAAAACTGGTTTCTTAAAATGCAGCAGATTTTTCTTTTGGCTAAAGACCCACAGGCCCGCCACCGCCGTCACCGAGTACCCCAGACCTGTGGCCACCGCCGCGCCGCCTATGCCCAGCCCAAACCCGGCGATGAACAGCCAATCCAGCGTCATATTCAAAACGCCGCCGGTCACGGAACAGGCCAGAGACAGCGCGGCCTTTCCGCTGGCAATCATATACAGCGTAAAATTATTCATCAGCAAAATAGGAACCGTGAAAAGCAGGTAGCGACTCAAATACTCTGTGCAGTGGCCCATCACTTTTTCCGACAGCCCTATGGCCGCAAAGGCCGGCTCCATCACCACATAACCCAGACCGCACATCAGAACCCCGGCCGCCACATTTACCAAAATCAGAAACGTGAAATCCTCCCTGGCCTCCGCCTCCTTTTTCTCCCCCATTTTTTTCATAATCACCGCACTGCCGCCCGTGGCCAGCATAGTGGAAATGGCCGTCACAAGCTGAATCACCGGCGCCGTCAGATTAATTGCGGACAGCGCGTCCGTCCCGATCAGGTTAGACACGAACAGGCCGTCCACCATGGTATAAAAAGACATGAATACCGACATGGCGATGGTGGGGACCGCGAACCTGAAAATATTTTTCAGCGTTACCGGCTTATTGTAGATACTTTGTCCTTCCATAAAACTCCTTCCTCCCTTGCTTTTTCCTTCATTATTTTGTATCATAGACCATACAGTAACTGTATGGTCAAGAGGAGATTTTGTAAAATGAATGAAAAAGACAAGCTGCTGACCATCGGCCAGTTCGCCGCGCTTCACGGAATCAACAAGAAAACTCTCATGTGGTACGACGAAATCGGACTGTTCAAACCGGCCGTCGTCAATCCAAAAAACGGCTATCGCTGCTACAGCTACCGCCAAAGCTCCATCCTGGAAACCATCCTTCTTTTGCGGGAGCTGAACGTGTCCATCGACGAAATACAGGAATTTATGAAAAACCGCTCCGCCGCCAGCCTTAAAGCCCTGCTCTCCAACAAAATAAAACAGCTGGACCAGGACATCGCTCACTTAAAAGCCGTCCGAAAGACCCTCTGCAACCACCGCCAAAACATGCTCACCCTGCTGACCATGGATCTGTCAAAAATCAGCGTGATCGAAAAAGAAAAGCGCAGCCTGGTGACGGTGGACATCACGCCGGAAACCACTTTCGACAAAGAAGTGGAGATGATCACCGCCCAGGCGAAAAAATACCAGCTCCGCCGCCTCCACGACGCCTCTTACGGGACCATGATTCCCGTGGACGAGCTGTATCGCGGGAATTTCGACGGGTACACCCAGCTCTTCATCGAGATTCCTTTTCCCATAAAGAAAACCGGACTGCACACACAGCCCGGCGGGAAATATTTAAGGGCATTCCACAAAGGAGACTGGGACAAAATACCCTTAAAATATCAGGAAATATTAAATTATTCCAGGAAAAATAACTGGAAGCTGCAGGGATTCTCCTACGAAATGGGCATCAACGAAAACGTGGCCAGCCGCATCGAGGACTACATCATACAGATCGAAATTCCGCTGCGCGAAAAATAGAGCGCGTTTAAAACCGCCTTCTGTGAGATGCACGCAATGCCTGGCGAAAGACTGGCACCGGATTGAAAAAACACGCGCCGCCTCTACATCAACGGCGCTACCACCTTCATCAGCCATCCCAAAACCTTTACATGCAGCTTCTCCTTGCGCACCGTTTCCATAGTGACCCGACGGCACTTGGAAAGGGTTTTCTGGAAATCCTCCTCTATGGCGGAAATACAGTCTGTGCCATACATGTACGTGGCGCACTCAAAATGATGGTACAGACTGCGGTAGTCCAGATTAATGGTTCCCACCACCGCTTCCCGGGAATCGCTGACGAATACTTTCGCATGGACGAACCCCGGCGTATACTCGTAAATCTTCACGCCCGCGCCCAGAAGAGGCGCATAGTGGGTCTTCGCCAGCGCGGACGGAACCGCCTTATCTGGAATCCCCGGCAGCAGCAAAACCACTTCCACGCCCCGCTCCGCAGCAAACTTCAACGCCGTCTCAAGCTCCCCGTCCAGAATCAGATACGGTGACATAATATGCACATACCGAAGAGAGCGGTTCAAAATATCCATATACACCCGTTCGCCCAGCTTATCGTCATCCAGCGGGCAGTCCCCGTAAGGGATCACATAGCCTTTCGCCCCCTGTGCCGGCGCGGACGGATAGGACAAAAAATGCGCCGACGCGTCCTCCCTCTCATCGATCCTCCACATCTGCAAAAACATCAGCGTGAAACTCTTCACCGCCTCCCCCTTCAGCATCACCGCCGTATCCTTCCAATGCCCAAACCTGGACTTCTGGTTGATATACTCATCCGCCAGATTCACCCCACCGTTAAACGCCGTGTGCCCGTCGATCACCAAAATCTTCCTGTGATCCCGATAATTATAGTGCGTGGACGCAAAAGGCGTCACCGGAGCAAACATTTTACACTGAATGCCCAGCGCCCTCAAACGCTTGGGGTAGTCATGGGGAAGCAGCGCAAATTCACAGGTTCCGTCATACATCACCCGGACATCCACGCCCTGGGCCGCCTTCCTGGCCAGAATCTCCAAAATCCTGCCCCACATCATCCCTTCGTCCACAATAAAATATTCCAGAAAAATAAAATGCTGCGCCGTCTCCAACTGCCTCAGCATTTCCGCAAACTTATCCTCCCCCAAGGGAAAATAAGTAACCGCCGTTTTTTCATACACCGGGTGACAGCCACTTCTCTGCATATACCTCGCCAGCGACGCCGCGCCCGGATCCTCCCCGGAAAACCGCTCCATTACATCCTCCGACTGCGCAATGCACCCCTTTGTATCTGTAATAATCTGGTCAACCCGCTTTTTTAAAGCCCTGTGCCCAATGTCACTCTGGATAAATATAAACAAAAACACGCCAAACACAGGCAAAAGCATAATAACAATGAGCCATGTGATCTTTGCCGTGGGATCGATGCGGCTGTTCAAAAGACCAATAACCATAACGGCCGTAAAGAGCACGGTCCCGCCAAAAATATGGGGCAAAAACTTTTCAAACCACTGAAAAATGCTGAGCAGAATAGAAACCTGCCCAATAAGCAGCAGCAAAATCAGGCCAAAACGGCTGAATACCGCGTGGACAATTCCCTTTTGCCCTTTTTTCAGAAGAATCAAGCCTTTATTCTTATAATCCATTGTTTAACCCCCTCCCCTGCACTGTTATTCATTATTATAAACCATCCAGTAACTGTACAGTCAAGTCGATTAGACAATTTCTTTTAGGTTTGCCGCTTGATTTGAAAAAAGGCAGTCTGTTTTTCAACTCGGATCGTTTGAAAATGCCTGCGCCCTGCCGCCAGATATGTTATATTATAGACATAAAAGGAAATCAACCGCCTACAAAATAGGTTGACCCAGAATAAGATAGAAATTCCACCCTATTGCTCGTCAAAGTTCAAGGGTGGTTTTTCTATGTATGATTATTTACAAAATGTAAGCAATGCCAATAGGAATATGCCGAATGTCAGCAATTCCATT
>CAOJVE010000148.1 GCA_948444865.1 uncultured Lachnospiraceae bacterium
AATGGAAGTGACGGTGCTCTCCGGCGACCGGGATCTGCTGCAGCTGGCCACGGACCGGATCAAAATCCGCATCCCCAAGACCAGCCGGGGCAAGACCGTGGTGGAGGATTACAGGACAGAGCAGGTGAAGGAAAAATATCAGGTGACGCCGCCCCAGATTATAGAGCTCAAGGCGCTGATGGGGGATTCCTCCGACAATATCCCGGGGATTCCCGGCGTGGGGGAGAAGACGGCCACGAAGATGGTGGCGCAGTTTGGGACCATCGAGAACGCCTACGCCAATCTGGAGCAGGTGACGCCGAAAAAGGCCCGGGAGTCTTTGCGGGATCACTACGATCTGGCGCAATTAAGCAAAGAGCTGGCCACCATCGATGTGCAGGCGCCGCTGGAATTTTCCTATGAAAAGGCGCGGGTGGGAGAGCTTTATACGCCCCAGGCCTACGAGATGTTCCAGCGGCTGGATTTCAAAAACCTGCTGGGCCGGTTTTCCCAGGAAGCGCAGGGAAATGCCGTGGAGAAAAACTTCCGGCGGTGCGGGGATGAAGAACAGGCCCGGGAATTTTTTTCACAGGCGGCGGAGGCGAAGACGGCCGGACTGTGGATCGGCGGGCCGGATTTTAAGGCGGGCGCCGTCGCTTTGTCCTGGGGGGATCAGGCGGTTTATTTTACGGCAGACGGGCCGCTTGAGGAAGCTTTTTTGAAAGATCAGATCGAAGAGCTGGCGGGGAAGGCGTCTCTGGTGGCCATGGATGTGAAGCGTCTGCTGCACTTTGCGCCTTTTTTAAAGGAGCGGGAGATGTTTGACGCCAGCGTGGCGGCGTACCTTCTTAATCCGCTGAAAGCCCACTATACCTACGAGGACGTGGGAAAAGAATGCCTGGGCCTGTTTGCGCCGTCCCGGGAAGAGCTTCTGGGAAAAGCCGACGACGCGCAGGCGCTGGAAGAAAAGCCGGAGGCGCTGATGCAGACGGCCTGCTATATGGCCTATATCGCCCAGAAGGCCAAAAAGCCTTTGGAGGAAAAGCTGGCGCAGACCGGCATGGACGGGGTGTTTCGAGACATTGAGACGCCTCTGATCGTGACGCTCTATGAGATGGAAAAAGAGGGCGTTCAGGTGGAGGCGGAGGCGCTGGCGGAGTACGGACGGCAGCTGTCGGGCCGGATTCAGGAGCTGGAGGAAAAAATCTGGCAGGAGGCTGGGGAGAAATTCAACATCAATTCCCCGAAGCAGCTGGGCGTGATCTTATTTGGAAAAATGGGCCTGCCCGGGGGCAAGAAGACGAAGACCGGCTATTCCACGGCGGCGGACGTGCTGGACAAGCTGGCCGGCGACCACGAGATCGTGCGGGACATTCTGGAGTACCGGCAGCTTGCTAAGTTAAAATCCACGTACGCGGACGGCCTTTTAAACTTCGTGGACGACGCCGGGCGCATTCATTCTCATTTCAACCAGACCATAACGGCCACCGGGCGCATCAGCAGCACGGAGCCGAACCTGCAGAATATTCCCATCCGCATGGAGCTGGGACGGCTGATCCGCAAGGTTTTTGTGCCGAAAGAGGGCTGCGTGTTTCTGGACGCGGATTACTCCCAGATCGAGCTGCGGGTGCTGGCGCATATGTCCGGGGATGAGAAGCTGATCCAGGCCTATCAGGAGGCCCAAGACATCCACCGGCTGACGGCTTCCCAGGTGTTCCATGTGCCTTTTGAGGAAGTGACGGATCTGCAGCGGCGAAACGCCAAAGCGGTGAACTTCGGAATCGTGTACGGCATCAGCTCCTTTGGCTTAAGCCAGGATTTGAGCATCAGCCGGAAAGAGGCGGCGGACTATATCCAGTCCTACTTTGAGACCTACCCGAAGATCAAAGGCTTTCTGGACGGCCTGGTGGCGCAGGCCAAAAGCCAGGGCTATGTGTCCACCATGCTGGGCCGGCGCAGGCCCGTCCCAGAGCTTACGTCCAGCAACTTTATGCAGCGGGGATTCGGGGAGCGGATCGCTATGAATTCTCCGATTCAGGGTTCGGCGGCGGACATTATCAAGATCGCCATGAACCGGGTGCGCCAGCGGCTTTCTGCGGAAGGGCTGCGCTCCCGATTGGTTTTGCAGATCCACGACGAACTGCTGGTGGAGACCTGGAAAGACGAGACAGAGGCCGTTGCCCGGATTCTAAAGGAAGAAATGAAGGGCGCCGCCCATCTTTCCGTTGCCCTGGAAGTGGACATGCATCAGGGAAATAACTGGTATGAGGCGAAGTAAATGAAAATCATAGGAATCACAGGAGGCGTAGGCGCCGGAAAAAGCGCTGTGCTGGATTATCTGGCGCAGCGTTACCAGGCGTACACGGTGCAGGCGGACAAGGTGGCGCATGAGTTGATGGAGCCAGAAGAGAGCTGCTTTTCCCCCGTTTTGGACCTGCTGGGCCGGGAAATCCTGGACGGCGCGGGAAAGATCGACCGGAGAAAAGTGGCGGCGCTTGTCTTCCCTAACCCGGAAGTTCTGGCAAAGCTTAACGGGATCGTCCATCCGGCGGTGAAAAAGGAGATACGCCGGCGCATCGCCGTTCAAAAGGAACAGGGCCGGAAAATCTTCGTCATTGAGGCGGCGCTTTTGCTGGAAGACCATTACGACGAGATTTGCCACGACATGTGGTATATTTACGCCGGCGAGCAGGCGCGCCAGGCGCGGCTTGAAAAGCAGAGAGGCTATTCCCAGGAAAAAATCCGGGACATTTTCAAAAACCAGCAGACGGAAGACGCGTTTCGCCAAAAATGCGATTATACAGTGGAAAACGACAAAGATCTGCAAAATACATACCGGCAGATTGACAAGAGGATTAAGACATATGAATTTATGTAGCATTGCCAGCGGCAGCAGCGGGAATTGCATTTACGTGGGCAGCGACCGCACCAGCGTTCTTGTGGATGTGGGCTTAAGCGGAAAGCGGGTGGAGGCGGGATTAAACTCCATCGACCGGACCACGAAGGAGATGGACGGGATTTTGATCACCCACGAGCATTCAGACCATATCAAAGGGCTGGGCGTCCTGGCCAGAAAATACGGACTGCCCATCTACGCCACGGCGGGAACCATAGAGGCCGTCCGGCAAATGGACCTGGGGAAAATGCCGGATGGCCTGTTTCACGAGATACGCCCCGACGAAGAATTCTGTCTGGGAGATCTGAAGATTCTGCCTTTTGCCATTTCCCACGACGCGGCCCAGCCGGTGGGATTTCGCCTGGAGTGCGGCCAAAAAGCGGTGGGGATCGCCACGGACTTAGGCCAGTACAGCGACTATACCGTGGCCCGGCTTAAAAACCTGCACGCCCTTTTGCTGGAAGCCAACCACGATGTGAATATGCTGCAGGTAGGCGGCTATCCGTATTACTTAAAGCGGAGGATCTTAGGCGAAAAAGGGCATTTATCCAACGAAAACGCCGGGCGGCTGCTGGGACGGCTGCTGCACGATGATTTAAAGGCGGTCTTTCTGGGCCATCTCAGCAAGGAGAATAATTACGATAAGCTGGCATACGAGACGGTGTGCCAGGAAGTGGACAGCGGGGACAATCCTTACAGATCCCGGGATTTTTACATAAAGGTAGCCAGCCGGGAGCAGACCTCCGAGCTGGTTGTCGTATAGCATGGACTGCGAAGCTGGTTTCAAATCTCACGAGCTTAGCCAAGATAAACAAAACGGAGCTCAAAACCGTTTTAAATTCGCTCCTTATTTGTTTATCTTGTCCAAACGCTGGTTATTGAAATAGGAGTTTCGCAGTCGCCTAAAATATTAAAAAATGAGAGGTACGTCAGAATGAAGAAAACGATTATAACCGTGGTAGGTCAGGATAAGGTGGGCATCATCGCAAAGGTATGCACCTATTTGTCCAACAATCAGATCAATATCCTGGACATTTCTCAGACCATCGTGCAGGGATATTTTAACATGATGATGATTACGGACACCAGCAAATCTTCCAAAGACATGGGCGTTTTGTCCCAGGAGCTGGCGGGACTGGGCGAGGAGATCGGCATGGTGATTCGCTGTCAGAACGAAGATATTTTCACAAAGATGCATCGGATTTAGCGGCTGATAGGAGAAAGGCTTATGATAAACATATTTGAGGTAAACGAAACCAATCAGATGATTGAGCAGGAAAATCTGGACGTGCGGACCATCACGCTGGGCGTCAGCCTGCTGGACTGCATCGATTCGGACCTGGAAAAAATGCGGGAGCGCGTGTATGAGAAGATTGTGGACAAGGCGAAAAATCTGGTGTCCGTGGGCCGGGAGATCGAGATGGAATACGGAATTCCCATCGTGAACAAGCGTATCTCCGTCACGCCCATTGCGCTTATCGGCGGAAACGCCTGTAAAAGCCCGGAGGACTTCGTGTCTCTTGCGAAGGTTTTGGACGAGGCGGTCAAGGCTGTGCAGGTGAATTTTATCGGCGGCTATTCCGCGCTGGTTTCCAAGGGCATGACGCCGGCGGAAGAATATCTGATCCGCTCCATTCCCCAGGCGCTGGCGGAGACGGACCGGGTGTGCTCTTCGGTCAACGTGGGTTCCACCAAGACGGGCATTAACATGGACGCGGTGAAGCTGATGGGCGAAGTGATTCTGGATACGGCCCAGAAGACCAAAGACCGGGATTCCTGCGGATGCACGAAATTGGTGGTGTTCTGCAATGCGCCCGATGACAATCCCTTTATGGCCGGCGCGTTCCACGGCGTGACGGAGGCGGACAGCATCATAAACGTAGGCGTTAGCGGCCCCGGCGTGGTAAAACGGGCGCTGGAGAATGCCCACGGCGTTGACTTCGAGACGCTTTGTGAGACGATTAAGCGGACGGCCTTTAAAGTGACCCGCGTGGGCCAGCTGGTGGCGCAGGAGGCGTCCAGAAGACTGGGCGTTCCCTTTGGCATCCTGGATCTGTCGCTGGCCCCGACCCCGGCGGTGGGCGACAGCGTGGCGGATATTTTACGGGAAATCGGTCTGGAGCATCCGGGCGCGCCGGGCACCACGGCGGCTCTTGCGCTTTTGAACGACCAGGTGAAAAAAGGCGGCGTGATGGCCTCCTCGGCGGTGGGCGGCTTAAGCGGCGCGTTTATCCCGGTGAGCGAAGACCAGGGCATGATCGACGCGGTGGACGCGGGCGCGCTGACGCTGGAGAAGTTAGAGGCCATGACCTGCGTCTGCTCCGTGGGCCTTGACATGGTGGCCATCCCCGGCGACACCCCGGCCAGCGCCATTTCCGGCATGATCGCCGACGAGGCGGCCATCGGCATGATCAACCAGAAGACCACGGCGGTGCGCGTCATACCCGTAATTGGAAAAGGCGTGGGCGAAACCGTGGAATTCGGCGGACTTTTGGGCCACGGCCCCATTATGCCGGTCAATGGGTTCTCCTGTGAAGAATTCGTGGAGCGCGGCGGGAGAATCCCCGCGCCGATTCACAGTTTTAAGAATTAGATTTATAAATGCCCTTGTTTTTATAGCCGGATTACCGGGCGGCGGGCTTCATGCACAAAGGGGCGTCCCGTTTTATAGGCCCGGACGCTTTCGTATAAGTTGGCCGCGTGGATATCCTGCTCCAACAGGCCGCGCGCCTGGGGGCTTAATAAAGATTGATTTTTCAGAAATTTGGCAGGTTGGGTGACAAGCGGCGCCCGGCCTGCCTTTTTGATCTGCGAAAGCAGCGGCGCGGCCTCTCTGCGAAATCCCAGGACGCGGGCATAGGGGCACAGATCCGGCGCGGAGGGCTCAGAAGGGGGCGGGCTTAAGTTTAAGAGGATGTGCAGCAGGCCCCTGGCGGCGCGGGTGTAGGTGATCTGCCGGGTCTTGATTTTCACAATAAAATCCCGATACGAAGTAAAATCATTGAGGCGGCGCTTAATCCGGTTGGCCATTTCCTTTGACACGTCAAAGGAGCGGCACAGTTCATCCGCCGGCGTTTCCATGCATTTGTATTTCAGCAGAAGGGAGAAATCGTCCTCGGTAAGCCATCCCCAGTCCTCTAAATTCTGCCGCAGAAGCTCTCCGGCGGCAGCCGGAAGATGCCTGCCCCACGCGGAAAAAGGCTCCCCCTGGACGATAGAGCGGCGGATGGCGGTGGCGGAGCTGTATTTTTCGCCAAGGTCTGTCTGGTGATAGGCGGACTCCCGGCGGGCGATGGCGAAGGGCCGGATGGGGGAATTTAGTTCCTGTAAAGCCATGCAGTATTCCAGTCCCAGAATGTCGTTGGGAGAGTCCAAAAGCCCGGCCGGAAGGGGGAAGCCTTCGCAGGCGTTTCTCAGGCATTCGGCCAGGGCCTGTTGCCGGGCCGAGGGGAACGTGTGGCCCGTGGACAAAAATCCGCGCAGGGATTTTTGGAAGGCGGGCAGTTCCTGCCGTAGAATCCGACCGACCTTTAACAGAGCGTCCAGCCGGTTAGCCTCGCTGCCAAAACACAGGCAGTCCACAACCTGCAGGTTATCCAAAAGGGCCACGGCGCCTCTGGCGAAATAAGGCGCGCTTCCCGTGGCGTAAACCACAGGAAGCTCCAGGACCAGATCCGCGCCGCATAAAAGGGCCATCTGCGCCCGCGTGAATTTATCCGCCAGGGCCGGGGC
>CAOJVE010000149.1 GCA_948444865.1 uncultured Lachnospiraceae bacterium
CCCAGGCGGATTTAAAAGAGCTGTCCCTGGTGCAGCACTGCGTGGGCAATATCGAGCGGGTGGCGGACTATGCTTTAAGCGTCGCGATCGTGCTGAAAAAGATGGAGAAAAAGGAGCTTTTTTTTTCAGAGGAGGCCAAACAGGATCTGCAGCTGTACTGCGAAACGGTCCTGTCCATCCTGAAGCGCACGGCGGAGTACTGGGAGAGGCCCAGGGCCATTTTCGCCAACGACGCTTACCAGCTGGGAAACGAGCTGATTCTTATGGAAAAAAAGATCGTGAAAGAGCACAAAAAGCGTTTGAAGGAAAGCCAGTGCAGCGTGGATCTGGGTTTTATTTTATCGGATATTTTACTGGGCGCGAAAAAAGTGGCAGAGCACAGCCTTCTGGTTCTTGAAGCCGTGCAG
The DNA here is from genome assembly GCA_948444865.1 of uncultured Lachnospiraceae bacterium. Lineage (GTDB taxonomy): Bacteria > Bacillota > Clostridia > Lachnospirales > Lachnospiraceae > MGBC164599. The sequence goes on from CAOJVE010000149.1 coordinate 408, forward strand.
TCCGCCGAGACAGAGTCCTATGCGTTCTCCGGCACGATTTAGGCCGCGTCGGGAAATTCCACGCAGACGGTGGTTCCGATGCCCTCGTCGCTGTTTAGGGTGACGGCGGCGCCGTGGACCTCCGCGATGTGCTTTACAATGGCCAGTCCCAGGCCGGTGCCTCCAGTTTTCTTGGAACGGCTTTTGTCCACGCGGAAGAAACGCTCGAACACGCGCTTCTGGTATTTCGCGGGTATGCCGATGCCGTCGTCCTGGATGATCAGCCGGTCCGTGACGGTGATCCAGACGTGGCCGCCTTCCTGGTTGTAGCGGATGGCGTTGTCACACAGATTGCAGAGCAGTTCTTCCAGCAGGTCTTTGTCGGCGCGGATCAAAAGGGGGGCGCCTTTCAAAGACAGCGAGATTTTATGCCGGTTTGCCGTCGGCCGCATGGTTTCCACGCAGCGCATGGCCAGGGCGTAGACATCCACGGGGGCGAAGGAAAGGCTGCCCTTTGAGGCGGCGTCCAGCTCGGAAATCTGCAAAATATCGTTGATCAGGCTTAAAAGCCGCTGCGCATTCTGATGGATTTCTTCCGCGAAATGCCGGCTTTCTTTTTTGGAGGCCATCCCGGTGGCGATTAACTCCGAATAACCGGATATGCTGGTCAGCGGAGTCTTTAATTCATGGCTTACGTTGGCCGTGAATTCCTGGCGGATTTTCACATTTTTGAGAGCCTCCTCGTGCTGGGAATGGATGCGCTCGATCAGGGGCGTGAGTTCCTTGTAAGCCTGGATCTGTTCCGTATGGTTCATATCCGCGGCCATCTGCTCAATGGGCCGGACAAACGCCTTTGTGAGCCGCCGGGCGATCCAGACCGAGATAAAAAAGGACAAAACGGCAATCCCCAGCGTGACGGGCAGGGCGCTGCGGTAAACGCTCCAGATGCTTCCGGCTTCTTTTGCGATGCGGATCACCCGCCCGTCTTTTGTTTTTTTCGCATAAAAAAAGATGTTCTGCCCCATGGTCTGGGACCTGCGGACGCAGAATCCCTTTCCCCTTTGGAGGGCCTGGGTGACTTCCGGCCGGTTTTTGTGATTGTCCAGGGCGGCGCTGTCGGCGTAGCTGTCATACAGCGCCTGGCCATCCGCGTCGATCCAGGTAATCCGAAGCGTATCTTCCGGCTTTGTGAATCCGCGGTCCTTCATCTGTTCCATGAAGTTTAGATCTTCAATGATTTCGGCAAAAGAAGAAAGGTCGGAGAACACCTCTTTTTGAAAAAGGCGGTAGGAAACGATGGCGGTAAAGAAAACTGTCAACAGGATGGAAACTGCGGCCACAAGCATAAAATTCAGATTGATTTTTCGTGTCATGGACAGGCTCCTTTATCGGCCAGATAGCCGACGTTTCGGATTGTTTTAATGTGCCGCCCCGCGCTTCCAAGTTTTTTTCGCAGGGTCTTGATGTGAACGTCCAGCGTCCGGGATTCCCCGATAAAATCCGTGCCCCATATCTTTTCCATTAAAATGTCTCTGGTCAATACCATTCCGGCATTCTGGATGAGCAAAGACAGCAGTTCAAATTCTTTATAGGTCAGCGGGACAAAAACGCCGGCGACCTGGCAGGAGCGCTCGGATCTGGACAGGCGGATGTCGGATAGGATCAGCGTGTCGTTGGCCTTTTCCGGCTGCGCCCTTCTAAGGAGGGCCTTGGTGCGGGAAATCAGTTCCATAACGCCGAAAGGTTTGGCGATGTAGTCGTCGGCGCCCAAGTCCAGGCCCCGCACTTTATCCATCTCCGTGGTTTTTGCGGTGACCAGGATAATGGGCAGGCTTTGGGTGTCGGGGTCAGAGCGCAGCTTTTTTAAAACGGACAGGCCGTCTTCGTCGGGGAGCATCAGATCCAGCAGAACCAGAGAAGGCATTTTCTTTTGCAGGCGCTTCAGAAAATCCGAGGCGCGCTCGAAGCCTTCTGTCTCGAATCCGCAGTTTTTCAAAGCAAATAATTCAATTTCACGGATATTGGCGTCATCCTCAACAACGAATATGGATTGCATACAGTCTCACACCTGTCAAAAATCTGTTTTATAGTCTGGAATCTATTATAAAGGGTGGCAAATAAAAAATCAAATGTTTTCGGGCGCGGCGTAAATTTATTGAACAGGCGCCTGTTTTTGTATATAATAAAAGAAAATGCGAAGGCGAAAGAAAAGAGGAGATTTACTATGAAAATGGCGGCCCAGTTAAAACCGCGGATCGACATTTACGACCGGATGGAGTTAAAAGAGGCGCTGCCCCTGCGCACGCCGTATGTGATCCACATAGATCCCTGCGACACCTGCAACTTTCACTGTAAATTCTGCCCCTCTGGCAATATTTCCCAGATCAGGGGCATCCGGGGGCGCTGTCATGGCCCGATGAGCTTTCAGATGTACCGAAACCTCATCGACGGCGTCTGCGAATTTGAGGACAAGGTGAAAGTAATCCGGCTGTACAAGGAAGGGGAGCCTCTTTTGAATCCCCATTTTGCGGATATGGTGCGCTACGCGAAAGAATCCGGCTGCTGCGAGCGGGTGGACGCCACCACCAACGCGTCCCTGCTCACGCCCGAGTTAAGCCGGCGCATCATCGACGCGGGGCTGGACAGGATCAATATATCCATCGAAGGCGTGAACGCGGCGCAGTACATGGACTTTTCCGGGTACAAAATCAATTACGAATCCCTGGTGGAAAATATCGCTTATTTTTACGAGCATCGCGGCCCGTGCGAGATGAACGTCAAGATAACCGGAGACATTTTAACGAAAAGCCAGGAAGAGGAATTTTACCGGATCTTCGGCAACATCACCGACGGGATTTTTGTGGAGCGCGCCATCGACTACTGGCCCAAATACGAGGAAATGCAGGTGGAGGTCGACGAGGAAATCGGGCTTTTAGGCGGAAAATCAAAGGAAGTGCAGGTCTGCCCTTATGTCTTCTATGAAATGGCCATCAATTCCAACGGCACCTACAGTCTGTGCCGGTTCGACTGGAATCATTCCATGATCATGGGCCAGGATCTGGCTTACCAGTCGCCGAAAAAAGTGTGGAACAGTACGGTTTTGTGGCGTTTTCAGAACGCGTTTTTGCGCAAGGAGAGGAAATTGCTCACCGTGCTGCTCTGTCCCAAATGCGGCATTTTAAAGCAGGGAGTCCCGGAAGACATCGATGAATTCGCCCAGGAAATTCTGGAAAATATGTGAAGAATGAAAGAAACGAAATTAAACGGGAATTTCAGGCGCGCCCATGGATGATAACGGCCAAAAAACTTGACAGTCTGCGTGCATATAAAGTATAATTCGGTTAATATTTCAACATGGCTTTAGATAGAAATTGAAAAGAGGAATTAGGGTGATGAAACAATTTTTTGGCATGAGTCCAAGCGGAAATTTAAAAGAGGCGGTGCGGGGATTGAGCCAGCCTCAGTTGATTATGCTTTTTTCCAACGGCAGGCAGTTTGAAGCGCATGTGGAGGAACTGCGCCAGCTTTATCCCCAGGTCCCCAGCATCGGCTGTATCGGAATGAGCTATGATAAGAAAATCGTAAAAGACGGCGTGGGGGTCGTCGCCTTTTCGGGCGGGGTCACGGCGGTGGCGAATGCGCTGGAGGAGGTTTCGTCCATGCCGGTGAAGTACATCCACCGTTTGAAACAGGACATGCAGAATGTGGGCGGGTCGAAAAAGGACACCGTGTGCATTGATTTTTGCGCGGGAAATGACGCCTGTGCGCTGACCACGATGTACAGCGTGCTGGGAGAGCGGAACATCTCCCTGGTAGGGGGAACCGGCGACGCGGGCACAGTCTCCGTGAACGGTCGGGTTTACAAGGACGCGGTGGCCTACGCGCTGGTCAAAAACAACGGCGGTCGGGTGAAGGTCTACAAGGAAAACATTTACCGCCCCATGAGTCCCAAGCGGTTCATCGCGTCCAGAACGGATAAGTCCAAATACATACTCGGGGCGCTCAACGGCAATCCGGCAAAAGAAGTTTATCAGAACATGCTCCATGTGACCGAGGATCAGATTCCCACGCAGACCTTTAAGAATCCCTTTGGAAAAATAAACGGGGATGACATCTGCATTATTTCCATAAAAGAAGTCCAGGGAAATGCGCTGGCCTGTTTTCGGCAGGTGAACGATTCGGACATTTTGATCATGCTGGAATTGGCGGATTATAAGGCCGTGGTAAAGGACACCATTGAGAAAATCCGGGCGGATCTCCCGAAGCTCTCAGGGGTGTTTTCCGTGAACTGTCTGTTCCGGTATAAATTATTCAGCAAAAACCATTACATGGATGAATATTTGCAGGAAATGGGCGCGCTGGGCAGCCATGCCGGCTTTGTGGGGTATGGAGAGCATTACAACAATCGCTTTGTAAACCAGTCGATGACCTGTGTGGCGTTTGAGTGAAAGGGGTGGACATATGCTGTTTCGTAAAAAATCCCAGCAGGAAGATAAGAACGGACATTCAGAGGAGAACAGTCTGTCTCCGGTCCTGCACGTGACGGACAGTCTGAAAAAATACCAGAAAGAGCTGGTGAAAAAAGAAGTGGATTCGGTGCAGGAGCTGAGCCTGATCGGCAGTTCCTTTGACAACGTGCTGGGGGAGGCAGACCAATTTCAGAACAGCCTGCAGGATTTTGAAAATAATTTTTCCAGCATTGGGCAGACCTCTGAGCGGTTTGCGGATGTGAAGGATGAGATAGCCAAGTCCGTGGAGAGCGCCCAGAGCGGCGTGCAGGGGTTCAAGGCCAGTTCGGTGCAGGTGGAAGAATATTTCGACGATATGGAGAAAACCTTCGGGGATTTTAAGGCTTCCGTTCTGAAAATCAAAGAGTGCACGGATAAGATTGAAACCATCGCGGACCAGACAAACATGCTGGCGTTAAACGCGTCCATCGAGGCGGCCAGAGCGGGCCAGCACGGCAAAGGATTTTCGGTAGTGGCGCAGGAAGTGAAAAAGCTGGCGGACGAGATCAAAAATCTGGTGGCCACGGTGGATTCCAACATCGGCGATGTGGAAAAGAGCGCCGATGAGCTCAGAGAAAACCTGCAGGTTTCCCAGCAGGCGCTGGGCAAAAGCATTGAGAAATCCAATGAGACGTATGAGATGTTTGACTCCATTACCCAGGCGGCGGACGGCGCCACGCGGGTGCAGTCGGACATTTCCAGAGTCATCGACGATTCCAGGGACGCGCTTGGGTCCCTGTGCGGATTTTTTGACCGGATGCGAGAGCAGTACCAGGAAGTGGTCCTGCACATCGACCACGCCAGCAGCCTGTGCACCACCAAGAGCGCCATGTTCGAGGACGTGGACCACATGCTGTCTCAGATTCCGCCTATCATAAAGGAAAAGATGTGATTATTGACATCGCAATAGGGCAATGCTATAATTTTGTCTTATGGAATAGATAACGAAAGCAGAAGAGGTGAGATGGTATGCTGGAATTGAAAAATATATCGTTTGAGGTGTCCGAAGAGAATGAATCTGCGGATAAAGAGATCATCAAGGATCTGAGCCTGAAACTGGAAGACGGTAAATTTATCGTGATTACAGGCCCCAACGGCGGCGGAAAATCCACGCTGGCAAGAATCATCGCGGGGATCTACGCCCCCACGTCCGGCGAAATTTACTTCGACAGGGCAGATATTACAGACAAGAGCATCACAGAGCGGGCGAAGATGGGAATCGGCTATGGGTTTCAACAGCCGGTGCGCTTTAAAGGCATTACGGTGCATGACCTGATTTCCCTGGCGGCGGGTGCGAAGCTTTCCGTTTCGGAAGCCTGTAAGTACCTGGCGGAAGTGGGTCTTTGCGCCAAAGACTACATTGACCGGGAAGTCAACGCCAGCCTATCCGGCGGCGAGCTGAAACGGATCGAGATCGCCACCGTTTTGGCCAAAGGCAGCAAACTGTCTATTTTTGACGAGCCAGAGGCGGGGATTGATCTGTGGAGCTTCCAGAATCTGATTCAGGTTTTCGAGAAGATGCAGGAAT
>CAOJVE010000150.1 GCA_948444865.1 uncultured Lachnospiraceae bacterium
TCTTGTGCAAATGGCTATGGATAAGCAGAAAGAAGCAATGCAGAAATACGCCGATGACATTGAGACGATGGAGGGCCAGGACATTCTGGTGGACGAATTCGGCACGGGGGCCTATTCCATGTTTATCTGTGAGGGGATGCCCAATCAGGAAGTGGCCGCCCTGAAAGAGAAGCTTGAGAAAGTGGAGCATGTGGAGAAAATCATCTGGTACGACAGTTTCGCCGACCTGACTTTTCCCATGGAAATGCTGCCGGAGAAAATACGAAAGGTTTTCAATGCGGAAGATTCCACAATGATGTTTCTCATCTTCGACACCACCACGTCGGCGGACGAGACGATGGACGCCATTGAGGAAATCCGCCGCGTCGCCGGGAAGCAGTGCTTCTTAAGCGGCATGTCGGCCATCGTCACGGACACCAAGAACCTGGCGGAAAAGGAAGTGGTGGCCTATGTGGCCATCGCGGCGGTTCTCTCCATTCTGGTGCTGGGGCTGACCATGGAATCCTATCTGATTCCGGTGTTGTTTCTTTTGAGCATCGGATTTGCGATTGTTTACAATCTGGGGACAAATTTTGTGGCCGGGGAGATTTCTTATATTACGAAAGCCCTTACCGCCGTGCTGCAGCTGGGCGTGACCATGGACTACTTTATTTTCCTGTGGCACAGCTACCAGGAGAAACGGGAAGAGTATGACGACCACAAAGAAGCCATGGCGCAGGCCATCGCGGCGACCATCAAATCCGTGGTGGCCAGCTCCATCACCACCATTGCCGGATTTATCGCCCTGTGCTTTATGAGCTTTACCCTGGGGCTGGATCTGGGCGTGGTGATGACGAAAGGCGTCATCTTCGGCGTGATCTGCTGCGTGACGGTACTGCCGTCCATGATTATGATTTTTGACAGGGCGCTGGAAAAAACCAAACACCGGCAGCTGATTCCGGACTTTCCCAGGGCTTCGGATTTCATCGTAAAATATCATAAGGTTTTCGCGGGGATTTTCGTGGCAATCTTCTGTGTGTTCGCCTACTGCCAGGCCCATACGAAAGTGTACTACAACCTGGACGCCACGCTGCCGGATCATCTGGCCAGCATCCAGGCCAACACGAAGCTCCAGGAAAATTACGAGATGGGCGCCGCCCACATGATTTTGATGGACAAAAACGTGCCCGAGAAACAGAAGTATCAGATGATTGAAGAGATGGAAAAAGTGGACGGGGTGAAGTCGGTGTTGGGAATCGAGAGCATTTTAGGCCCGCGATTTCCCCAGAGCATGATCCCCAAGGACGTGCTGGAAACCCTGGAAAGCGACAACTATGAACTGCTGCTGGTGATGAATGAGTACCAGGTGGCCTCCGATGAGGTAAATAGTCAGATTGAAAAATTAAATTCTGTGCTGAAATCTTACGATCCTACCGGAATGGTAGTGGGGGAGGCGCCTTGCACCAAAGATTTGATTGACATCACGGACCACGATTTCAAAGTGGTCAGCGCCGTGTCCATTCTGGCGGTGTTTGTGATTATTTTGGCCGTGTTCAAATCCATTTCCCTGCCGGTGATTCTAGTGCTGGTGATTGAGGGCGCCATTTTCACAAACATGGGAATTCCGTTTTTGACCGGAACCGAGCTTCCCTTTGTGGCCTCCATCGTCATCGGAACCATTCAGCTGGGCGCCACCGTGGACTACGCAATTTTGATGACCAGCCGGTACGAGAAGGAGCGGGGCGGCGGCAAAAGCAAGGCGGAGGCCATACGGATTGCCCACCAGAGCAGCTTGCGGCCGGTGATGGTGTCGGCGTTCAGCTTTTTCGCGTCCACGGTGGGCGTCAGCGCATACTCCCAGATTGACATGATCGGGGCCCTGTGTCTGCTGATGTCCCGGGGCGCGCTGATCAGCATGTGCGCGGTGCTTTTGTTCCTGCCGTCCATGTTCTGGATTTTTGACGGACTGATTTGCAGAACCAGCAAAAACTTTCGGACGGCGAATTCGAAATATAGGATAGAAAATAAGGAGGCGTTATAATATGAAAAAAAGATATGTGCAGGCGATGCTGGCGGGCATGACGGCGATGGCTACGCTGACCAGTTCGGTAAGCAGCGTTTACGCGTCTGCGGTAAATAAAGAACAGACCGTATACATCAGCGCGGACGAGAGCGGAAACGCCCAGGATATCATTGTCAGCAACTGGCTGAAAAATATGCAGAACGATCATTCGCTGATCGACAAAAGCGACTTAAGCGACATTGAAAATGTAAAAGGCGACGAGGGATTTACCCAGAGCGGCGACGGGACGCTCACCTGGGAAGCCGGCGGCAACGACATTTACTACCAGGGCAAAACCACGGAGGAGCTGCCGGTGTCGGTGAAAATGACCTATTACCTGGACGGCAACAAGATCCAGCCGTCCCAGCTGGCCGGCAAAAGCGGCAAGGTGAAAATCCGCATCGACTACGAGAATCATTCCCAGCAGACCCGCGTCATCAACGGGAAACAGGAGCAGATCAGCACGCCGTTTCTGATGACCACAGGGATGATTCTGCCGGTGGAAACCTTTTCAAATGTGGAAGTGACCAACGGGAAGGTGATTTCCGACGGGAAAAACAACATTGTGATCGGCATGGGCTTTCCGGGGCTCTCCGACAGCCTGAAGCTTAACGAGGTCAAAGGCATGGAAAACGAGGAAATCCCCGACTACGTGGAGATTTCCGCCACCGTTTCTGATTTCTCCTTGGCCATGACGGCCACGGTGGCCACCACAGGAAACCTGTCCCAACTGGGGCTGAACAACGTCCGCAGTCTGGACGATTTAAAAGAAAATATGGAAAAACTCACCAGTTCCTCCAAAATCCTGGTGAAAGGCAGCAAAAGCCTCCGGGACGGCGTAAAAGAGCTGGACGGTTCCGCGGACACATTTGTAGAGGGGCTTAACAGCGCCGACAGCGGGGCCGGGCAGTTAAAAAGCGGCATCGACACGATGAACGCGAAGAAAGGCGATCTGGTTTCCGGCATCGACCAGCTGGTCAGCGGCATTGACTCCTTGGAAAGTGGGGCCGCGACGCTGCAAAAAGGTGTGGGCGATTACACGAAAGGCGCCGCAAGCGTAGGGGAAGGAATCGGAAAAGTGCATGACGGCGCCGCGGAATTAAAGGGCGGCATCGATACGCTAAACGGCAAAAAGAAGGAACTGACCGACGGGGTCAGCGAATTGGCCACCGGCGCGAAACAACTATACGCCGGCGCCGGCAGTCTGCAAAAGGGCGTGGGCGATTACACGAAAGGCGCCAAAACCGTGGGAGACGGCGTGGGCCAGGTGCATGCGGGAGCTACGGAGTTAAAAGGCGGCATTGACACGTTAAATGGGAAAAAGAAGGAGCTGACCGACGGGGTTGCGGCGCTGGGCGCGGGCGGCAGTGAGTTAAACAGCGGCGCCCAGGCCCTCAAAAGCGGCATCGCGGCCTACACCGAAGGCGCCAGCCAGCTGGACGGCGGGCTGCAGCAGTTAAACGGCGCCCTGCAGTCCCAGATGGGCCAGTTGGGCGAACTGCCCCAGGCCGTGCAGGCGCTGCAGGAAGGCTGTCAGACCCTGGGCGCGGGCGCCCAGAGCCTGCAGGAAGGCGCTCAGGCCGTGCAGGACAATTCCCAGGAGCTTTTGGGCGGCGTGGCCCAGGTCGGCGATGCGGCGAAGGGAGCGTCCCTGCTGACCCAGAAAGCGTCTGAGCTGTCCGCCCAGGCTCAGAGCATTCTGGAGAGTCAAAGCGGCGGCTCATCCGTAAGCCTGCAGATGCAGGCCACGGAACAGGCCCAGGCGGCGGTGGCCGAGGAAAACGCGGCGGTGAACCTGGCGGCCAACATCCAGGCCAACCAGCAGCAGGCCCAAAATGTGGCGGCGGCCGCAGCGGCGGCGGGATTGGACGAAGCGCAGACGGCGGCTCTGCTGGCCAGCTTAAGCGACATCGATCTGGATGTGGAAATGCAGACCGCCCCGGTCATAGACGTATGCGATCCGGCGGCTCAAAGCGGCGGCGAGGCGGCGGATCTGGCGAGGATCAGCGCGGAGCTGGCCGGGATACAGACCCAGATGGATATAATTTCCGGCGGACTTGCCGCCGTGGACACGGCCCAGACCCAGGCCGGCATCCAGGCGTTGTCCGAAGGCGCCGGCCGCGCCGTGCAGGGCGCCCAGGACATGAAAGCCGGCGCAGAGAAATTAGGCGCGGCAGCAGGCGCTTTAGGCGGATTCGGGGAAATGTCCCAGCAGCTGACCGAAAGCGTGCGGCAGCTTTCCCAGGGAAGCGCGCAGCTGTGCAGCAAAAACGGCGAACTTAACCAGGGCGCGGCCAGCCTAAGCGCCGGGACGGAAACCTTAAGCGCCGGCATCACGTCCCTGGAAAAAGGAACGCAGGCGTTCACCGGCGGCGTGTCCCAGCTGTCTGCCGGAGCCAAATCCCTGACGGCCGGAACGAAAGAATTAAAGAAAGGCTCCGACGCGCTGGTGGCCAACAACGCGTCCCTCAACAGCGGAGCGGCCCAGCTGACAACCGGCAGCCAGAAGCTGGCCAAAGGCGGCGCCAAACTGAAATCCGGCGCCACAACCTTAAGCAGCGGCGTATCCCAGCTGGCCGCCGGAGCCAAATCCCTGACGGCCGGAACCGAAGAACTAAAGAAAGGCTCTGAAACCTTGCTGGCCAACAATGGAACCCTTAACAGCGGGGCCGCCCAGCTGACAGCCGGCAGCCAGAAACTATCCAGCGGCGCAGGCGCGTTAAAATCCGGCGCCGCAACCCTAAGCAGCGGCATCGGCCAGCTCTCCACCGGAGCCGCCTCCCTAAAAGATGGAACGGCGAAGCTGGCCAGCGGCGGAAAAGAACTGAAGATCGGAACCAGCAAACTCTATGCCGGAAGCCAGGAGCTGGCCGGCGGCATGAAGAAATTCGACAAAGAAGGCATCCAGGAACTCTCCCACGTCATGAACGGCGGCATCCAGGACGCGCTGAACCGGCTGAAAGCGGTGGAAGACGCGGATAAAGCATATAAAGCATTCGACGGACAGACAGACGACATGGAGGGATCGGTGAAGTTCGTCATTGAGACAGCCGGGATTGAGTAAGAAACCAAAAGGATAGACAGCCGTCATCCGCCTTTTTAAAGGCGGGGCGGCTGTTTTCCTCTGTCAGACGCGGCGGGGATTGTGATAAATTTCAGAATATTTTCGTTGAGCGGGCGGATGTCGTTGTATAAAAACCCGATTTCGCGGGGCGGGATGGGATTGGACAGCGTTATTTCCATAAGCGTTCCCGCATCTAATTCCCGTTTCACAAATTGTTTTACGACACAGGACGCCCCTATGCTCATTTTGGCAAATTCAATCAGCAAATCCATTTCATTTACTTCAAGGATATGCAGCGGAATAATCTTGTTTTTGGCGTAATAATGGTTGATGTGTTTGCGGGAAATATTGTCCTGATCAAGAAGCATAATGTTTGCATATTCAAATATTTCGTCGTTTCTGCAGTTTAGTTTTTCTCTATAAGCCGGCGTGCAGACGAAAATATATTCGATTATGGCCAGAGAATGATAGACGAAAGTCCCCAAATGATCCGGTTTAACAGCCAGCGCCAAATCAATGCTGCATTCTTCTATCATAGCCAGAGCCTCTATGGAAGAGGTGCAGGTAATCGTTAAGTTTATATCCGGGTACAGGCCGGAAAATTCCTTTAAGTAAGGCATAAGAAAATGCTTGCACAACACATTGCTGGAGGCTATGCGCAGATATCCTCCATAAAGCGGAAACCGGAGATTCCTTTCTGTATCGGAAAGCATTTGAAGCGACTTCTTTGCGTTATCGTACAAAATTTTTCCTTTTTCTGTAAGTTCAACGCCTTTCGATTTCCGAATCAAAAGCGTAGTATTCAGATTTTCTTCCAGCTTTCGGATGGCAACGCTAACGGCCGGCTGGGAAATATAGAGTGAAGCGGCGGCCTTGGAAATGCTTTTGTTTTCAGCCACCGAAAGAAAAATTTTATATTTCGACAGATTATCGAATGTATTCATCTGTTTCCATCCATAATTTTAATTTATATATTTTATAAAAAACATATATTTGAATTATAACATTGCCAGCCGTATAATGCAAGAAAACACGATAATTGAAGGAGGCATTACAGTATGCAGAAAATCAATATATCCAGTTGGGAAAGAAAAGAGCATTATCAGATTTTCAGAAACTGCGTCCAGCCGCAGTACTGCGTTACCTTTGAAT
>CAOJVE010000151.1 GCA_948444865.1 uncultured Lachnospiraceae bacterium
GGATATGATTGCTTTGTAGAAATGGCTTGCCAGAGATTCTTTGAAATGGTATAATTTTTTTTGTCGGGGGAGCGGTGGCAAGCCCGCCCTCCCTTGGCTTACATAGCCAACTAAATTTAAACAACGGCTTCTTTAAAAATCTCATTTTTTTATCCTGCGGGGAAATATACCGTGATATAAAACCTATTTTATATTTTTGTCACAAGTTTTGTCATGGTTTTTCATAAACACTGCGTTTACTTGGTTTTTGGATTGTTTTCATGCGGGTTCAAGTCCCACCGTCTCCATAAACACAAAGCAAAGTGGAAAGTTCCTCTGTCATAGAGGGATTTTCCACTTTTTTCTTGGATTGCATTTGCTTGGAATGGGCGTGGCCTCTGGCGCCAATGATTTTTCAGGCGCTGGCGTCCAGATAAGCCCCTTTTTGCTCCGGCTGCTCCATAGCGTCCTTGTAAGGCTCCTGCGTGGACTGGAATACCGTTCGGGTGGTTCCGCCTGCCATGTAAACGCGGCCGCACTCCGGGCAGATGGCTGTGTGATATGTCACAGACTGGGAGAGGATTTTCTGGTCCTCCCGCTGCGCCTTGGCCTTCGCGTGGGACACGTGTTCCAGTTCATGGGAGCGAATGGCGGACGCCGCGCGTTCCGGGCGGATGCGGGTGGGCGTTTTGAAGGAGACGCCAGGGTCGTCGGAGCCGTCCTTATATTTGCGGTTTTTGCAGGTCTGGCACTCGTAAGTGTCGAAATTCCGCCGGTTTGGGATTCTCCGATTGTTTTCCGGCTGCTCCGGCGCCGCGTCCGGGGCGGTTTTTTCCGGTGGCAGGTTTGCATCCTTCGGAGCGTCTGTCACGGGAACCTGGACGGAATAATAGAAAGCCTGTTGATTGAGCGATAATAATGGATTGATAAGATCACCTCCGTTTCAGGAAATTCCTGTCTTATAGTTATTATCGGCCAAAAAGCGCTGGGATTTAATGGTTCTGAGAGAAAGGGAGAGTATGAAATATAAAAATGTTGTGCAGGGCCGGTTTTTAAAAAGGCCCAATCGGTTTGTGGCCCAGGCGGAAATAGACGGGCGGGAATGCCTCTGTCATGTGAAAAACACCGGACGCTGCCGGGAGCTTTTAAAAGAAGGGGCGGTGATTTATCTGCAGGAGAGCGACAATCCCAACCGGAAGACCCGTTATGACCTAATCGGCGTGGAAAAGGGTGATTTGCTGATCAATATCGATTCCCAGGCCCCCAACCAGGCGGTGGCCGAGTGGCTGGAAAAGGGAAATCTGTTTCCCAAAGGCGCCCATATCCGGCGGGAAAAGAAATTCGGCGACTCCCGTTTTGACGTCTATGTGGAGGCGGGTGAGAGGAAGGCATATCTGGAGGTAAAAGGCGTGACGCTGGAATCAGACGGGCAGGCCCGTTTTCCCGACGCGCCCACCGAGAGGGGCGTAAAGCACGTGCGGGAGCTGATGGCCTGCGTGCGGGAGGGTTTCGAGGCGTATCTGATCTTCGTGATCCAGATGGCGGGGGCGCGGGAGCTGGCGCCCAACTGGGAGACGCACCCGGAATTTGGCCAGGCGCTTCAGGAGGCCAGGCGCGCCGGCGTGGAAATTCTGGCCTATGACTGCCGGGTGCGGCCCGACGGGATTGCGCTTCATGCGCCTGTGCCGGTGAATTTACAGTAGGCGATTGCTAAATTGCTTTCAAGTTGACGAGCTTGGGTAAAATAAACAAAGCGGAGCTCAAAACCGTTTTGTTTATTTTACCCAAACTCTGGTTATTGAAAGGGACGTTTCACAATCGCCTAAGATTTACAGAGATTGAAGGAGGGAGTTATGGATTTATTTGAGTATGCCAAGGAAAAGACGTTGGAAAAAGAGGCCCCGCTGGCTTCCCGTCTGCGCCCGGCGGTTTTGGAGGAAGTGGTGGGGCAGGAGCATATCATCGGGAAGGACAAGCTGCTTTACCGCGCCATACAGGCGGATAAATTAAGCTCCATTATTTTCTACGGCCCTCCGGGGACGGGCAAAACCACGCTGGCCAAGGTGATTGCCAATACCACCAGCGCAGGCTTTACGCAGATTAACGCCACGGCGGCCGGGAAAAAGGATATGGAGGCGGTGGTGAAAAAGGCGCAGCAGGATCTGGGGGCCTATGGAAAAAAGACGATTTTATTTATCGACGAGATTCACCGCTTTAACAAAGGGCAGCAGGATTATCTTCTTCCTTTTGTGGAGGACGGAACCATTATCTTGGTGGGCGCCACCACGGAGAATCCCTATTTCGAGGTGAACGGCGCTTTATTGTCCCGCTCCATTATCTTCGAGCTGAAGGCCCTGGACAAAAAAGCTATCCGCACGTTACTTTTTCGGGCGGTTTCCGACCGGGAAAAAGGCATGGGCAGTTATGAGGCGGTGTTGGAGGAGGACGCGGCGGATTTTCTGTCGGACATGGCCGGCGGAGACGCGCGGGCGGCCTTAAACGCCATTGAGCTGGGGATTCTGACCACCAAGCGGGGGGAGGACGGGAAAATTCACATTGATCTGGAGACGGCTTCCCAGTGCATACAAAAGCGGGTTATCCGGTATGATAAAGGGGGCGACAATCATTACGACATCATCTCCGCTTTCATCAAAAGCATGCGGGGCTCCGATCCGGACGCGGCGGTGTATTACCTGGCCAAGATGCTGTACGCCGGGGAGGATGTGAAGTTTATTGCCCGCAGGATCATGATCTGCGCGTCGGAGGACGTGGGAAACGCCGACCCCATGGCGCTGACGGTGGCCGTTTCCGCCGCCCAGGCTGTGGAGCGGGTGGGAATGCCGGAGTCCCAGATTATTTTATCCCAGGCGGCGGCATACGTGGCCTGCGCCCCCAAAAGCAACGCCGCGGTGAACGCCATTTTCAGCGCCATGAAAAGCGTGCGCTCGGTGCAGACCACGGTGCCCGTCCACTTGCAGGATTCCCACTACGCGGGGGCAGGAAAGCTGGGCCGCGGCGTGGGATACCAGTACGCCCACGATTTTCCCAATCACTACGTAAAGCAGCAGTATCTGCCGGATGAGATCCGGGACGCCGTTTTCTATGAGCTGGGCGACTTGGGCTATGAAAAATACTTGAAAGCCCATTTAAAGAAAGTGAAAGGGGAGGATTAGAGAAGTTCCTTCATTATAAAGGCGTAGATCTCCTGGCACTTGCCTTCCCATTTATGGCAAATGGAGCGGGCGGCTTCCTCGGTGGGCACGGATAGGGTCAGGTCGATGAGGTTGCCTCCCCGTTCTTTCACCTGGCATCGGACCAGATATTCCTGGGCGGTGTTCTTGTAATAGTCCGCCAGAACCGCCGTCCGGTTGCGGATTTCCACATGGTTTTCTTCCAGGTACTGGAGAACCTCCTCTTTGATGACGCCGGAGATCTCGTTGGTGAAATAAGATAAAGTGGCGCTCCCTTTTTCGGTTACCTTATAATAGGAAGTGTCGCGTACGGCGCTGACGGAGATCAGCTGGGATTCCGTCATTTCGGAGAGTGTTTCCTGCAGATGAAAATAGCTGGTGTAGTCGTGGTCCAGCAGAAAATTGCAGATCTGGGAGTTGGTCAGAGGCGAGTTGACCTTGTCCAGCATATACAGGATGATCAACTTGTACAAAGTTTGCGGTTGAGGCATGTTCGAGGCTCCTTTCAGAGATTTCTATAATCAGGCAATTGCGAAACGGTTTTCCCAACGGCGCGAGTTTGGGCAAAATAAACAAAACGGAGCTCAAAATCGTTTTGAATGCGCTCCTTATTTGTCTATTTTGTCCAAACTCTGGGCTATTGAGGCGGGCGTTTTGCAAACGCCTAATTTCTGAGGAAACAGCGGCCCTGCCAGGCGTTTTGGACTTTCATCTTGTGGTGGAGCGCGTTTAACGCTTCCCGCTTGTGGCTGCTCCACAGCGGCGCAATCAGCAGGTCCTTTGGCCCGTCTCCGGTGATGCGGTGGACGACAATATCCGGAGACAGGCATTCCAGGCAGGAAATGACCAGATCCAGGTATTCGTCCATAAAAAGCGCCTGAAACTTCCCGGCCCGATAGTCCGCCGCCAGGTCGGTGCCCTCCAAAATATGGAGAAGCTGCAGCTTTATGCCCTGGATGTCCTGGCGGTTTAAGTAGCGGATGGTGGCAAGCGTGTCTTCTTTGGACTCGCCCGGCAGCCCCAGGATCGTGTGTACGATGACTTCAATCCCCCGGCTTCGCAGGTCAGCCACCGCCTGTTCAAAGCAATTCAGGTCATAGCCGCGGCGGATATACCGGGCCGTGGACTCGTGGATGGTCTGCAGCCCCAGCTCAACCCAGACGGGTTTCTGGGCGTTTAAGCGCGCCAGAAGTTCAAGGACGTCCGGCGGCAGGCAGTCCGGGCGGGTGCCGATGGACAGCCCGGCGATGTCCGAACGCTCCATCGCCTGGCCGAAAATCTCCGCCAGATATTCGACAGGGGCGTAGGTGTTGGTGTAAGCCTGAAAATAGGCGATAAACCGGCGGACGGGCCTTTTTTCGCGGATGGCCTGTATCTGCTCCTCTATCTGCGCGGGAATGGACAGGGACGCGTTTCCGGCAAAATCTCCCGAGCCGCCCGCGCTGCAGAAAATGCAGCCGTTTCGGCCCAGAGAGCCGTCCCGGTTGGGGCAGGTCATGCCGCCATTTAACGTGATCTTGTAAATTTTTTCCCCAAAACGCTGCCGCAGCATCGCGTCCAGGGAGTAATAGGGTTTGCCCCGCCACAGATCCATGGATTTCGCCTCCTTTTTTTGCGTACTGTTATCATATCATTTGGCGTTCTTCCATGCAAGATACTTTTTAATTGAACAGGCGGTTGAAATATGGTAAAATAAAACAGTGGAAAAATTCAAAGGAGGATGTTTTTAAAATGAAAAGAAAAGTAATTGGCGTGCTGCTCAGTGTAGCCATGGCGGCGACTCTTCTGACCGGATGCGGGACAAATAAGGATTCCGGCGCTGCGGACAACGCGCAGGCGACGGAAGAATCTCCCGCGGCTGAGGAAGGCCAGGAGGAAGGGACAGCCGAAGGCGAAGAAGAGGCAGTGGGATCCGTGGGGATTGACAAAGAAGACCTGAAAGTCGGCTTTGTGCACATCGGCGATCCCAGCGACATGGGCTACACTTACAACCACGATCAGGGCACCAAGAAGATGCAGGAGGCCATCGGTCTGACTGACGATCAGATTGTAAACAAATTTAACACACCAGAAGACGCAGAGTGTGATACAGCCCTTCGGGAGCTGGTAGATGCGGGATGCAACATTATTTTCGGCACAAGCTTCGGTTTTGAAGATTATATGCTGGAAGTGGCGAAAGAATACCCAGATGTGCAGTTTTGCCATTCCACCGGGTATCAGGCGGCTAGTTCAGGATTAGCGAATATGCATAATTATTTTACTTCCATTTATCAGGCGCGTTATCTTTCCGGAATTGCCGCAGGCAAGAAGACAGAATCCAATAAACTGGGCTATGTGGCCGCATTCCCTTATGCGGAAGTAATCAGCGGATTCACCAGCTTTTATCTGGGCGCCAAGAGCGTGAACCCGGACGTGACCATGGAGATTCAGTATACCAACTCCTGGAACGATCCGAAGAAAGAGGCGGAGGTTGCGCAGGCTTTGATTGACAACGGCTGTGACGTGATTTCCCAGCATTCCGATTCAACGGCCCCCGCCACAACCGCTGAGAAAAACGGCGTATGGCAGGCGGGCTACAATGCGGACACTATTTCCGCCGCGCCGAAAGCTTCTTTGGTTTCCGCATGCATCGACTGGAGCATTTATCTGACGGAAGCGGTACAAGCCGTCATCGACGGGGAAGAGATTCCGGTTGACTGGTGCCAGGGATTGTCTGAAGACGGTTCACAGGACGCTGTGTATCTGTCACCGCTGAACACGGACATCATCGCGGAGGGCACCCAGGAAGCCATCGACGAGGCCACTGAGAAGATACGCGCCGGCGAACTGGATGTATTTGCAGGGCCATTAAAAGGCGTAAGCCCGGAAGGCGAAGAATATGAAGTAAAAGAAGGGGATCATTTCCCGGAACAGGAAGAGGTTTCCGCGCCGTCCTGGAGCTATATTGTGGACGGATGCACCGTCGTGGAATAACAACGATGAAAAAAGGGGCAGGACTGCGAAAAAAGGCGGCCCTGCCTTAAAAAACATTTGTCCCGGTTGCGGGATGCGAAGAGGAGGAAAATGCCATGGAGGATTCG
>CAOJVE010000152.1 GCA_948444865.1 uncultured Lachnospiraceae bacterium
CCCCCCCAAGCGAATCTCAGCTTAGCATGGCACAACGCAGGGGCGAACCAAAGATGCTATTTAACTCAATTCATTTTCTAGTCTTTTTTCCGGCGGTTACGATGGCGTATTTTCTGATTCCGCCGAAAAGAAGATACATATGGCTTCTGATGGCCAGCTATTATTTTTATATGTGCTGGAACGCAAAATACGCGCTGCTGCTGCTTTTTTCCACCGGCGCCACTTTTTTAAGCGGCTGGCTGATGGATGGGGCGGACAGTCGGTTTGCGGACGCGCCGGATGCGGCGCTGCGGTATAAGAAATGGTGCGTGGCGGGCTGTTTTACATTGAATCTTTCGATTTTATTTCTATTTAAATATTTTGATTTCGCGGTGGCGAACATCAACCGCGCGCTGGGAAGGTTTGGCCTTTCGCTGCTCAACCCTTCTTTTGACGTGATCCTGCCGGTGGGCATTTCTTTTTATATTTTCCAGGCGCTGAGCTACACCATGGATGTATACCGCAGGGAAATTAAGGCGGAAAAGAATTTTCTGCGCTACGCGCTGTTTGTTTCTTTTTTCCCGCAGCTGGTGGCCGGGCCTATCGAGCGGTCCAAAAATCTTTTGACCCAGTTTCGCGAGGAGCATGTCTTTCGTTATGAAAACATGCGGGACGGGCTTTTGATTATGCTGTGGGGCTATTTTCAGAAACTGGTTTTGGCGGACCGGATCGCTATCGTCGTGGACCGGATTTACGGAGATCCGCAAATGTATCCGGGCGCGTATCTGCTGGCGGCCAGCGTCTTGTTCGCCGTGCAGATTTACTGCGATTTTTCGGGCTATTCCATGATCGCCATCGGCGCGGCGAAGGTAATGGGATTTTCCCTGATGGAGAATTTCCACTGCCCGTATCTGGCCCGAAGCGTGTCGGATTTCTGGAAGCGGTGGCATATTTCTCTTACGTCCTGGTTTCGGGATTACCTCTACATTCCGCTGGGCGGAAACCGAAAAGGCGAGGCGCGCAAGTATGTAAACCGCATGATCGTTTTTCTGGTCAGCGGCCTGTGGCACGGCGCCGCGTGGACGTACGTCATATGGGGATTTTTAAACGGGCTTTTTCAGTCCGCCGGGCTTTTGACGAAGAAGTTTAGGGAGCGGCTTTATGGAAAAATTGGGCTTCATACGGACAGCATCGGCCACGTCTGTCTGCAGACGGCGATCACATTTATTCTGGTGGATTTCACATGGATTTTTTTCCGGGCAAAGAGCGTGGGGCGGGCGTTTTACGTCATTAAGAGCATTTTTACCATGCGCAATGCGCGCGTTCTTTTTGACGGATCTTTGTATGAACTGGGCCTGAGCGCGAGGCAGTTCTGGCTGATGCTTTTTGCCATCGGGATTTTGTTTGTGGGCGACATTTTAAAGGAATGCAAAGTTCCCGTGATGGAGCGGATTGTCAGTCAGGATCTGTGGTGCCGCTGGCTGCTTTACATCGGCTCGGCGCTTTTTATTCTGGTGTTCGGAATCTGGGGCGCGGGCTACGATGCGCAGGCTTTTGTATACTTTCAATTTTGAGAACGGGGACAGAAGATGAAAAGTCAGACAATCAAAAACATCATCCGCTCCATTTGCTTTATAATCGTATTCGTCTTTGCGTTCGGCAGAGTCAGCGACCTTTTGGAGCGGAAAAACAGCAAAATCGGCTACGAGGAATTCTGGAAAAATCCCGAAGGGTACGACGTGTGGTTTCTGGGGACCAGCCATATGCGCCAGGGCGTGCAGTCGGTGGAGCTGTACAAGGATTATAAAATCACGTCCTACTGCCTGGCCTCCACCAGCAATCCCATTCCGCAGACCTACTGGACGTTTTTAAACGCGCTTTCCTACGCCGAGCCGAAGGCGGTCGTGCTGGACTGCTTTCACGTGGTAAAGGACGGGAAAACGCCGGAAAAAGAGATGAACATGCACAACGGCATGGACAGCATCCCCTTTTCCCGGATGAAAATCCGCATGGTCAACGATCTGTTCGAGGACAGGGAAAAACGAATCGAGCATTTATTTGACTTTTATGTGTACCACAACCGCTGGGACCAGCTGGGCGCCATTGATCTGTCGCCCAGGAGATCCCTTTTAAAAGGCGGCATTATCATCAGCAAAATACAGGACATGTCCGCGTACCAGGTCGTGGACGAGACGGACATGTGCGAGCCGGATTCCACGGGCTTTGTATACCTGCGCCGGCTGATTGAGGAGTGTCAGACGCGGGACATTCCGCTGATTTTAACGGCCATTCCCTGCTGTATCGGCGACGAGGAGCAGCGGGGCATGAACGCGGTGGCGAAGGTAGCGGCGGAGTATGACGTTCCCTTTTTCAATATGATTTACGACGAAGAGCTGCCCATCGACTTTCAGACGGATTTTCACGATGAGGGCCACTTAAACTGGGCCGGAGGCCAGAAAAGCTCCCGGTATCTGGGGGAACGCCTGCTGGAAGAATTCCCCTGGATAACCGAAGGGCGAAACGAGGCGACGGACAGGGAATGGGAGGAACATTGCCGCCTGTATAAAAAAGAAAAAATCCGGTGGCTGAAACAGGAAAAAAACCTGAACAGATTTCTGCTGCGCCTGTACGACGACGATTTTTCCTGTCAGATTTACCGCAAAAAAAGCGCGGGCGGCGACGAGGCGCTGGAAAAACTGCTGGCCCAGATTCCGGGGCTGCGCCAGATTTCCTACGAGGAGGCTGCGGATGTCGTTGGCGCCTGCCCGGAGGCGGACTTCGCGGTCATCGTAAAAGACCGGGAGAGCGAAAAGATTGTGGATAGGGCTGTTTTCAAAGATGGAAAACGGCAGAAATGACGCTGCCTGGGGGGAAAGATTTTCCCCTGGCGGCGTTTTTTTAATTTGGGCGGCTGTCGTTTTGGGGGATTTTTGTGTGGTATAATAAAAAAACGGTAACCAACAACTGTGAAAGGATGTGATGTGCATTGTCAGAAAATAAAGAAACATTGGAAGAATGTATTTGTGACCAGGTTGTCAGCGACTACTTTACTCCCAACATCAAGGCGGAGGTCATTCTGGATACGCTGCTGACGCCCTATATCCATGAACTGATCGAAGGGGCTGAACTTGTAACCAAAGAGATGTCCATCCCCCGCAAAGATGCTTCCGGAGAAAAAAAGTTCGGGAGCAAAGGAGCGAAGATAGACTACGTTCTGGCAAAAGATGATCGGGTCTTTCTGGTGGAGTTGAAGACTACGGACAGCAGCTTGGATAAGAAGCAAGCCGCGGACTATCTCTCTTATTGCCAGGGAAAACGGTTTGGTGTTACCCTCGGACGGCAGCTTTTAGAGATCCTGCAAAATAATTTTCGGGTAAAAGGATTCTCTGTCCAGATCGATGATCCCTGGGATGAACTGGATGATACAGTGTGGAAGAAAACATTTAAGCGGATCATAAAGCATTTTAGGCCGGATGTTTCTTGGGATGACAACGCGGAAATGGCGGAAATGGCGGCAAACCTGATCCTTAAGGAGCGTTGGGCGCAGATCCCCGGATACCGCTCAAGGAAATATCTCTATACGCTGGGTCAGATTGCGGATTACGTCGGCAAAGGCAGTGGGCATTCCCTTTGGGGGAACACGATGGAGGTGCGCTACTTAACGCCATCCGGCATAACGATGGAAGGCTATCCCCCCAGCTTCAGCCTAAAATCTTTTACAGAAGATGCCTTTCGGGGGTTCCACAGCGAGGATCCGTATGCCCAGATGCTGGCAAAGATCCTGAAAAAAATCTACTTATGAGCCGGGGGCTGCTGAATCTGGAAGCCTTCGCGGGGGCGCGGATCCGCATCATGCCCGACTGCCATGCGGGCGCGGGTTGCGTCATCGGCTTTACGGCCGACCTGGGGGAGCAGACAGCTCGGGAAGCAGACAGTGGAATATTAC
Source organism: uncultured Lachnospiraceae bacterium (assembly GCA_948444865.1). GTDB lineage: Bacteria > Bacillota > Clostridia > Lachnospirales > Lachnospiraceae > MGBC164599. The sequence continues at coordinate 3,926 of CAOJVE010000152.1, forward strand.
CAGACCATGGCCGTGGGCCTGCACACCGGGAAGGAGGCCATGTGGGAGGAAGAGGAGCGCATCAAGGCCGCGTATAAAGCGGCGGGCCGCCGGGGCAAGATCCATGAGGCGCTTAAGGATTTGCACCGCAATTTCCGCCAGACCCCTCCAGACGTGCCCCGGGAATATTGTTTCTTGTACGGGAAATACAGCGAGCAGTATCTCCACGACATGAAAATCTGCCAGGAGTTCGCCGACGAAAACCGGAAAATGATCGCGAAGCTTATTCTGGAGCATTACGGGATGGAGCCGCTGGGAAGCTTTACGACGGCGCACAATTACATTGACTGTGACTCCAACGTTATCCGCAAAGGGGCGGTCAGCGCGAAAAAAGGGGAGCGGATCTTAATTCCCCTGAACATGCGGGATGGCTCGCTCATCTGCGTGGGAAAAGGCAATCCCGACTGGAATGAATCCGCGCCCCACGGAGCGGGCCGGCGCTGTTCCAGAAGCGAGGCGAAGCGGCTCTTCTCCGTGGAAGAGTACGACGGCGCCATGAGAGAGGCCGGCGTTTATTCCACCTCGGTCAACCATTCTACTCTGGATGAATGCCCCATGGCCTACAAGGATAAAGAGGACATCCTTCCATATATCAAGCGCGTCGTCGCCGAGGAATCCATATTGCGATTCGCCGACAAGATACTCATCGTGGATATAATCCAGTTCGGGCGGTTCCACTTTAATAATGGCTTCCGCAAAATCAACGGCAAATGCAATCCAGTCGCTGTCTGTCATTTTTCTCAATGCTTGTTCTCCTTTTGTGCGTTTTCAGGTGAAATATAGTATATCATAGGAAAGACTCGGTGAGCGACAAAAAAGAAAGATTACCTTTTTTCCTGTATAGTGTTATAATATAATAGATATAGAAAAATTCAACGCAATATTGGGGGCTTGTTTATGAAACACAGACCGATACGTTTTTTGGCAGTCAGCCTTATTCTGGCGTCTATTTTCTGCGTGATTATTTTTAATGTCCAGACGCTGTGGATGAATCGGATGGGAGCCGGCGCAATCAAAGAAATCGGGGCAATCTATATGTCTGGCATGAGCAAACAGGTCGCCTCGCATTTCCAGACCATCATAGAACTCCGCCTGTCCCAGGTGGGGGCGCTGGTGGACGCCGTTTCTCCCGCGCAGAACAGGGACAGCATGGCGCAGCGCGTAGAATTAACGCACAACGCCCGCTCCAGGGGGTTTGAATATCTGGCCTTTTACACAGAGGATGGAGAATTTCATATGATATACGGTTCCAAAGTTCAGCCGGAGGCGCCCCAGGCCCTTCACCGGTCTGTGCTGGGCGGTCGGGAAAATGTGTGCATAGGCCAGGACGAAGACGGGGAACGGGTGGCGCTCATCGGGGTTCCGGTGGCTTATGAAATTGGAAACGGAGAAAAAAGCATTGCGCTGGTAGCAGGGCTTCCGATTCGTTATCTCAGCGACACCCTGGCCGTTAACATTGACAGTAACATGGTGGATTACTCCATTATCCGCAGGGACGGGAGTCTTATCCTGCATAATGCCGATACAGAGAGCGGCGACCATATGGATCATGCCGTTTGGGATAAACAGCAGGCGTATGCTCCGCAGCTTTGGGATGCCATTGACAGAGGGCAGGATTATACCAATGAAGTTACCATGGACGGGAAGCGATGGAATTTGTACTGCACCACCCTGCCCGCGTCTGAGTGGTATCTTTTGCTGTACATGCCGTATAGCCTGCTGGATCAGAAGGTGGAGCAGATGGCGGACGGCTGGTCATTTTGTTCGCTGGCTTGCTGTGCTTTAATCCTCTGCGTGCTTCTTCTGGTTTTTATCGGCTATTTCCGTAATACCAGAAGGCAGATGCGGGAATTGAACCAGGCTTACGAGTCGGCGGAAATGGAACGGCTTGCAGCCGAGCGGGCCAACCGGGCGAAAAGTGAGTTCCTTTCCAACATGAGCCATGATATCCGCACGCCCATGAACGGCATTATGGGTATGACCCGGGTTGCCATGAATAACCTGGACAATGCGGCGCGGATTCGGACATGTCTGAAACGCATTATTGTATCCGGTCGTCATTTGCTGGGGCTGATCAATGATATGCTGGATATGGCCAAAATAGACAGCGGCGGTTTTGTCCTGCATATGGAACCGGTTTCCCTGTGCGAGGTCATGCAGAACATTATGCTCGTGATCCAGCCCCAGGTGAGGGAAAAGAAACAGAGTTTTAACATCTACATACAGAATGTGCAGTGTGAAA